>NZ_JBFAQA010000017.1:0-218502 GCF_040677005.1 Nonomuraea sp. NPDC049421
ACTCGGGAGGGTGTGGGAGAGTAGGTCACCGCCGCACAATCTTTCAAGGGAAGGGTCTCAACGCCAGGTTCTGGTGTTGGGGCCCTTTCCGCATGTCCAGACCCCTTTTCCCGCGTGTCCGGGATATTCGGCGGTCTTCGGGGGGCGCAGTCTTTTCGGGTGGTGTCGGCTTTTGGCGCTGGTGCCGGTTCTCGGGGTTCCGTCAGTGTTTGTATTCGGGGCGGTCGGCGGTTAGGCGGTGTCCTGGGACGTGTGGTGGTTGTTGTTGGGGTGAAGGCTCGAGCCGAGGTGAGGCCGGGCCTTTTGCTTTTCCAGGGACCGGGCGCCGGGGTGGGGGCGTACGGACTGCTGTGGGGGGTCAGTAGGGTTGAGGGGTGGATTATCGTGCGGTAGAACGCGCGATCATGGATCGTGGCGTCGAGTGGGATTTCGAGCCGACGCTCGATCGGATCGCGGCCCTTCTTGACCTTCTCGGCTCGCCGCAGCGGGCGTACCCGGTCATACACATCGCCGGCACCAACGGCAAGACGAGCACGGCGCGGCTGACCGAGGCGCTGTTGCGGGAGCGCAATCTGCGGGTGGGGCGGTTCACCAGCCCGCATCTCGTGTCGATGCGCGAGCGCATCACGGTGGACGGAGAGCCGCTCAGCGAGGAGCGGTTCGCGCAGGTCTATGAGGAGGTCATCCCGTACGTCGAGCTGACCGACACCCAGGGGCGGCGGATCCAGTTCTTCGAGCTGCTGACGGCGATGGCGTTCGCGGCGTTCGCCGACACGCCCGTCGACGTCGCGGTGATCGAGGCCGGCATGGGCGGGTCGTGGGACGCGACGAACGTCGCGGACGGCATGGTGTCCGTCATCATGCCCATCTCGCTCGACCACACCGACCGGCTCGGGCCCGACATCCCCAGCATCGCCGCCGAGAAGGCGGGCATCATCAAGGCGGGGCAGACCGCGGTGTTCGCGCAGCAGGAGCTGGCGGCGGCCGAGGTGCTGATGCGGCGGGCGGCCGAGGTGGGCGCGGTGGTGGCGCGTGAGGGCCTGGAGTTCGGGGTCATGAGCCGCGAGGTGGCGATCGGCGGGCAGCTGGTCACCCTGCGCGGGCTCAAGGGCATCTATGACGACGTCTACCTCCCGCTCTACGGGGCTCACCAGGCGAGCAACGCGGTGTGCGCGCTGGCCGCCGTCGAGGCGCTGACCGGCGGTGACGATCCGCTGGACGTCGATCTGGTACGCCAGGCGTTCGCTCAGGCGTCGTCGCCGGGACGGATGGAAGTGGTGCGGCGTACGCCGACGGTGGTGATCGACGCGGCGCACAATCCCGGCGGCATGCAGGCCACGCTGGAGGGGCTGCACGAGGCGTTCGACTTCGCCAAGGTGATCGGCGTGGTCGGCGTGATGCGCGACAAGGACGTCGGGGCGCTGCTGGAGCTGCTCGAGCCGATCCTCGACGAGGTGGTGCTCACGCGTAACTCCTCGCCCAGGTCCATGCCGGTGGACGAGCTCGCGGCGCTGGCCGTGCCGCTCTTCGGCGAAGACCGCGTCCTTGTCGTCGAGCGGCTCGACGACGCCATCGACCAGGCCATCGGCATCGCTGACGCCGAAGGCGAGTTCAGCGGCACCGGCGTGCTCATCACCGGGTCCGTCGTCACGGCGGGCGATGCGCGGCTGCTGCTCAAAGCGGACGGAAAGCCATGAAGTTCGAGGTCACCCCAGGCATGCGCAGGCTCGGCGGCACCGTGCTCGGCATGGAGGCCATCGTGGTCGGGCTCCTTACGCCGGTGGCGATCAGCGGCGGGGTCGCGACCGGGCTCGCGGTGACGGTCGGCATCGGGCTCGCCGTGCTCTGCGTGGTCATCGCGGGCCTGCTCAAGTGGCCGTTCGGCTACGTCGCGGGGACCGTCGTACAGGTGCTGGCGATCTGCACGGGCTTCCTCGTACCGACGATGTTCTTCCTCGGCGCGATCTTCGCCGCACTGTGGATCACGGCGATTATCGTCGCTCGCCGTGTCGAGGGCGCTACTTCCCGCTAAAGTCGGCCGGTATGGCCGTCCCCCCAGACACGCGGCCGCCGCTTCAGGCGCGCCTCAGCCGACCCTGGTCGCTCGACATCCTGCTCGGGCTCCTCATCGTGACGTCGCTGCCCCTGGCGGTGGTCGCGGTGCCCAACACGCTCTCCGTCGTCGCCGGGCTGCTGCCGGACGATCTCGACCAGGCCGGGCTCATGCGTACGCACGGGCTCGCCCTGCCCGCGCTGATGCTGGCGGTGCCGCTCGCGCTGGTGCTGATGCGGCGAGTGCCGGCGGCGCCGCTGCTGGTCGGCGCGCTCGCCGTGGTGGCGCTGTCCGACGCGGCGGGCGGGTACGCGGCGTCGGAGCTCGTCGTCGGCGTGGTGCGGGTGCTGCGCGGCGCCGGTTCCGGCGCCGTCATCGCCGTCACGCTCGCCGCCGCCTGGCACCGGGCGCCGGTTCTGCGCGGGTTGTGGGCGGGCGTGTTCGCGCTCAGCCTGCTCACCGCGCAGGCGCTCGCGTTGTGGCCGCTCGACGAGGTGACCAGCTGGCGGGTGACGTTGCAGCCGTATCCGCTGGTCACCGGCATCGCGCTGGCGCTGGCGGCGGTGCATCTGGTCGTGTGGCTGGTGCTCGGCAGGCCCGACGGCGACCCTCTCGGGAACGGCGAGCTGAAGCGGTTGCTGCTGGCCGTGGCGCCGGTCGCGGTGGTCGCGGCTGCGGCCGTCAGCACGGCGAGCGCGGGGTGGCGGTCGGGAGCCGTGGTCCTGCTGGCGGCGCTCGCGGTGGCGGGACTGCTGGCGCTGGCGTCCGTCGGGGGTGCGGTGCGGCGGGTGTCGGCGTACACGATGGTGGCCGTCGGCGTGGTGCTGCTGCCGAGCGCGGCGCAGATCACGCTGGTCGAGATGGGCGGGCTCGGCGGGCCGGGGCTGCGCGGGTTGTGGGTGCCGTACGCGGTGGCGGGGGTGCTCGCGATCGCGGCCGCGGTGGCGGTGCGGCTGCTCGGGCGGGGTGGCGGGCGGTGGCTCGCGCCGCTGGGGCTGCTCGCCGTGGTGGGCGGGCTCTGCTCGGTACGGCTGGTGGTGCCGTCGGCCGACGGGATGGTGCTGGCGGTGCCGTTCACGCTGCTCGCCGTGGGTGCGGCGGTCGCGATCACGGCGGCGCTGCAGGACGTCGGGCTCGGTGCGGCCGTCTACGGGCTGACGCTGTGCTGCACGGGCGTGCTGACCGGGTTCCTGCTCGGCGCGGGTGTGCAGATGGCGATGCTGGACGGCGTACGGTCGCCGCAGGAACTGGTCGACGGGTTCGTGGGGGCGTTGCACTGGTGGGCGCTGATCAGCGGGTTCCTGGTCGTGGCGATCATCGTGCTGGCTTCGCTGATGGTGCGGCGGCCCGGAAATGAGCCTGCGGTGCAAGAGGAGCCCTGTGCGGGGCCGTCCGAGCCCGGTGATGTGCTGCTCGTCAGTGCGCCGGTCGACGATGACCGCGCTGAGGATGACCGGACTGACGGTGACGCGCCGCAGGTGGCGACGCCCGTCGTGAAGTGGGGGGCGTTCGATGGGGCGGGCAAACCGGCGGTGCCTCCCCCTGGGCAGTCGCCTGAGGACGCCGGGTCAGGATGAGCGGCTACCGCGGAAACGAGGGCAGGGGCGCGGTAACGGTAAGCTGAGGGCCCTGCTACGGCGGCGCGTGGGCGCGTGCCCCGCGACGCGACCTCGCGGCCAGGCGGGTGCCTGCAGCCGCGACCACACCCATGTTCGAAGGAGAACCCCACGTGTCCGAGCGCACTCTTGTCCTGATCAAGCCCGACGGGGTTAAGCGCGGCCTCATCGGTGACGTGATCGCCCGTGTGGAGCGCAAGGGCCTCAAGGTCGTGGCGATGGACCTGCGCACCCTCGACGCCGACACCGCCAAGGCGCACTACGCCGAGCACTCCGAGCGGCCGTTCTTCGGTGAGCTGGTCGAGTTCATCACCTCCGGGCCGCTCGTCGCCCTGGTCCTGGAGGGCCCGCGGGCCATCGAGGCCTTCCGCGCGCTGGCCGGCGCCACCGACCCGGTCAAGTCCGCTCCCGGCACGATCCGCGGCGACCACGCCCTCGAGATCGGCGAGAACGTCGTCCACGGCTCCGACTCGCCCGAGTCGGCCGCGAGGGAGATCAAGATCTTCTTCCCGGACCGGTTCTGACCGATCCGCACCTTCGAGCCCGCGCAGTTCCGGCTGCGCGGGCTTTTCTGTCGGCGGGGCGGCGTATGGTTCTGACATCGCAAGCGCGGGATGTTGCTGACGGGGATTTTGCCGGCGGGTTGCCGTAGGGTGCGGAGAGATCACGGGGTGGACCGTTCCAGGTTCCGATCGGATGTTGTGGTGCAATCCGGGCAAAGCTGCGGTTGAGGTAGGGGCTGGAGATTTTTGACGGGCGCGATGGCTCATTGCGCGCATCGGTGGGTACGTCACGTTACGATTCGAATTCATTCCGTAGTCACTCGCGAACGACGTTACGGAGGGCTCCGTTCCCCATGGGCAGCAAGCTCGCGTTCCTCGGCCGTGACATGGCGGTCGACCTGGGCACCGCCAACACGTTGGTCTACGTGCGTGGCCGCGGCATCGTGCTCAACGAGCCGTCAGTCGTCGCGATCAACACGGCAACCAGCAAGATCGTGGCGGTCGGCATCGAGGCGAAGCGGATGATCGGCCGCACGCCAGGCAACATCATCGCGGTCCGTCCGCTCAAAGACGGCGTGATCGCAGACTTCGACGTCACCGAACGGATGCTGCGATATTTCATCCAGCGGGTCCATCGGCGACGCCATTTCGCCAAGCCGCGCATCATCATCGCCGTGCCGAGCGGCATCACGAGCGTGGAGCAGCGGGCGGTGAAAGAGGCCGGCTACCAGGCGGGGGCCAGGAAGGTCTACATCGTCGAAGAGCCCATGGCCGCGGCCATCGGCGCCGGGCTGCCGGTGCACGAGCCGACCGGCAACATGGTCGTCGACATCGGCGGCGGCACCACCGAGGTGGCCATCATCTCGATGGGCGGTGTGGTCACCAGCCAGTCGATCAGGATCGGCGGTGACGAGCTCGACCAGGCGGTGATCGCCTTCGCGAAGAAGGAGTTCTCGCTGATGCTGGGCGAGCGCACCGCCGAGGAGATCAAGATCGCCATCGGCTCCGCCTGCCCGATCGGCGAGGAGTCGCACGCGGAGGTGCGCGGGCGCGACCTGGTCAGCGGGCTGCCGAAGACCGTCATCGTGTCCAGCGAAGAGATCAGGAAGGCCACCGAGGAGCCGGTCAACGCGATCGTCGACGCGGTCAAGACCACGCTCGACAAGTGCCCGCCCGAACTGTCCGGCGACATCATGGACCGCGGCATCGCGCTCACCGGCGGCGGCGCCCTGCTCAAAGGGCTCGACGAGCGGGTCAAGGCGGAGACGGGCATGCCGGTCCACCTGGTCGACAACGCGCTCGACTCGGTGGCCATCGGGTCGGGCAAGTGCGCGGAGGAATTCGAGGCCCTGCAGCAGGTCTTGGTTCCGGAGTCGCGGCACTGATGAGAGATTCGCGCCGTGCCCGGCTGATCCTGGGAGTGCTGCTGGCGGCGGCACTCGTCATCCTGACCGTCGACCACCGCACGGGTGACAGCTCGCCGCTGCGCCCGCTGCGGGCGGCCGGCGCCTACCTGTTCGGCACGGCGGAGCAGTTCGGCAACGTGGTGGTGCGGCCCGTAGGAGCGTTCCTGCACGCGATCGTCACCGCGCCGGCCGCTCAGGAGCGCATCGAGACGCTCAAGGAGGAGAACGCGAAGCTGCGGGCCGGGCTGGTGGCGGGCAAGCTCGACGCCGATCGGTCCAAGGAGCTGAAGAAGCTGATCGGGCTGGCCGGCACGGGGGGCTACAAGATGGTCACCGGCAGCGTGATCGCGCGGCGCGGGCTGCCGGGGTTCGAGGACGCCGTGCAGATCGACGTGGGCACCAGTGACGGGGTCCGGCCGGAGATGACCGTCATCAACGGCGACGGGCTGGTGGGGCGGGTGGTGCACACCACCTCGCGTACGTCGACGGTGGTGCTGGTCAGCGATCCCGCCTCGTCGGTGGGTGCGCGGCTCGAGGGCGGCAAGGAGATCGGCGTCGTCCATGGCGTAGGGGAGCATGGGCGGCTGGTGCAGTTCCGGCTGCTCGACTCGACGGCGCCGATGAGCAGGGGCGGGCGGATCGTCAGCTTCGGGTCACAGAACTGGCGGCCGTACGTGCCGGGGGTGCCGATCGGGGTGATCGAGCGGGTGGAGTCCACGCCCGGCGAGCTGACCCGCATCGCCTACGCGCGGCCGTACGCCGACCTGACGGCGCTCGACGTGGTCGGTGTGGTGGTGGAGGCGCCGAAGCGGGACCCGCGTGACGCGGTGCTGCCCGCGAAGGAGACGGCCCGATGACGGGGCGCCCGCGTGGTCACGGGGCCTGCGGAGGAGGCGGCTCGGTGGCGGGGCGCTGGCTGCTCGCGGCTGCCGGTGACCGGCGGGCGTTGTGCCGGGGCGGGGTGCGTGGTCGTGGGAAGGGGGCGTGGTGATCGGCGGGTTCTCGGTGGTGCTGGCGTTGCTGGCGCAGGTGATGCTGGTCAATCGGGTGGCGTTGCCCGGTGGTGGCGCGCCTGATCTGGTGCTGCTCGCCGTCATCGGCATCGCTTTGACCAGGGGGGCCGCGCCGGGCGCTGTGCTCGGGTTCTGCACCGGGCTGCTCGTCGATGTCATGCCGCCGACCGCGCACCTCGTGGGGCAGTACGCGTTCGTGCTGGCCCTGGTCGGTTACATCGCCGGGCGCGGCGCGGGCGGGCCGGTCACCACCGTCGTGCTGTGCGTGCTCATGGCGCCGCTGCTGGCGGCGGCCGTGGGCGGGCTGATCTCCGACCCCCGGGTGACGATGGCCACGCTGACCGAGCAGGTGCCGGTCACGATCGTCTACACGCTGCTGGTCTCGCCGATCGTGATCTGGCTGACGACGCGAGGCAGACAGGCGAGGTTCTCGACATGACCAGGATGCGGGCCCGGCTGCTGGTGCTGCACGTGATCGTGCTGACGTTGCTCGTCGTGCTGGCGATGCGGCTGTGGCAGGTGCAGGTCGTACGCGGGCAGGAGTTCGTGACGCGGGCGACCGAGACCAGGACGCGGGCGGTGATCGTGCCGGCCGTGCGCGGGCAGATCCTCGACGCCAGGGGCCGCCCGCTGGTGCGCAACAAGACCGCGCTGGTCGTCTCGGTCGACAGGACCCGGCTGCTGCGGATGAAGGACGGCGGCGTCCATGTGCTGCGCAAGCTGTCGCAGGTGCTCGGCAAGCCGGTTTCCGACCTGCAGCAGCGCATCACGCCGTGCGGTCCTGGGGTGGGCAAGCCGTGCTGGACGGGGTCGCCGTACCAGCCGGTTCCGCTCGACGAGAAGGTCGACACCCGCGAGGCGCTGCAGATCCTGGAGCGGCAGGAGGAGTTCCCCGGGGTGACGGCGGAGATCCACCCCGTACGGCAATATCCGCTGGGCAGGGCGGGCGCGCAGATGCTCGGCTACCTGCAGCCCGTCACCGAGGCCGAGCTGGAGAAGCGGGAGGGGCTCAAGGCCGCCTTCTCGGGGGTCGACCTGGCGGGGCGCGACGGGCTCGAATACGTCTACGACGACGCGCTGCGCGGCAAGGCCGGGCTGCGCAGGGTCCAGGTCGATCGCATGGGCAAGGCGCTCGGGGTCGAGGAGCAGGTCACGCCGATCCCCGGCGACCATCTGGTGACCAGCATCGACGCGCGGGTGCAGGACGTCACCGAGAAGGCGCTGAGCAAGGCCATGAAGTCGGCGCCGTCGGCGGACGGCGGTGCGGCCGTGGTGCTCGACGCCCGCACCGGCCGGGTGGTGGCGCTGGCCAGCGCGCCCAACTACGACCCGGAGATCTGGGCGGGCGGCATCTCGGCACGCGGTTACCAGTGGCTGATGTCGGAGAAGTCGGGCAAGCCGCTCGTGTCGCGGGCGATCAACGGGCAGTTCGCGCCTGGTTCGACGTTCAAGATCACTTCGGTGGCGTCGATGTTGCGGGCCGGCTACCCGATCAACGGCACCTACGGCTGCCCCGGCTCCGTCAACGTGGGCGGGCGGGCCTTCAACAACTTCCGCGGCATTCCGCTGGGCACGCTCAGCATGCACACGGCGCTGGTCAAGTCGTGCGACACGATCTTCTACAAGGCGGCCTACGAGCAATACCTCAAGGACGGCGGGCGCCATCCGAAGAAGAAGCCGAAGGAGATCTTCGCGAACACGGCCAGGGCCTTCGGGTTCGGCTCGCCGACCGGGGTCGACCTGCCGGGCGAGTCGTCGGGCCGCATCCCGGACCGCACCTGGAAGAAGAACCTGTGGAACCAGACCAGCGCGATCAACTGTGAGCGGTCGCGCAGGGGCTATCCGGAGGTCAAGGACAAGGCGCGGGCCGAGTTCCTCAAGCGGCTGGCGCTGGAGAACTGCACCGAGGGCTTCCTGCTGCGGCCGGGAGACTCGGCCAACTTCTCCATCGGCCAGGGCGACGTGCTCGTCACGCCGATGCAGCTGGCCAGGGCGTACGCGGCGCTGGTGAGCGACGGCAAGGTGCGCAGCCCGCGCATCGGGTGGGCGCAGGTGCGGCCCGACGGCAAGGTCGTCCGTACGATCCCGGTGCCGGTCGTCGGCAAGCTGCCACTGAGCGAGAAGGAGCGGCTCTACATCAAGAACGCGCTCAGCCAGGTCGCTCAGGACGGCACCGCGGCGGGAGCCTTCGCCGGGTTCCCGATGAACAAGGTGCGCGTGGGCGGCAAGACCGGCACCGCGGAGGTCTGGGGCAAGCAGGACACCTCGTGGTTCGCGTCCTTCGCGCCCACGAAGAACCCGCAGTTCGTGGTCGTCGTCATGGTCTCCCAGGGCGGCATGGGCGCGCAGACGGCGGCGCCGGCGGCCAGGGAGATCTACGAGGGCATCTACGGCATCAAGCGCAAGGCCGCGGTCCCGGGCGGGCGCCTGACGACACGGCTGCCCAAGTTCCTGCCCGACGGGACGGTGACCGGGGGATGAGTGGGCTTGGGGTCGGGGACGCCGGGTGGGTGGTTGGCGGCGCGGTTGCCCGTGTTCTTGCCCGATGGGGATGTGACCGGGGGATGAGTGGGGTTGGCGGCGGGGAGAGGGAGGCGGGATGAACGCGCGTTCGGTGGCGATTCGGCGGCCCTCGCTCCTTCGGCGGATGGCTCGCGAGAACTCGACCGTGCGGCGCCTCGACGGGCTGATGCTGGTCGCCGTCGCCGGGCTGTCCATCATCGGCACGCTGCTGGTGTGGTCGTCCACCAGGACGTGGGCGCCAGGGTCCACGGGGCTGGTGAAGAAGCACCTGCTCAACGAGGCCATCGGCATGGTGATGTGCGGGCTGGTCGCGACCATCGACCATCGGGCGATGCGGGCGTACGCGCCGCTGGTGTTCCTGCTGTCGCTGGTCGGGCTGGGGCTGGTGATCACTCCGCTGGGGGCGACGATCAACGGGTCGCACTCATGGATCCTGCTGGGCGGCGGGTTCGCGGTGCAGCCGTCGGAGTTCGCGAAGGTGGGGCTGCTGCTCATCATCGCGATGCTGCTGGCGCAACCGGCCGAGGGCACAGACCGGCCGCGCGGGCTAGACGTCGTGCTGGCGCTCGTCGCCGCCGGCATCACGATGGGGCTGGTCATGCTCCAGCCCGACCTGGGCACGGCGATGGTGCTCGCGGTCATCACGGCGGCCGGGCTGATCGTCGGGGGCGTGCGGAAACGGGTCATCGCGCTGATGGTGCTGGCCGCCGGTGGCGCGGTGTTCGCGGTGTTCTACTTCCAGATGCTGGAGCCGTACCAGGTGGCGCGGTTCACGGCGTTCGTCGATCCGAGCGTGGATCCGCGCGGGGTCGGCTACAACAGCACGCAGTCGATGATCGCCATCGGGTCGGGGCAGCTTCTGGGCAAGGGGCTGCTCGGCGGCGGGCAGACGACCGGGCGGTTCGTGCCCGAGCAGCACACCGACTTCATCTTCACGGTGGCGGGGGAGGAGTTCGGGTTCCTCGGGTCCGTCACGGTGGTGCTGCTGCTCGGGGTGGTGCTGCTGCGCGGGCTGAAGATCGCCAGGCAGTGCGAGGACCGCTTCGGGACGCTGGTCGCGGGCACGATCGTGTGCTGGTTCGCGTTCCAGGCGTTCATCAACGTGGGCATGACGATCGGGATCATGCCGATCACGGGGCTGCCGCTGCCGTTCGTCTCCTACGGCGGCACCGCCACTTTCGCGAATCTCATCGCGGTGGGGTTGCTGCAGGCCATCAAGGTGCGCAGACAGTCGTTCGAATAGCGTCCGTGACGGCGTGGCGGCCGGTGGGCGGACACGGCAGGGGCCGAGCGCCGCTACGCTTGACGTATGCCTGTCGAGTCGATTTTCCACCGCCTGGAAGCGCTGCTGCCCAAGGTGCAGAAGCCCATCCAGTACGTCGGGGGTGAGCTCAACTCGACCGTCAAGGACTGGGACTCCGCCGACGTGCGGTGGGCGTTGATGTACCCGGACGCCTACGAGGTCGGGCTGCCCAACCAGGGCGTGGCCATCCTCTACGAGATCCTCAACGAGCTGCCGGGCACGCTGGCCGAGCGCACCTACGCGGTCTGGCCCGACCTCGAGGCGCTCATGCGCGCCGAGGGCGTGCCGCAGTTCACCGTCGACGCGCACCGCCCCGTGCGGGCCTTCGACGTGCTCGGCGTGTCGTTCTCGACCGAGCTCGGCTACACCAACATGCTGACCGCGCTCGACCTGGCCGGCATTCCGCTGCCGGCCGTCGAGCGCGGCGAGGACGACCCGATCGTGCTCGCGGGCGGCCACGCGGCCTTCAACCCCGAGCCGATCGCCGACTTCCTCGACGCGGCCGTGCTCGGCGACGGTGAGCAGATCTCCATCGCCATCTCCGAGGTCGTCCGCGAGTGGAAGGCGGAGGGCCGGCCCGGCGGCCGTGACGAGCTGCTCATGCGGCTCGCCGAATCGGGCGGGGTCTACGTGCCGAAGTTCTATGACGTCGAATACCACGCCGACGGCCGTATCAAGCGCGTCGCGCCCAACCGGCCCGACGTGCCCTGGCGGGTGCACAAGCACACGGTGATGGACCTCGACGAGTGGCCCTACCCGAAGAAGCCGCTCGTGCCGCTGGCCGAGACGGTGCACGAGCGGTTCAGCGTGGAGATCTTCCGCGGCTGCACGCGCGGGTGCCGGTTCTGCCAGGCGGGCATGATCACGCGTCCCGTACGCGAGCGCTCGATCACCACGATCGGCGCGATGGTCGACAACGGCATCAAGGAGTCCGGCTTCAACGAGGTCGGCCTGCTGTCGCTGTCGTCGGCCGACCACTCCGAGATCGGCGACATCGCCAAGGGCCTGGCCGACCGCTACGAAGGCAGCAACACGTCGTTGTCGCTGCCTTCGACCAGGGTCGACGCGTTCAACATCGATCTCGCCAACGAGTTCTCCAGGAACGGCAGGCGCTCGGGCCTGACGTTCGCGCCCGAGGGCGGCTCGGAGCGCATGCGCAAGGTGATCAACAAGATGGTCACCGAAGAAGACCTGATCCGCACCGTCACCACGGCCTATTCGCAGGGGTGGCGGCAGGTCAAGCTCTACTTCATGTGCGGACTGCCCACCGAGCAGGACGAAGACGTGCTCGGCATCGCCGACCTGGCCAAAAAGGTCATCAAGGCGGGCCGCGAGGCGACCGGCAGCCGCGACATCCGCTGCACGGTCTCCATCGGCGGGTTCGTCCCCAAGCCGCACACCCCGTTCCAGTGGGCCGCTCAGGCCGACCACGAGACCGTCGACCGGCGGCTCAAGGCACTGCGCGAGGCGCTGCGGAGCGACAAGAATTACGGCCGCGCGATCGGCTACCGCTATCACGACGGCAAGCCGTCCATCGTGGAGGGCCTGCTGTCGCGGGGCGACCGCAGGGTCGGGGCTGTCATCAGGGCCGTCTGGGAGGACGGCGGCCGTTTCGACGGGTGGAGCGAGCACTTCTCGTACGAGCGCTGGATGACGGCCGCCGAGCAGGTGGGCGTCGACGTCGACTGGTACACCACCCGCGAGCGCGAGGAGAACGAGGTCCTTCCGTGGGACCACCTCGACGCCGGGCTCGACCGCGAGTGGCTCTGGCAGGACTGGCAGGAGGCCGTCTCCGGCGCCGAGGTCGAGGACTGCCGCTGGACCCCGTGCTACGACTGCGGCGTCTGTCCCACCATGGGCACTGAGATCCAGATCGGCCCCACAGGGCGGAAACTCCTTCCTCTGACGGTGGTCTAGCGCGCTCAGTGGGCGAGCCGTGTCTCGGCGTACACGTTCACGCGCCGGGGCGGCTTATCCTGAGACGTAGGAACTCTTACAAGGGAAGGACGACAAGCTCTGAAACCTGTTCCCGAAGGGCCTCCGCCCGCGCCCACGGTGCAGCGCCTGCGTGTGCGTTACGCCAAGCGCGGTCGCCTGCGCTTCACCAGCCACCGCGACATCTCGCGGGCCGTCGAGAGAGCGGTCCGCCGTGCCGGCATTCCGGTGGCTTACAGCGCGGGCTTCTCGCCCCACCCGAAGATCTCCTACGCGGGCGCGGCGCCGACCGGCGTCGCCAGCGAAGCCGAATACCTCGAGATCGGTGTTACCGCGCCGTGCGACCCCGTACAGGTCAGACAGGACCTGGACGCGTCGTTGCCGCCTGGGCTCGATGTGCTCGACGTTGTGGAGGCGGGTCCGGGGGGGCTGGCCGACCGCTTGGAGGTCTCCGACTGGGAGGTACGGCTGTACGGTGCCGATCGCGAGCTCGCCGAGGTGGCGGCGCAGAAGTTCCTCGCGGCAGGCACGGTGGAAGTCGAGCGCCTCACCAAGAAGGGCCCCCGTCGCTTCGACGCGCGGGAGGCCGTCCTGGGGCTCACGGTGTCCGAGGGAACAGCCAGAACCGCAGCTCAGGTGCGCGAGGAGCCGTGTGTCATACTGCGCATGGTTGTTCGGCACATGACGCCTGCCGTTCGACCCGACGATGTGCTCACAGGGCTGCGCCTTGTGGCCGACTTCGCGCCGCCGGTTCCCCCCGAGGTGACCAGGCTGGCGCAGGGGCCGCTCGACGCGACTACTGGTGCGCTTGCCGATCCGCTCGGCCTGGACCGCGACGACACGCGCGGCGGCGAGGCGGCGTCGGCGGGTGAGCACGTCGCCGGTTAAGGATGTGCCCGGCACGAGCCGAGCACGACCGCTGACAGGACTTGGCGCCGGCGCGCTCGCGATGAGCGCGCCGGCGGACAACGAGACACGAGGGCTCCTGCGCGGCGCGGCGACGCGCCCGGGAGCTGACGGGAGAGCGCCCGCATGCTCGACAACGAGCCCAACGCCGGGGCCACTGGCCCTGACGGGGAGACAAATGAACAGCCGCAGGTGACGAAGCGTCGCCGCTCCAGCAGGCCGGCGGGTCCTCCGCCGGAGTTGCCAGAGGAGCCGGCGTCCGCGCCGGTCACCGTCGTCGCCGCCCAGGCGGCGCCTTCGGTGGCCGAGGTGCAACCGGTGCAGGTCAAGGCCGTCCAGCGTGCGGCGGGCGAGCCGGCGCCTGAGCTGCTCGCCTCCGCGAGCGACACGCCGGCGGTGACGACCGGTCCCGCCGGTACGGCTGCCGTCGTCACGCCTGCCGAAGCCGATGGCGCCGCCGGGGAGAGCCCGGTCGAGGCCGCCGTGGCGGAGAGCGTGGCGGAGAGCGCGGCCGAGAACGTTCAGGCGGCTGAAGAGAAGCCGAAGAAGACGACGAGGACGCGGTCCACCGCCACGACGACGCGGCGGCGGGTCACGAAGAAGGCCGCCGAGGCGGCGGCCGAGGGGGAGCTGCCCGAGGGTGAGGCTCCTGCGCCGGTGAAGCGGACCAGGACGCGTAAGAAGGCGGAGGCCGCTGCCGAGGCGCCGGCGGCAGAGGAGTCCGCCGTGGACGCCGGGGCGGCCACGGCCGCCGGTGATGAGGCGGGTGCCCAGGGCGGCGTCGGCCAGGATGCCGGTGCCGCGCAGGACGCCGGTGCTGTGGTGAGTGGTCAGGATGCCGGTGCCGCGGTGGGTGCCGGTGATGCGGCCGTCGTGGCCGGTGAAGGTGACGCTGAGGCGGCGCCGGCCGGGCGTACGCGGACGACGCGGACCCGTACCAGGAGCACCACCTCGACGCGCCGCAGCAGGACCCGCGCCGCTGATGAGACCGCCGAGGGCGGGCCTGAGACGGGCGCAGAGCCCGTCGCGGGGGCGCAGGCGGCGGCAGGCACCCGGGCGGCCGGTACGCAGGCTGAAGAGGCCGCTCAGGGCGTCGGCGGCCGGGCCGGAGAGCCGGCGCCGAGCGGGGACGCTCAGGCGGCCGGTGCGGTCGCGGGCGACGCGGACGGTGCGGCCGAGCCGATTGCGGCAGGTGCGGACGTCGACGACCGGGACGAGGACATCATCGAGATCCTGCCCGAGGACGAGCCGCTGGACGACGAGCCCGCCGGTGAGGACCTCGACGAGGACAACGTGCGGCCGAGCCTGCTCGCCGACCCCTTCGGGCTGACCGTGCGCAGGGAGACCGAGCCGGGAGGCACCGCTTTCCGGCGGCCTGCGGCGATCTTCGAGCCGCTGTTCCAGGCGCCCGACCCCAGCAGGGCCAAGCCGGCCGTGACGCGCAAGCCGGAGCCGGAGCCCGAGCCCGAGCCCGAGCAGGAAGAGGTCGAGGAGGTCGTCGACGAGACGGCGACCGAGGAGGAGACCGACCTCGACACCTCCGACGAGCAGGAGGATGAGGGCGGCAGCCGGCGCCGTCGCCGCCGCAGGGGCGGCAGGGGCCGCGGCAAGACCCGTGAGCGCGACGAGTCCGAGGACGCCGAGGAGTCTGAGGAGGAGACCGACGAGGAGCCGGCCGAGGAGGCGCAGGAGGAGGAGCAGTCCGGCTCGCGCCGCCGGCGCCGGCGCCGCCGCAGGGGCACCGAGGAGGGCACCGAGCCGGCCAGCGACGACCCGCCGAACACCGTGGTGCGCATCCGCGCGCCGCGCTCGGGACGTACGACGACGCTCGACACCGCCACCGACGGCGTGCAGAGCGTGCGCGGCTCGACCCGGCTGGAGGCCAAGAAGCAGCGCCGCCGCGAGGGCCGCGAGCTGGGCCGCAGGCGCCCGCCGATCATCACCGAGTCGGAGTTCCTGGCCCGCCGCGAGTCGGTCGACCGGATGATGGTGGTGCGCCGTCAGGGCGACCGTACGCAGATCGCGGTGCTGGAGGACGGCGTGCTCGTCGAGCACTACGTCAACCGCGAGGCCAGCCAGTCCTACGTGGGCAACGTCTACCTCGGCAAGGTGCAGAACGTCCTGCCGTCGATGGAGGCGGCGTTCGTGGACATCGGCAAGGGCAGGAACGCGGTCCTGTACGCCGGCGAGGTGAACTTCGACACCGTCGGCATGGAGGGCCAGCCGAAGCGCATCGAGTCGGCGCTGAAGTCGGGCCAGTCGGTGCTGGTGCAGGTCACCAAGGACCCGATCGGCCACAAGGGCGCGCGGCTGACCTCGCAGATCAGCCTTCCTGGGCGATACCTCGTCTACGTCCCCGACGGGTCGATGACCGGCATCAGCCGCAAGCTGCCCGACAAGGAGCGCAGCCGGCTCAAGAGCATCCTGAAGAAGGTCATGCCGGAGAACGCGGGCGTGATCGTGCGTACGGCGGCCGAGGGCGCCTCCGAGGAGGAGCTGGCCCGCGACGTGGCCAGGCTGTCGGCGCAGTGGGAGAACATCCAGAAGAAGGCGAAGTCGGCCAGCCCGCCCGAGCTGCTGTCGGCCGAGCCCGACCTGACGATCCGGGTCGTTCGCGACGTCTTCAACGAGGACTTCACGAACCTGGTCGTGCAGGGCGACGACGCCTGGGAGACGGTGGACGAGTACGTCAAGTACGTCGCGCCCCACCTGGGCGAGCGGCTGTCGAAGTGGGACGCCGAGCAGGGCGACGTGTTCGAGTCGTACCGGATCGACGAGCAGCTCGGCAAGGCGCTGGAGCGCAAGGTGTGGCTGCCGAGCGGCGGCTCGCTGGTGATCGACCGCACCGAGGCGATGACCGTCGTCGACGTCAACACCGGCAAGTTCACCGGCCAGGGCGGCAACCTGGAGGAGACCGTCACCAGGAACAACCTGGAGGCGGCCGAGGAGATCGTGCGCCAGCTCAGGCTGCGCGACATCGGCGGCATCATCGTCATCGACTTCATCGACATGGTGCTGGAGTCCAACCGCGACCTGGTGCTGCGGCGGATGCTCGAGTGCCTGGCCCGCGACAGGACCAAGCACCAGGTGGCCGAGGTGACGTCGCTGGGCCTGGTCCAGATGACCCGTAAGAGAGTCGGGCAGGGACTCCTGGAGGCGTTCTCGACGCCGTGCGAGTGCTGCAACGGGCGTGGTCTGCTGGTCTCGACCGAGCCGGTCGAGAGCAAGCCGGAGCCGCGCGGGACGCAGGGCAAGATGGCGGTCGAGAAGGCGGTCTCGGACAAGGTTTCCGCGGCCAAGGACACCTCTGGCCGTGATACCGTGACCGGTGCGCTTGAAGACGTCCCGGCTGAGGACGACCAGGCAAACCAGACTTCCGGCAGGGGGCGGCGACGCTCGCGCCGAGCCAAGTCCGCCGAGTAGCACTCGGTGAGCTTCCGACGATCCGTCCGGTTCGCCTAGGGGCCCGTTAATCCGGTACCCTGGTGAACCGGTGCGTCAGGTGACGTGCCCTGTTGGCGCGCTTACTCGGTTCGTCGGTTTCAGACCGGCCGAATGACGGGCGCAGCATTCGGCGGCCGCCTCTCCGTGAGGCGGCTGATGATCGAAAGCAACAGTGAGTCAGTAGAAGGGTTCCGCGGTGTACGCGATCGTTCGTTGCGGCGGCAGGCAGCAGAAGGTCTCCGTCGGTGACGTCCTCGAGGTGGACAAGGTCGCCGGCGAGGTCGGCTCTTCGGTAGCGCTGCCGACGGTGCTCGTCGTCAACGATGGCGACGTGACCACCGAGGCGGGCAAGTTCACGGTCAACGCCGAGATTCTCGGCGAGACCAAGGGCCCGAAGATCCGCATTCTCAAGTACAAGAACAAGACCGGTTACAAGAAGCGCCAGGGTCACCGCCAGCGGTACACCCAGGTGAAGATCACCGGTATCGAGCAGGCCTGACGGGAGTTTGAGAGATGGCACACAAGAAGGGCGCGTCGTCCACCCGGAACGGTCGTGACTCCAACGCCCAGCGCCTGGGCGTCAAGCGCTTCGGTGGGCAGCTGGTCAACGCGGGCGAGATCATCGTCCGCCAGCGCGGCACCCACTTCCACCCCGGCGACAACGTCGGCCGTGGTGGCGATGACACGCTGTTCGCGCTGGCCGCCGGCCACGTGCAGTTCGGCGTCAAGCGCGGCCGGCGGGCCGTGAGCATCGTTCCCGTCGCGGAGTAAGGTTCCTCCTTCTCCTTCGACCTTTCAGGGGTGGATCGACACGTCGATCCACCCCTTTGGTGTTGGTACGGCCGTGCGGCCGGGTTGTGTGGGTATGAGATGCCTCCTTGGGGGGCGATGGAGGGATAAGGCATGCCGGACTTCGTGGACCAGGTGGTCCTGCACGTCAAGGCCGGTGACGGAGGGAACGGGTGCGCCTCCATCCACCGGGAGAAGTTCAAGCCGCTCGGCGGCCCCGACGGGGGCAACGGCGGGCGCGGCGGCGACGTCATCCTGGAGGTCGATCCCAACACGGCGACCCTGCTCGACTACCACCGCCGCCCTCACCGCAAGGCGCCCAACGGCAAGCAGGGGCAGGGCTCCAACCGCGACGGCGCCAACGGCGAGGACGTGATCCTCGCCGTGCCCAACGGCACCGTGGTCAAGGACGCGGCCACCGGTGAGGTGCTGGTCGACCTCGTGGGGGCCGGCACCCGCTACGTCATCGCGCAGGGCGGCCACGGCGGGCTCGGCAACGCGGCCCTGGCCACCACCAAGCGGAAGGCGCCCGGGTTCGCGCTGCTCGGGGAGCCGGGCGACGCGCTCGACGTGATGCTGGAGCTGAAGAGCGTCGCGGACGTGGCGCTGGTCGGGTTCCCGAGCGCGGGCAAGAGCTCGCTCATCGCGGCGCTGAGCGCGGCCAAGCCGAAGATCGCCGACTACCCGTTCACCACGCTGATCCCCAACCTGGGCGTCGTGACCGCGGGGGAGAACGTGTTCACCGTCGCGGACGTCCCCGGGCTGATCCCCGGGGCGTCGGAGGGCAAGGGGCTCGGGCACGAGTTCCTGCGGCACGTCGAGCGGTGCGACATGCTCGTGCACGTCATCGACTGCGCCACCATGGAGCCCGGGCGCGACCCGGTCACCGACTACGAGGTCATCGAGGGCGAGCTGCGGGCGTACGGGAAGCTCGAGGACCGGCCGCGGCTGGTCGTGCTCAACAAGGCCGACGTGCCCGACGCGCGGGAGCTGGCCGAGATGGTCAGGCCCGAGTTCGAGGAGCGGGGGCTGAAGGTCTTCACGATCTCGGCGGCCACGCACGACGGGTTGCGGGAGCTCGCGTACGAGATGGGCGAGTGGGTCGCGGCGGCCAGGGCCGCCAAGCCGGTCGAGGAGCCCACGCGGCTCGTCATCAGGCCCAAGCAGCTCGGGGACGCCGGGTTCCGGGTGCGGCGGGTCAACGAGAACCTGTTCCAGATCACCGGTGAGAAGCCGGAGCGGTGGATCAGGCAGACCGACTTCACCAACGACGAGGCCATCGGCTACCTCGCCGACCGGCTGGAGCGGCTGGGGGTCGAGGAGGAGCTGGCCAAGGCCGGTGCCCAGGCGGGCGCTGAGGTGGTCATCGGGCCCATGGAGGGCGGCTACGTCTTCGACTGGCAGCCGACGATGCGGGCGGAGTCCGTACGACAGGGGCCGCGCGGCACCGACAACCGCCTGGGCTGACCCGCGCTGCACCCCGCCCCGCTCGGCCGCACCGACGTGCGGCCCGCACAGAAGGGCACGCGTGTGCGCAAGCGCTCGAACGATCGGTCGGGGAAGCGGTTCCCAGGGAAATGGAGCCGGTTCTCGGGAGATCGTTCAGGGGCTGGGAGCGGGGGTGGAGTGGGTTCTCGGGGGTGGTGCTCGATGCGGTCCGTCCTGGTGTGAGCGGATAGGCTGCCAGACGTGCGGGAACAGATCAGCTCAGCGTCGAAGGTCGTCGTCAAGGTCGGCTCCTCCTCGCTCACCACCCCCCAGGGCATGATCGACGTCGATCGCGTCGACGCCCTGGTGGACGTGCTGGCGGCGCGGCGCCGGGCCGGGACGCAGATCGTCCTGGTCTCCTCCGGAGCGATCGCGGCGGGCCTCGGCCCGCTCGGGCTGAGCGCGCGACCGCGTGACCTCGCCACCCAGCAGGCCGCCGCCTCCGTCGGGCAGGGCGTGCTGGTGGCCCGCTACACCTCCTCCTTCGCCCGCTACTCGCTGCGCGTGGGCCAGGTGCTGCTGACGGCCGACGACATGATGCGCCGCGCCCACCACGCCAACGCCCAGCGCACCCTCAACCGGCTGCTGGAGCTGGGCATCGTCCCCATCGTCAACGAGAACGACACGGTGGCGACCGACGAGATCCGCTTCGGCGACAACGACCGGCTGGCCGCGCTGGTGACGCACCTCATCCACGCCGACGCGCTGGTGCTGCTGTCCGACGTCGACGCGCTCTACGACGGCCCGCCGAGCCGCAGCGGCTCGCGCCGGCTGGCCGAGATCCGCGGGTCCGAAGACCTCGCCGGGGTCGAGCTGGGCAAGAACGGCGCGTCTGTCGGCACCGGCGGCATGGTGACCAAGGTGCAGGCGGCCAGGATCGCGACCGGCGCGGGCGTGCCCGTGGTGCTCACCGCGGCCGCCCACGCGGCCCAGGCGCTGGCCGGTGCCGACGTCGGCACCTACTTCCACCCCGGTGGCCGGCACCCCGGCACGCGGCTGCTGTGGCTCGCCCACGCCACCACCGGGCGCGGCCGGCTCCACCTCGACGACGGCGCGGTGGAGGCCATCGTGGGGCGTCGCAAGTCGCTGCTGCCCGCCGGGGTGACGTCGGTGGAGGGCGACTTCGCGGCGGGCGACCCGGTGGACCTGTGCGCCCCTCAGGGCGCCGTGGTGGCGCGGGGGCTGGTGAACTTCGACGCCGTCGAGATCCCCGGCCTGCTCGGGCGTTCGACGAAGGAGCTGGCGAGCACGCTCGGTCCAGAATACGAACGCGAGCTCATCCACCGCGACGACATCGTCATACTGGAATCCCACAACTGAACGTTCCATCGGGGAGCACGCGATGTCCGAAGAGTTCCTGAAGGTCGCCCGCGCGGCACGAGAGGCCGCCGCCGAGCTGGCCCCGCTGCCGCGGGCGCCCAAGGACCGGGCGTTGCGCGCCGTCGCCGACGCCCTGGTCGCCCACGCGGCGGAGCTGGTCACGGCCAACGCCGAGGACGTCGAGCGGGCCAGGGCGCAGGGCACGTCGGAGGCGATGGTCGACCGGCTGCGGCTCGACGAGGCGAGGATCGCCGCGATCGCCGAGGCCGTACGCCAGGTGGCCGACCTGCCCGACCCGGTCGGCGAGGTGGTCCGCGGCACGACCCTGCCCAACGGGCTGGAGCTGCGCCAGCTCAGGGTGCCGCTGGGCGTGATCGGCATCATCTACGAGGGCCGCCCCAACGTCACCGTCGACGCCGCCGCGCTCTGCCTCAAGAGCGGCAACGCGGTGCTGCTGCGCGGCTCCTCCAGCGCCTACTCCTCCAACACCGCGCTCGTCCGCGTCATGCAGGACGCACTGGCGGGCACCGAGGTGCCGGCCGGGGCGGTCCAGCTCGTGCCGGGCCAGAGCCGCGACTCGGTCAAGGAGCTGATGCGCGCCCGCGGCCTGGTCGACGTGCTGATCCCGCGCGGCGGCGCGTCCCTGATCAACTCGGTGGTCGAGGAGTCCACGGTGCCGGTCATCGAGACCGGCGTCGGCAACTGCCACGTCTACGTCGACGCCGAGGCCGACGTCGACCTGGCCGTGCAGATCCTGGTCAACGCCAAGGCGCAGCGGCCGTCGGTGTGCAACGCCGCCGAGACGTTCCTCGTCCACCAGGACGTCGCCGACGCGTTCGTGCCCAAGGCGCTGGCCGCGCTGCGCGAGGCCGGCGTGACCGTGCACGGCGACGAGCGTGTCGCCGGCTACGACGCGCAGGTCGTGCCCGTCACCGAGGACGACTTCTACGCCGAATACCTCTCGCTCGACATCGCCGCCGCCGTCGTCGGCTCGCTGGAGGAGGCCGTGGCCCACATCAGGCGCTACGGTTCCGGCCACACCGACGCCATCGTCACCCGGTCGCAGCGGGCCGCCAGGCGGTTCGTCGCGCTCGTCGACTCGGCCGCGGTGGCGGTCAACGCCTCGACGCGGTTCACCGACGGCGGGGAGTTCGGGTTCGGGGCGGAGATCGGCATCTCCACCCAGAAGCTGCACGCGCGCGGCCCGATGGGGCTGCCCGAACTCACCTCCACCAAGTGGATCTATACGGGTGAGGGGCATTTGCGCACGTCAGAGGGCACGGTGGTGGCCGGTTAGTCGGCGTGTCGGCCTGACCGGCGCCGGGTGCGTCGCTTGACTGGGGCACATGGAAATCGTCGTCGCCCTCGTCTTCTCCGCCGCGGTGCTGTTCGGCGCCGACCGGCTGATGCTGTGGCTGGAGAGCCGCGGCCACGTCAACTGGCGCAGGAAAGGACGTCGGCAGCTGTCGGACGAGCCCACCGCGCGGCTCGACAGCATGCTCTCCGACCACACACGCCGATAAACCTTCGGCGTGCCTCACGCGGCGACACGCTCACCGGCGCTAGGGTTGTGTCCCTTATGGGCGCGCCGGGCGGGGAGGGACGGTGAGCAAGCTCGGCAAGGTCGGGCCGTACAGCCTGGTCGAGCGGCTCGGCCGGGGTGGCATGGGCGAGGTCTACCTCGCGACCACCCGCCGCGGTGAGCGAGTCGCGCTCAAGGTCCTGCACGACCTAGCCGAAGACGAGACCTCGCGCATCCGCCTGGAGCGCGAGGTTCGAGCGCTGCGCAGGGTCGAGAGCCCGTATGTCGCCAAGGTGCTCGACGCCGATCTCGACGGCGCGCGGCCGTACCTGGTGATGGAGCACATCGAGGGCGTCACGCTGCTCGATCGGGTGCGCCAGAACGGGCCGCTCGACGTCTCCGGCCTGGTCGATCTCGCGCAGGGCATCGCCGCCGCGCTGGCGATCATCCACGCGGCCGGCGTCGTGCACCGCGACCTCAAGCCGGGCAACATCATCATGGGCACGCGGGGGCCCGTGCTCATCGACTTCGGCATCGCCCAGGTGCTCGACGCGACGCGGCTCACCATGACCGGTACGTTCCTCGGCACCCCCGGCTACACCGCTCCCGAGATCTTCGCCGACGAGCAGGTGGACTCGCCGGCCGACATCCACGCCTGGGCCGCGACGGTGGCGTTCGCGGCGACCGGGCGGCCGGCGTTCGGGCGGGGCACGGCCGAGGCGCAGATGTACGCGGTGCTCAACGGGCAGGCCGATCTCAAGGGCGTGCCGGTCGAGCTGCTGCCGCTGGTGCGCGCGGCGCTCAACAGGGAGCCGGGCAAGCGGCCCACGGCGGCGCTGCTGGCCGATCGGCTGTCGCGGCTGGCCAAGGCCACGAGCGCGGCCGAGCCCGAGCCTCAGGCCGCCGCCGGGCGGGCCGCCGACTCCGCGGAGGACACTCCGCCCAAGGGCACGGCCGTGCGCAGCAGGACGGCCGAGGAGCCGGCCACGCCGCGCGGCGAGGCCAGGGCCAGGAGCCGGCCCAACGCGGTGCCCGCCGAGGGCAAGGTGCCGCCGCCGCGCGGGCGCGGCAGCCGGGCGCTGCCGGAGAGCGGGCGTACCGGGCGTGCTGACAGCGGGCGTTCTGGACGTGCCGCGCCCGAGAACGGGCGTACCGGGCGTGCGGTGCCCGACCGTTCCGGGCGGGTCACGCCTGAAAGCGGGCGGTCCGGGCGGGCCGTGCCGGACAGCGGGCGGTCCGGGAACCGGGCCGTGCCCGACGGCGGAGGGTCGGCGCTCGCGCGGAGCCGGGCCGAGGGCAAGGTGCCGGCGCCGCGCGGGCGTACCGGAGGTGACGGCAAGAACACCGGGCCACGGGCCAAGGTCACCGCGTCGCGGCAGCGTACGGCGGCGGCCGTCAGGAGCAGGACGGCCACGCAGGACCGGCGCAAGGCCGCCGGGCTGCGCGGCGAGTCGCACACCACGCTGCCCGCGGGCAACGGGGCGCTGCTGCTGCTCGCGGTGCTGGCCGTGCCGTGCGTGGTGGTGTCGGTGATCTGGCCGATCGCCTCGATCGCCATCACGACCGCGTTCGTGGTGCTGACCAGGACCCTGTGGATGGGGCACTGGATGGTCAGGAAGCGCAGCTCGCGGCGTACGCGGGTGGCGCTGCGCGTGCTGTCCTTCCCGATCGCGCTGACCGGGGCGGCCTCGACCGCCGTCGTGTGGCCCGGCGTGCCCGTCGCGGTGGCGGCGGGCGGGGCGCTGTGGGCCGTCGGCGGCGGGGAGATCACTCCCGACTGGTGGCAGCAGGCCGCGCCCGTGACCGTGGCAGGTGTGGTGTTCGGGATGCTCTGTGGCGGGATCACCGGGCGGGAGATCGAGCGCATCGGTCAGCGGTTGCCCGATCTGCGCAGGGAAGGGCTGCGGGCGCTGGCCGTTCTGGGCGGTTTCGTAGCGCTGTGCGCGGCGGCCGTCCGCGCCATCGCCCTGCTCCTCTGACCCGCGCGTTCGCGGCGGGCGTCGGCTGGGCCGGTGGTGGCCCGCCGCCGTGGTGCGGCGGGCCGGCGCGGCCGATCAAGCGGATCCGTCGCGCGGTGGCGAGGCGGTGCTCAGCCCTGGCCGCCGTCGCGGCGGGAGAAGCGGTTGAAGATGCGCTCGCCCGCGTTGACCGCGCCCTCGGCCACGTCGCGGAGGACGCCGATGAACGGGTCCTGCGACTGCTGCCACGACGCGCGGTAGGACTCGGCCGCCGCCTTGATCTCGTCGGTGACCCTGGCATTGGCGTCGTCCTCCCTGCGGGGGTAGTCGCCGCCGATGATCCGGTCGTATTCGCCGCTGCGCTGCCACTTGTCCAGCTCCGCCACGCGCACCACCGCGAACGGGTGGGTCGTGCCGAGCAGGTTGAGCACCTTGAGGAAGCCGTCGCGAAGGTCGCCCGCGGTGTCGTATTCCTGGTATTGCTCCAGGAACGCCTCGATGTTCATCTCGTGGGTGTAGTCGCCGCCCGCCAGCTTCATCAGCGCGCGCTTGGCCGCCTCGGGGTTCTGCCCGACGAGCAGGCCGCCGCGGTCGGAGGACAGCTCGGACTTGCGGTACCACTCCTCGAGGCCCGCGACGATCGCCCGCAGGCCGATGTAGCCGAGCGGGATCCAGGCGACGCGGGTGGCGAGGCGGGTGAGGATGTCGAGCATCGTCCGGTAGACCGCGTGCCCCGACAGGATGTGCGAGGTCTCGTGGCCGATGACGAAGCGCTGCTCCTCCTCGTTCATGAGGTTGAGCAGACCGGTGGTCACGACGATGAACGGGTCGTCGAAGCCGATGGCCTTGGCCTGGACCTGCGGGTCCTGCTGGACGTAGATCTCCGGGATGCGGTGCAGGTCGAGGGTGTAGGCGGCGTCGCGCCCCATGTCGTAGAGGGAGCGGAACTGGGTCTCGCTCACGCGTACGGCGGACGCGAGGTACATCAGGCGGAGCCGGCGCTCGCTGACGAGGCCGGACATCTGCTTGAGAACGGTGTCGAACCCACTCAACTTACGCAGAGCGACCAGGGCGGACCGGTCTGCTGGGTGTTCGTAGGCTCGGGACGAGATGCCTGGCAGTTGGACGCGGCTGCGGTCCGGGGTGGTCGTCATGCCCGGCATGCTACGTCCGCAACGGAAGTGATGCGCGGTCATCGCGCAGGGGGGTGCTGTCATGTTGTCCGGGAGCGTCCGCGTAAGGTCCGTTTCATGATGAACGCGCCTGGTGTGCAGGGGAAGCGGCGAGTAGGTGTGATGGGTGGGACGTTCGATCCCATCCACCACGGCCACCTCGTCGCCGCCAGCGAGGTGGCTCACCACTTCCAGCTCGACGAAGTGGTCTTCGTCCCGACGGGGCGGCCGTACCAGAAGTCGGAGCGCGAGGTGTCGGCGCCCGAGGACCGCTATCTGATGACGGTCATCGCGACCGCCTCGAATCCGCGCTTCTCCGTCAGCCGGGTGGACGTCGACCGGCCGGGACCGACGTTCACGATTGACACATTGCGCGATATTGCGGAAATTTACGGTCCTGAGGCTGATTTGTTCTTCATCACCGGCGCCGACGCGCTCGGCGCCATCCTCGACTGGCAGAGCGCCGACGAACTCTTCGAGCTCGCCCATTTCGTCGGCTGCACCCGGCCGGGGCACACTTTGCACGACCCCGGCCTGCCGGAAGGCCGCGTGACCTTGCTGGAAATCCCCGCCCTGGCCATCTCTTCGTCCGAATGCCGTCAGCGGGTCGCAAAGGGCGAGCCCATTTGGTATCTGGTGCCCGACGGAATCGTTCAGTACATCAACAAGCGAGGGCTGTATCACGCGGCCGGATGAGCCTTCTCAGGGCGTCCTCGTGGCGTAGGTGAGGGGTTTCGGCCCGGAAGGGTACCCTCAACATAAGGGCATGCTGCCGACACAGGAGGACAGACCCGCATCGTGACCGCATCTGACAGATCCGTCCAGCTCGTGCGCATCGCCGCGGAGGCCGCGGCCGACAAGCTGGCCGATGACATCCTGGCCTACGACGTGAGCGAACAGCTCGTCATCACCGACGCCTTCCTGCTCTGCTCCGCCACCAACGACCGTCAGGTCCGCGCCATCGTCGACGAGATCGAGGAGCGGCTGCGCACCGAGGCCGACGCCAAGCCCGTACGCCGTGAGGGCGAGCGTGAAGGGCGGTGGGTGCTGCTCGACTACATCGACATCGTCGTGCACGTACAGCACGAAGAGGACCGTACGTTCTACGCGCTTGAGCGCTTGTGGAAGGACTGCCCGGCCATCACCCTGCCGGAGAGCGTCATCCAGGCCAACCTCCAGCGGGCGCGCGCGTGACCGACCGACACAACGTGGGGTCTCGTGCCGATTGCGAGCAATCTGCATGAGCAAAAGGATCGTGTGTCTGCGTCACGGGCAGACTCTGTGGAACGTCGAGCAGCGTTTCCAGGGCCACTCCGACATCCCCCTCGACGAGACCGGTGTCGCACAGGCCGCACGCGCCGCCTCGCTGCTGGCCTCGCTGCGGCCGACCATGATCGTCTCCTCCGACCTCCAGCGGGCCAACGACACCGCGCTCGCCCTCGGCCGCATCGTCGGGCTCGACGTGGCGATCGACAAGGACTTCCGCGAACGTGGCGGTGGTCAGTGGGAAGGTCTCACCCGGGAGGAGATCGCCGCACGGTGGCCCGAGGAGTACGCCGCCTGGGAGGCGCCTGACGGCGAGCCCGTCACCGACGTCGCCAGCCGGGTCGCCGGAGCCATGCGGCGCTGGGCGGCCCGCCTGGACGACGACGGGCTGCTCGTCGTGGCCTCGCACGGGGCCGCCCTGCGGCTCGGCATCTGTGAGCTGCTGGGGCTGCCCGAGCAGCTCTGGCCCGCCTTGGGCGGACTGGGCAACTGCTCGTGGTCCGTGCTGCAGGAAGGGCGCCGGGGGTGGCGGCTGCTCGAACACAACGCCGGCACCCTGCCTGAGCCGGTACGCAGCGACGACAAACCGGATGCGGAGGTATGACCCGCCTGGGAGTGGTCCCTGGGCGGCTGACCCGCCGGGTACGGCCGACGTAACGGCCGAACCCGGCGGCACCCTGCCTGGGCAGGTATCGATGCCGGGTCACCGTTGGCGATTAGGTGAATGGGGGCGGATGGCTATATGCTCTCGGAGCGCCGCAACGGGTGGACTCGGAGCGGTGACCAGGGGCTATGGCGCAGTTGGTAGCGCGCCTCCATGGCATGGAGGAGGTCTGGGGTTCGAATCCCCATAGCTCCACCCCTTTCGCGTCAGGGCCGCTGAGTTTTCGGCGGCCCTTTTCGTATACGGTCAGGCCCTGCGACAGGCGTAGGGGGACCAGGATCAGCTCGCCGCCCGGCCACCACGCCGGCGTCGTCGGCAGCGGCTCGTGCGGGCCCGAACCGGGTTCTGTGGATGGGGAGTTGTTGTCTGGGGCGTTCTGTGGATGTCAGGGCAAAGGCCGGGCGCGGGGCCCGGCCTTTGGATGAGCGGTTAGTGCTGGATTGCCTGACGATGTGCGGCGCGGCTCGCAGGTATGGCGGTGAGGCTGAGGACCAGGGTGACGACTCCGACGATCCAGGACGTCACGGTCGCCCCCAGAGCCTCGGTGTACGTGATGGCCCACGGCGCGATGAACAGCAGCACACCCCAGAGGGCGTTGAGCCATTCCGTCGCCACGATGCCCGGTCTCGCCAGCGACACGAGCGAGGTGAGCGCGGTGAGCACCCCCAGAACGATCAGTGAAGCAGCGGCGCCCGACGCGCCGTCGACCCAGATCGGGGAGAGTGCCGCGTAGATGCCGGCGACCAGGGTGACCCAGTCCTGCCAGCGTGACCATGCCTTCATGAGAACCTCCGCCAGGGGCGTATGTGCTCGGCTGGCCTTTTGGTCAGTCGATCCGTGCAACCCGGGGCGCTGCGCGGCGATTCCATCCGAAAGTGTGACATAGCGCACGCGTCAGGGCGGGTTGTAGCGGGCGGACAGTTCGTACGTCGTCTCGGCCAGGCGGTCGCGTAACTCGGGCGGTGACAGCACTTCCGCCTCGGTGCCCAGGCGCAGGAACTCGCCCGCAGCGTGCTCGATCGACTCGATCGGCACCGTCACCCGCGTCCAGCCCTCCCCGTCGGGCGGCGACGCGCTCGCCTCGGCCGCCGTCACCACGCCCGGCGTCATCAGGTCGGCCAGGCGCTCCATGCCGCGCGGTGACAGGCGTACGACCGCCTCGCCCCAGCGCAGCCGGGCCTCGAACTCGGCGAGGTAGCCCTGCCAGTACGCCGCCAGGCCGAACTCCGGAGGCCGGGCGAACGTGCCGGGCAGCTGATGCAGGTCGAGGATCTGCGAGACGCGGTACGTGCGTACGTGCTCGCCCGCCCGCGCCACCAGGTACCACCGCCCGGCCTTGACGACCAGCCCGTACGGCTCCAGCCGCCGCTCCACCTCCTGCGGCGCCCGCCAGCGCCGGTAGCGCACCTGGACGGGACGCTCGTTCCAGACGGCCTCGGCCACGGCCGGCAGATGGGTCACCGGCTCCTGGTCGCGGTACCAGGTGGGGGCGTCGAGGTGGAAGCGCTCCTGGATGCGTCCTGCGCGGTCGCGCAGCTCGACCGGCAGCGCGGCCATCAGCTTGAGCTGTGCGGCCGTCACCACCGCCCCGAGGCCCAGCTCAGCGGCCGGACCAGGCAGGCCGGCGAGGAACAGCGACTCGGCCTCGTCGGCCGTCAGGCCGGTCAGGCGGGTGCGGTAGCCGTCGAGGAGTTGATATCCGCCTCTGGGGCCCGCGTCGCCGTACAACGGGATGCCTGCCGCGTGGAGGGACTCGACGTCGCGGTAGATCGTGCGTACGGACACCTCCAGCCGGTCGGCCAGCTCCTGCGCGGTCATCCGGCCGCGCGTCTGCAGCAGCAGGAGGATGGAGACGAGGCGGGAGGCGCGCACATCACTGACACTACCTGTCAGTGACCCGGGTCTACCGTGCTCCGCATGAACGACTTCGACTTCTTCGCCGGCCGCTGGAACGTCACCAGCCGCCGCCTCATCAAGCCCCTGTCGGGAAGCGGCGAATGGGAGGAGTTCCCCGGGTTCACGGTGGCGACGCGGCACTTCGACGGCGCGGCCAGCGTGGATGAGATCGTGTTCCCGACCAAGGGGTTCAGCGGGATGACCGTGCGGATGTACGACGAGCGGGCCGGGCAGTGGGCCATCTACTGGGCGAACAGCGCCACCGGCCGGCTGGACACCTCGGCCATGGTGGGCGGGTTCGAGGGGGATCGTGGGGAGTTCCACGGGGAGGAGAGCGTGGCGGGGCGGCGGGTGCGGTGCAGGTTCGTCTGGACGGTTCCGGGTGCCGGCGCGGCTCGGTGGGAGCAGGCGTTCTCGGAGGACGGCGGGCGTACGTGGGAGACGAACTGGACCATGGACTTCAGCCGGGCGTGACCGACTGCGTGGCGATGGTCTGCGGGGTGACGGTCTGCGGGGTGACGGTCTGCGTGGCGACGGTCTGCGTGGCGATGGTCTGCGGGGTGACGGTCTGCGCGGCGGACAGGTGGGGGAGGGCTCCTGTCGTGGTGTCGGCGTTGCTGCGGATCCAGAGGACGACGGCGACGGCCACGGCGGCGATCAGCAGGACGAGCCCGCCCGCCACGATCACCCACCACCAGGCGGACCTGGGCGGCTTGGTCTCGTAGACGGGGACGTCGGGGAGCATGTCGGGCGTGTACGGGAGGCGCTGCGTGTAGGGCGACTCCGGCGGGCCCTGCGGCGGTGGGGCCGGATGTGGGAAGCGGTGCCTGATCGTCTGGTTGGGGTCGGGCTCGTGCGGGCCGGGTTGCTCTCGCGTCATGATCCCCTCAGACGATCGTGCGCAGTAGGGATTTACGCCCACATTGTCACACTTCTCCTGGCTGCGTCGTCCAGCCTGCATGGAAACTGTTCTGGTGACCGGAGGCAGCGGGCGGCTCGGCAGGGTCGTGCTGGAGAAGCTGGTCGAGGCGGGGTACGACGTACGGGCCGCAAGCCGGGTGCCCAGGGCCGCGGCCGGGGGCGTGCGGTGGGTGGTGGCGGATCTGACCACCGGGACCGGCGTGGCCGAGGCCGTGTCGCTGGCCGACGTGGTGCTGCATCTGGCGTCGGCCCCGTACAAGGGGAGGTACACCCGGCGGGTGGAGCTCGACGGCACGGCGGCGCTGCTGGGGGCGGCTCGGGCGGCCGGGGTGCGGCATCTGGTCTACGTCTCGATCGTGGGTGTGGATCGGGTGCCGTGGGGATATTTCCGGACGAAGGTGGAGGCTGAGCGGCTCGTCCGCGATGGTGGCGTGCCGTGGACCATCCTGCGGGCCACCCAGTTCCACGAGTTCGTGGCGGCCGGGTTGCAGGGCATGGCCAGGTTCGGTTTCATGATCGCCGACCCGCGCGTCCCCATGCAGACCGTGGACGTCCGGGACGTGGCCGGGCACCTCCTCGCGCTGGTCGCTCGCGGGCCCGGCGGCACGATCGAGGAGTACGGCGGGCCCGAGGCGCTCACCATGGAGGACGCCGTACGGCGGTGGCAGCGGGCGCGCGGGCTGCGGCGGCCGGTGCTCCGCCTGCGACTGCCCGGCGCCTCGGGGCGTGCCTTCCGCGCCGGTCACCTCATCACCGAGGCACACCCCAGGGGCACGATTACCTGGGACGACTACCTGGGCACACCCACACGCCCCTGAACGACCGCCCCAGGCGCCGTTCAGGACGGCGGCCGCCGTCAGGACGGGGCTGCTGTCAGGACGGGGCTGCTGTCAGGACGGGGCTGCTGTCAGGACGGGGCTGCTGTCAGGACGGGGGCTGCTGGTAGCCCTGGACCGGCGGCTGCCAGCCCTGCTGAGGCGACGATCCGCCGGACTGCTGATCGGGCGCGGGCTGCTGCGGCGACCAACCGGGTTGCGGCTGACCAGGCTGCCCTTGCCGGCCGGGCTCGGGCTGCCAAGGCGCCTGCTGGCCGGGCTGGGATTGCGCACCGGGCTCAGGCTGCCAAGGGGCCTGGGCACCGGGCTGGGCGGCGGGGTCGGAGGGCCACGAGCTCTGCTGGCCGGGCTGGGGCTGCCAGGCGGGCTGCCGGCCTGGGTGGGTGGGCTGCCATTCCGGATGGTGGCCCGGCTGCTGGTGCCGGCCGGGGTGGGTGGGCCAGGACTCGGCGGGGGCGCCGGCGGGCTGGGGGGTGCGGCGGGCGACCACGCCGAAGACCAGCAGGGCCGTGCCGGTCACCTGGAGCATGATCACGAGCAGGTTGCCCAGCGGCAAGATGATCTCGTACGCCGTTCTCCCCATTTCGGTGACCAGCGTGGTGACGGAGAACTGGATGGCGGTCAGGACGACGGCTCCGATGAGGAGCACGACGCAGCCGGCGATGCCGAGGCCGGCCCCCCGCCCGTGATCCTTCCTGCGCATCGCCATCATGACGATGCCACCACCTAGGACGATGACCATGAGGAGCAGATTCGCGATGTTGATGATGACGTTCAGCATGGTCATCCGGTGAGATCTCCAAAAGGGGACGAAAGTGACCAGACGACGCTACGCGGACTGGCGGAGATCTTCCACCGCACGTGTGATCGAGTCGAGGTCGTGGCCGCCTTCGTACCGCACGCCGTTCAGGAAGAGCGTGGGCGTGCCGCGCACCCCGCCCGCCTGCCCCGACTCCTCGTCCACGGCGACCCTGGCGACGTGGCGCGGCACGTCTGCCCAGGGGTCGACGTCGAGCTGGGCGGCGTAGTGCTCCAGGTCGGCGTCGGTGAGGAAGCGCTGGTTGGCGTAGAGGATGTCGTGCATCTCCCAGAAGCGGCCCTGGTCGGCGGCGGCCTCGGCGACGATGGCGGCCGGGGCGGCGCGCGGGTGCAGGGTGCGGATCGGGAAGTGGCGGAAGACCATCCGCACGTCGGGGTTGCTCCTGCGGACCTCCTCCAGGATGGGCTGGAGGCGGCCGCAGTAGGGGCATTCGAAGTCGCCGTACTCGACGATCGTGATCTTGGCTTCGGCGGGCCCGCGCACATGGTCGGCGGGCCCCACGGGTACGGCGAGCGTCTTGGGGAGGTCTTCTGACGGCTCGGCGTCGGGCGGCGCGCACACGCCACCGCGGTCCCACGCGAGGCGGAAGATCACCCAGCCCAGGACGGCCGACAGCAGCGACCCGGCCAGGATGCCGATCTTCGCCTGGTCGTGCAGGGCCGAGTCGTCGAAGGCGAGGTCCACGATGAACAGCGAGACGGTGAACCCGATGCCGGACACCGCGGCCCCGCCGAGCAGCTGGCCCCACACGAGGTTGCCGGGCAGGATGCCCCATTTGAGGCGCAGCGGCAGCCAGGTGCCGAGCGCGATGCCGACGAACTTGCCGAGCACCAGCCCCAGTGCCACGCCGATGGCGATCGGCGAGGTCATGGCCGCGCTCAGGGTCTCGCCGTCGAGCCGCACCCCGGCGTTGGCCAGCGCGAAGATCGGCACGATGACGTAGCTGCTCCAGGGATGCAGGCGCAGCTGCAGCCGCTCGTTGACCGACACGGCCCGCTGGACGCGCCGCGCGGCCTCCCTGGCGGCCTCGGCGGTGGGCGAGCTGGTGAACCCCTGGACGGCCTCGCCGGCCAGCAGCAGCTTGTGGTCGGTGGGGGCGTAGACGAAGACGAGGATGCCGAGCGCGATGCCGACCAGCGTGGGGTGGATGCCGCTCTCCAGCGTGGCCACCCACAGCGCGAACCCCAGCACGATGTACGCCGGCGCCCGCCAGATCTTCAGCCGCCGCAGCGTGAGGATGGCCGCGAGCAGCACCACGGCGGTGAGCAGGGCGGGCAGGGCCAGGGAGTCGGTGTAGAAGATCGCGATGATCATGATCGCGAGCACGTCGTCCACGATGGCCAGCGTCAGCAGGAAGGCGCGCAGCGGCTCGGGACACCGGGCCCCGACCACGGCCAGCACGCCCAGCACGAACGCGGTGTCGGTGGCGATCGGCACGCCCCAGCCGGACGCGCCGGGCCCGCCGAAGTTGAGCGCCAGGTAGACGGCGGCGGGGACGAGCATGCCGCCGAACGCCGCCACCGCCGGCACCGCGAGCAGCCGCCGGTCCCTGAGCTGCCCGAGCCGCACCTCGTAGGAGACCTCGAGGCCGATGAGGAAGAAGAAGACGGCCATGAGGCCGTCGTTGACCCAGTGGCGCAGGTCGAGCATGAAGTGGGCGTCGCCGAACGACAGGCCGGTGTTGATGTGCCAGAACGCTTCGTAGCTGTCGCCCCAGGGGGAGTTGGCCCACAGCAGGGCCACCACCGTGGCGACGAGCAGCACGGTGGTGCTGCCCGCTTCCGTACGGAAGAACGCTCGCAGCATCTTCACCCCCCGATGCCCGATCTTAGGCGGGCCCGAGCAGCAGGTGAACCGCGCCCCTGGGGGCTAGGAGGGCTGGAAGAACAGGGAGAAGGCGGCGTCGCGGGCGAGCAGGAACCCGATGATCGCCAGCGCCCAGCCCACCATCGACGCGGAGTGCTTGGCGAGCCAGGCGCGCAGCCGTTCCAGCTTGGGCTCCAGCCGCCCGCCGGCCGCCGCGCGCAGCGCCATGAGCGCCAGCGCGGGCACGATCATCACCAGCACGTACGCCCCCAGCACCGGCAGCCACTGCCCGGCCGCCAGCCCGGCGCTCGTCATCATTCCGACCGCCGCGAGGTACGGCACCATCGTGGCCACCTCCAGGACCCCGGCCGTCAGCCCGAGCAGCACCATCGTGCGCGGTCCCCCCGTCCTGGGGACGAACGTGCGCTCGGGCCGGCCCCGCTTGGCCCGCCGCTTCGGGTCGAACCTGAAGCTGAGCGCGAACAGCCCGACGCCGGCCGCGAGCTGCACGACGGAGGCGGTCCTGCTCTGCAGCGCGTCGCCGAACGCCTCCATGAAGGCGCTCGCGCCCAGCATGAGCGCCACGCCGGCCAGGAAGTAGAAGCCGGCCACGGTGGCCAGGTAGATCAGCAGCCGGCGGCCCCGGTCGCGGTCGGTGGTCAGCAGCAGGAAGACGGGGATGCCGAGGGTGCCGAAGCTCGTGCTGTCGATCACCGCCAGAGCCGCGAGGGTGAGCAGCAGTGCGATGGTCATGGGGACAAGTGTGCGGAACGCGCCCCCCGGCCTGCCTCCTCCGGCGGAGTGAAACCGGCGTACATCCTTGTGCTCATGCCGCCGGAGGAGGACTGCTGACGTCAGAGATTACGCAGGTAGGCCAGGGAGGGGGCGAAGAAGTACTCGCCGCCCTTCATGGTGACCGTCTGCGGCACCTGGGGCTGCGGGACCGACATCTCCGGCTTGCCCCACACCTTGGGGAAGCGCACCTTGATGTCGCGGTCACCCTGACCGATGACCGGGTCGTGCCCGGTGGCCGGCAGCTCGAAGTCGGGGTTGTTCGCCCAGGTCTGCTGCATGAACTCGAACTGGCCGAGGAGGCTGGCGTTGAACGCCATGAACAGCAGGCCCACCTCGCCGCTCGGGCGCCGCTCCGGCGGGGAGTCGTCCCACGGGTCGTCGGCGCGCTCGCCGTACGTCTGCCCGCGCCGCGCCATGACCACCTCGCGGCCGAAGGCGCGCGGGTTGGTCTTCCTGACGTGCCCGGAGAACGGGCACTTGGAGCCGTCGTCGCCGTCGAAGGTGAAGTCGTTGACGACCGGGCCGCCGGCCGGCCTCGCCCTGAGCGTCAACGGGGTGCCGTCCTTGAAGCGGCCGACGAGCATGGCGCCCGCCCGCTCGCGGTCCGCGCCCTTCAGGCCGAGACTGTCGGCGAGGTCGCGCTCGATCTCCTTGAACGCCCGTACGTTCTGCTCCAGCTTCCTGAAGACCAGGTAGCTGCCGTGGTGGCGCTCGGGGTTCGGGGCGAAGGGGTCCGGCACCAGGACGTTGGACAGCGGGAACGCCGGGTCCCAGTGCTTCTTCTGCTCCTTGTCCACCTCGTCCTTGACGAACAGCGGCTGGCTGCGCCCGTCGACGTAGCCGAAGTGCTCGATGCCGTCGCCCGCCGGGTTGCGCATGCCCTGGCCGCGCTCCTCGCCCAGCAGCCTGGCGCTCTCGGGCAGGTCGCCGAGTATCTCCTCGCGCAGCCGGTCCACGGGCCCGCGCTCGGCGTCGCCGATGAGGATGACGGCGTGGATCTCCCGCTGGTAGGTGCGCTCCCACTCCTCGACGGGCGGGTCGTTGACTTCGCCGGTGCGCCGCTTCATGCCGTCGCGGAAGACCGGGTCGTCGAACTTGCGGACGTCCTCGACGGAATGGCCGAGGTCGCGGTAGCCGGCCTTGCTGATGCCGACCCCGACGTAAGGGGTGCCTGGCCTCCGTCCTGCCCCGAAGTCGCGGATCTCCTGCAGGTGCTGCCGGGCCGACTTCATCTTCGTGGTGGCGAGGCGGCGCAGGAACGCCCGGCCCTCGGCCACGTCGTTGAACCGGACGAACAGCACGGACAGGTGCTCGCGTACGTGGGCGCGCAGGATGTTCGGCTGCAGATCGTCGAGCATCGCCTTGGTGTCGGCGTCGAGCGCGGCCGAGTCCCAGGCGAGAGGTCGTTCGTTGGTCAGGTCGACAGGCATCGTGCGTGTCCCTTTCCCCGTTTCCCGATTATGTGAAAAATCGGACCCCCTACGCGTTGAGGGAGAAAGGTTCGCGAGAATCTCTCGCCTTTCAACGCGTCCCACTCCTTCGACTCGCGAACGCCCCCGAAGGTTTCCGCCATAACGGGATCGGTGGATTTCCCGATGGGCGGGAACGGGGAATGCCCATTCAGGGCTCCTCTAGGGTGGTGACGGTGAAAAGCGATGCGTCGCGGAGCGTCCGGAGGCGGCGATGAGGAGCCGGCAGTGGAGCCGTTCCGGAGCCACCCGCGACACGCTGTTACGCGCGGCTCGCGACGTCTTCCTGACCAAGGGGTACGCCGACGCCACGGTGGCCGACATCGTGGCGGCGTCGGGCATCAGCGTCGGCAGCCTTTATCACCATTTCGGCGGTAAGCCCGGTTTGTTCCTTGCGTTGTGGGAGCAGTTCACGCGCGGGCAGGAGGAACGCACCGCACGGGCGGCCAAGGCGGCGGACGGAGCCTCAGAACGTTTTCTCGCGGGCGCCCGCGCCTATCTCGAAGGGACGTGGGAGCAGCGCGAGGTGGCCAGGCTCTTCCTGGAGAGCGACGGGCCCGCGGAGTTCACCACGCTGCGCCGGCAGCGCGGGTGGGGCTGGATCGGCGGCAACAAGCGGGTGCTCGGCCTCGCGGACACGCGGGAGAGCCACGTGCTGGTGGTCCTGCTGACCACGATGATGGGCGAGGCGGGCCGCGAGGTGGCCGCCTGCGAGACCGACGACGACGCCGCGGCGACGATCGACGAGGTGATCCGGCTGGTGAGGCGGCTGCTGCCTACACCGCACGGCGTAGCGGAGCCGTCTCCCTAGGGACGACGGCCGCGGGGCCGCCGGATGGGAGTGTGGGTCGCATGGATCTGCTGCGCCGGGTGCTCGCCGGTTCTTCGGTGGTGTACGCGCTCGTCTTCCTGACGTTCGCGCTGGCGCACGCCGGGATCGCGATCGGCCCGCTCCGCGAGCCGGTGATCGCGCCCGCAGTCGTCGTCGAGACGTTGTGCGCCGTGGCCGTCGCCATCGGCGGGTACGGCGCGGCGGCCCGCCCGGCGTGGGCCTGGGACGGCCTCCTCTACGGGCACGCGGCCGCGCTGGGGGGCGTGCTGCTCGGCATCGCGGCGACCACCCTGAGCCCGGGCGGCGGGACGACCGTGGTGCTGCTCTGGTATCACGGCGTGATGGCCGCCGCGCTGACCGCCGGCCTGGCGGCCGCGTTCTACGCCTCCCGCGTGCGCGGATGACCGGCGCGAGGGCGCGCCGGCCTGCGGATGCGGTCCGGTCACGCCTCCAGGGTGCGCAGGTAGTCGGCGGCCTCGGCCACCTGGTCTTCTGCGAAGACGCGGATGCCGTGTGACTCCAGCAGGGCCGTCGTGACGCCCTGGCCCGGTGCGCGGCGTCCGGAGAAGGAGCCGTCGTAGACGGTGAGGACTCCGCAGGAGGGGCTGCCCTCCTTGAGCACCGCCATGCGGACCCCCTGGGAGCGCGCGACCGCGAGCGCGCCCCGCGCGCCCGCCACGAACGCGGCGGTCACGTCGGCGCCGTCGGTCGCGAGCACGCGGGCCGTGCCGTCGAGCACGGCCGCGCCGCCCAGGCCGCCCTCGATCTCGGCCGCGGGACGCGGGACGGGCAGCCCGCCCGCCACCTCGGGGCAGAACGGCACCAGCCGCCCCTCCTCCCGCCACCCGGCGAGCAGCGCGTCGGAGCTGGTCTTGGCGCCGCCGTCGTAGCGCACCTTGCGGCCCATCAGGCAGGCGCTGATGAGGATCCTCTCCACGCCTTCGATCCTATGAGCGCGATCGGCACCAGCGAGACCGCGGTCAGGGCCGCCACCACCCAGAACGCGTACGTGAACGGCTGCGCCACTCCCGCCCGGGTGAACGCCTGCAGCAGCACGGCCAGCACGGCGACGCCGAACGGCGCGGCCAGGCGTACGGCGATGGTGCTCAGCGTGGTCGCCGCCGGGATCGCGGCCCGCTCCAGCGTCGTGAACGCCGCCGCCATCACCGACGTGGACACCAGCCCGTGCCCGAGCCCCAGCAGGAACATCGGCGCGAGGCCGCCGCCGAGCAGCGTGAACGCCGCGATGCCGGCCACGGCGACGACCACCCCTGCCGCGCCGACGCCGCGCGCCCCCTTGCTGTCGGTGAGCCGGCCCGCCAGCGGCATCGTGATCGCCGCCCCGACGCCCATGGGCGCGAGCAGCAGGCCCGCGTCCAGCGCGGTGCCCCCGGCGGCGAGCTGGGCGTGCAGCGGCACGAGCACGGTGAACCCGAACAGCGCGGCCGAGTAGCAGACCAGCGCGCCGACCGCCGCGGCGAACGTCCTGTCGCCGAACAGCCGCAGGTCGAGCAGCGTCCCCTGGCGGCGCAGCGCCCGTACCGTGAACGCCGCCACCAGCGCCACGCCCGCGAACAGCACGGGGAGCGCGGCGCCGCCCTGCTCCGACAGCCCGTAGACGACGGCCGCGAGCCCGGGGGAGAGCAGCGCGAGCCCGGTCACGTCGAGCGGCTGCGGACGCTCGCCAGGGCCGCCGGGCAGCAGGACGAGCGCGGCCACCAGCGCGAGCGCGCAGATCGGCACGTTGATCAGGAACAGCCACCGCCAGCCGAGCCCCTCCACGATCACGCCACCGAGCGGCGGCCCGAGCACCGGCGCCAGCATCGCCGGCACGGACAGCGCGGCCATCGCCCGGCCCATGCGCTCCTTGCCCGCCGTTTGCGCCAGCATCGCCTGGCCGACCGGCATGAGCAGGCCGCCGCCGATCCCCTGGACGGCGCGGAAGGCGACCAGGCTCCAGACCGACCAGGCGGCGGCGCTGAGCGCCGACCCGGCCACGAACAGCACCAGAGCGGTCAGCCAGACGCGGCGCGCGCCGAACCGGCCGGTCGCCCAGCCGGTCACCGGCACCGTCATGGACAGCGCCAGCAGGTAACCGGTGACCGTCCATTGGATCTCGGACAGGGACGAGCCGAAGTCGCGGGCCAGGGTGCCGAGCGCGACGTTGACGATCGTGGTGTCGAGCATCGTCATGATCACGCCGAGCAGGACGGCGGTGCCGGTGGCCCAGAGGGAACTTCGTACGGCGTATCGCATGTCGTACACCGTATCACCCTCGTACGCTGTACCTCGTGACGTCTCCATGGTCGAAGCCCGCACCGCCCCGCCGCCCGGCGCTGACCAGGGAGGCGATCGTGGCCGCCGCCATCGCGCTCGCCGACGCCGAAGGGCTGGACGCGGTCTCCATCAGGCGGGTGGCCGCCGAGCTCGGCGCCCGCACGATGACGCTGTACTCCTACATCGAGCGCAAGGAGGACCTCCTCGCGCTGATGGCCGACGAGATCGCCGCCGAGGCGCACGCCGATGAGCCGCTCCCCGACGACTGGCGCGAGGCGCTGCTGCTGCTCGCCCGCCTCGAACGCGACCTCGTACGCCGCCACCCCTGGCGGGTCGATCTCATCTCGCAGCGGGTCGCGGTCGGCCCCCACGGGCTGCGGCACGTCGAGCAGAAGCTGGCGGCCATCGGCAAGCTGGGCGTCGACCGGCTGACGGCCTGGCGGATCCTGGCGGCATTCAACGACTACATGACCGGCTTCGTGATCAGGGAGGCGCTGGAGCGCGCGGCGCCGCGCGAGGCGGGCATCAGCGAGGCCGAGCGGGCCGCGCTGGCCGAGCCGCACGTCAGGGAGCTGATCGCGGGCGGCGAGTTCCCCCTGCTGGGGCCGATGATCGAGCAGGGCGTGCAGGGGGTCGACGACAACTTCGAGCGCGGGCTCGGCTGGGTGCTCGACGGCATCGAGGCGCACCTGCGCGACCGGCCCCCGTCGGACGGCCGGTGAAGCGGGTCGTCGGCGGCGGCGCCGGAAGGCCGGTGAGCCCGGGCGTCGGCGGCGGTGCCGGAAGCCGGTGAGGCCGGGCGTCGGCGACGACGTCACGGGGCCGGTCGTCAGCGGGGGCGGGGCATCCGGGCGATAGCCTTACCCCCGATGAACACCACCGTCTCCACGATCGTCATCTCCGGCTCGCTGCTGCTGATGCTGATGAGCCTGATCGTCGCGATCCGCAACCGCCCGATGGGCATGGTGTTGCTGGTCGGCTTCGCCCTGCTGGAGGTGGCGGTGCTGGTGCAGGCCGGGTTCGTGATCGCCGGGGTGGCGGGCGGCGCGGGGCCGGACGACAAGGCCACGCTGTTCGGCTACGTCGGTGGCGAGGTGCTGATCCCGCCGGCCGCGGTGTTCCTCGCGCTGGCCGAGCGCAGCAGGTGGGGCACGGCGATCCTGGCCGTGGCCGGGTTCGCGATCGCGGTGATGACGGCCAGGCTGCTGCAGATCTGGCAGGGCGTGGCGTGACCGGCTCGATCGGCACCGGGCCAGGACGTGCGCTGATCGCGGTCTACGGGTTGTTCGCGCTGGCCGCGGGGGCGCGGGCGGGCGTGCAGATCGCCACCAGGTTCGGTGAGGCGCCGCTGGCCTACAGCCTGTCGGCGTTCGCGGCGGCGGTCTACATCCTGCTCACCGTCGCGCTGTGGCGCGGCGCCCGCCGGCTGGCGCTCGTCTCGCTCGGCATCGAGCTGGCCGGGGTGCTCGTCATCGGCACGCTCAGCGTGCTCGACCCGGCCGCCTTCCCCGACGAAACCGTGTGGTCCGCCTACGGCAAGGGTTACCTGTTCATCCCCCTCGTGCTCCCCCTCGTCGGCCTCTTCTGGCTGTGGCGCCGGCGTTAACGCCGGACCTGCCTGGGCAGTGGCTGACCCCATGAGCACGATCGAACATTCCGAAGACGTCAGGGTCCCCGTACGCGTCGCGTACGACCAGTGGACGCAGTTCGAAAGCTTCCCCGAGTTCATGGAGGGCGTGGAATCGGTCAAACAGCTCAGTGACACGCGTACGGCCTGGGTGGCCGACATCGCCGGTGTCCGGCGCGAGTTCGAGGCCGAGATCACCGAGCAGCACCCGGACGAGCGCGTCGCCTGGCGCAGCGTCGAGCGCCCCCACCACGCCGGCGTGGTGACCTTCCACCGCATCGACGAGAACGCCACCAGGGTCACCCTCCAGATGGAGTACGACCCCGAGGGGTTCGTCGAGACGGCCGGCGACTGGCTGCAGCTCGTCAGGATGCGCGTGGTCGGCGACCTCAAGCGGTTCAAGACGTTCATCGAGTCGCGCGGCGGCGAGACCGGCGCCTGGCGCGGCGACGTCCCGGGGCCGCATCAGGAGGGCTCCACGTACGGCGGCAGCGGCCAGCCCGTCCCGCCCGGCACGATCGGCGGCGGCGGCCAGGAGCCCGGAGGCACCCTGCCTCCTCCCGGCCCGATTCCCCCGAACGAGCCCCCCGCGACGCCGCCCAGGCCGGTGCTCTGACCGGCTAGGCGTCGTACCCCGAGAGCGTAGGGAACCCCCGGACTTGTCCGGGGGTTCTCTGGTGCCAGGAATAAAGCGATATTTCACTCCTGTTAGGGTGGTCATTCGTCCCATGATTTGATGAGTGGAGGATCTCCCCAGCATGACCGTGCTCGCACAAGAGTCCCGTGGCAGCAGCACCCGCCTCGCCTGGCTCCTCGTCCTGGGGATCGTCCTAGCCGCACTCAACCTGCGCACCGGGGTCACCAGCGTAGGCCCGCTGCTCGACCAGCTCGCCGCCGGGCTCGGCATGTCCAGCGTCGGCACCGGCCTGCTGACCACCCTGCCCGTGCTGGCCTTCGCCAGCGTCGGCGCGATCACCCCGACCCTGGCCAGGCGGATCGGCGAGCACCGGCTGCTGCTGCTCGCCCTCATCACGCTCGGCGCAGGATTGCTGGTCAGGTCGCTGGTCGGCTCCGCCCCCGTGTTCCTGGTGAGCAGCGCGGTCGCGCTGTCCGGTGGCGCGGTCGGCAACGTGCTCATCCCGACGCTGATCAAGCGGCACTTCCCGGCGCGTACCGGGGTCATGACCACCGTCTACACCACGGCCCTGGCGGTCGGCACGATGCTCGCCGCCGCCGCGACCGTGCCGATCGAGCGCGCGGCGGGGGACTGGCACGTCGCGCTCGGCGTGTGGGCGGCGCTCGCTCTCGTCGCCGCCATTCCGTGGCTCGCGCTGCTGCGCAGTGAGCCGGAGCGGGACACCGGGAGCCGGGACGCGGGCATCCGCACCCTGCTCCGCAGCAGGCTCGCCTGGATGATCGCGATCTACTTCGGCACCCAGTCGATGATCGCCTACATCATGTTCGGCTGGCTCGCCGCGATGCTCACCGACAACGGCTACACCACCCCCGAGGCCGGGCTGATCCTCGGTGTCTTCACCGCCCTGAACATCCCCGTCTCGATCGTCGTCCCCATGGTCGCCTCGCGCTTCCGCGACCAGCGGCCGCCCGTCGTCGGGCTCGTCGCGTTCTACGCGGTCGGCTTCCTCGGCCTGTGGTTCGCGCCGGCCTCGACGGCCATGGTGTGGGTGGTGTTCGTCGCCGTCGGCATGGGCTCCTTCCCGCTGGCGCTGATGATGCTGGGGCTGCGCACCCGTACACCGGAGAGCACGGCCGCCCTGTCGGCCTTCGGCCAGAGCGCCGGTTACCTCATCGCCGGCGCGGGGCCGCTCCTCGTCGGCGTGCTGCGGGAGACGACCGGCGGCTGGGCGCTGCCGTTCGGAATGATCTTCGTCGTGCTCGTGGTCCAGCTCCTCACCGGCCTGTACGCCGGCCGCGCCCGCTATCTGGAGGACGAGCGCGACGCTGCCAGAATGACCGGGTGAAATCCACTGTCGTCACCTTTCCCAGCGGCCTGACCAGCGGCCGCTCACAGATCGTCGGGACCGTGCCGGTTGAGGGGGGCAGGCACGGTCTCGTCGTGTCCGAGACCCCTTTCCATCCCCTCGATCACACCTGGCCCGACCAGCCGGCCGACCGTGGCACGCTCGGCGGGCTGCCGGTGCTCGACTGCGTGACGGGAGCGGCCGACGGCTCCGGCGAGATCCTGCTGGGGCCCGCCATCCCCGTGCGGCGGGGCGCCGAGGGGTGGGAGTGGCTGGTGGTCCACGTCACCTCCGCGCCGCTGCCCGTCGGCGAGGAGGTGGACCTGGAGGTGGATCGCGAGCACCGTACGGCGCTGTCCGCCGGTCACACCGCCTGCCACCTCGCCGCGCTCGCGCTCAACGCCGTGCTGGCCGATCGGTGGCGCAAGGAGGCGCGGCCGGACTCGCTCGGCAACCCCGACTTCGACCAGGCCGCGATCACCTCCTCCCGCATCGAGCCCCACGGCAGCGTGGACGTCTACCGGCTCGGCAAGTCCCTGCGCAAGAAGGGCTTCTCGGCCGAGGACCTCGACCCCGCGCAGGTCGCCGCGCAGGTGAACGAGCTGCTGGCGAGGTGGGTGGCCGCCGGCGCGCCCGTACGCGTGGAGGTGCCGGGGCCCGAGCTGACCGCCCGGCGCACGTGGCACTGCTCGCTGCCGGAGGGGGAGGCGTCGATCCCGTGCGGCGGCACCCACCTCACCCGTACGTCGGAGCTGGGCCGCGTCTCGGTCGCGCTCACGCTGGACGACGCGGCGCTCACCATGAGGACGACTGTCAGCATGTGTTGACAGATGGCCTCGTGTCAGCACATGCTGACACCATGGACGTGAAGGAACTGGCCGAGACGGCCGCAGGACGCGACCCCCATGACGGGCTGCGGGCCGTGGCCGCGCTGAGGGCGCTGCTGGAGGAACTGGAGGCGGTCCACGTGTCCACCGCCCGCGCGCAGGGCTGGTCCTGGGAGCAGATCGCCGACGCGCTGGGAGTCCGGCGGCAGTCGGCGCACCGCAAGCACGCACGCAGGACGGGGAGAAGCTGATGATGTTCGCCAGGTTCACCGAGGGCGCCCGCGCGGCCGTGGTCGCGGGCGGGATCCACGCGCTCGACGCCGGGATGTCCGCGCTCGACACCGGGCCGCTCCTGCTCGGGCTCGCGGAGGTGCGGCCGTTCCGGCTGGAGCACTTCACCGCCGCCCCCGCCGACGTACGCCGGCACGCCGCGCTCCCCGACCCCCGCGCCTTGCTCGCCACGCTGGGCATCGACCTCGACGAGGTGCACCGGCGCACCCGCGCCGGTGCCGCCGACTCCCGGCGGTGGTCGTTGCGCCGCTCCCGCCTGCGCCCGCTCCGCGTCACCCTGTACGGGCCGCTCGGCGAGCTGCCGCTGACCATGCACGCCAGGAAGGTGGTGGAGGTGGCGCAGTGGCGCCCCGGCCCCGTGACCGGCGAACGCCTCCTGTGGGGCCTGCTCGCCGACGCCGCCAACGGCACGGAACGGATGCTGCGCGCCGCAGGCGTGAACGTGGCGGCCCTGGTCCACGAGGCCGGCATCCCCACCCGCGACGCCGCCTGACCACACCCCCGGATCAGCCGGGGGGATGGAGGTGGGCGATCTTCTCGGGGTTGGCCATCAGGTAGATCGTCTCGACCCGGCCGTCCACGATCACGAGGGACAGGACGCCGACGACCCGGTCGCCGGCCGACATGACGATGCCGGGGGCGCCGTTGATCGTGTCCATGGTGAACGACCAGTCCGGCACCTCCGGCAGGCCGATCGAGGCCATGAACTTGGCGATGTTCTCCTGCGTGGTGATGGAGGCGAGGAAGCGGCCGACGTTCGCGGAGCCGGTGATGGCGCGCAGCGCCGCCCTGGCCTTGCCGCCGCCGTCGCTGACCAGCTGCACCTTGTCGGACAGCAGCGTGATCAGCCCGTCGAGGTCGCCTTCCGCCGCCGCGCCGAAGAACCGCTCGGTGATCCGGCGGCGCTCGTCGCGGTCCACGTCGAAGCGCGGCCGCCGCTCGCGTACGCGCTCACGCGCCCGCCTGGCGAGCTGCCTGACGGCCGGCTCGTTGCGTCCGACGATCTCCCCGATCTCCGCGAACGGCAGGTCGAACGCCTCCCGCAGCACGAACACGGCCCGCTCCAGCGGCGTCAGCGTCTCCAGCACGACCAGCAGCGCCAGCTCGACGGAGTCGGCCAGCGCGGCGTGCTCGGCGACGTCGGGCCCGGTGGAGATCGGCTCGGGCAGCCACGGCCCGACGTACGACTCCCGCCGCGCCTTCAGCTGCCGCAACCGGTCGATGGCCAGCCGCGAGGTCACCCTGACGAGATACGCCTTGGGGTCGGCGACGTCCGCGCGATCGGCCCCCGACCAGCGCAGCCACGCCTCCTGGACGACGTCTTCCGCGTCGGTCACACTGCCCAGGATGCGGTAGGCGACGGCGGTCAGCAGACTGCGGTGCTCCTCGAAGGTCGGCATGAACCCTAAGACGTACCACAGAGCCGCGACGTGACACGAGGGCTCCGAACCTCCGTTACACTTGTTGATCGCAAGGGGCTATGGCGCAGTTGGTAGCGCGCCTCCATGGCATGGAGGAGGTCTGGGGTTCGAATCCCCATAGCTCCACAGGATTTCGAGCGGCGCCCCGCCTGATGGCGGGGCGTTCCACGTTTCCGGGGGCTGCTCAGCGGCCGTCGAGCACGGCCAGGTAGTGCGGGTTGCGCATGACGCCGAGCACGTTGCCGAACGGGTCCACCACCGAGGCCGTCACGAAGCCGGAGCCGTCGCCCTGCTCCCTGATCGGCTGGTGCTCCTTGGCGCCCATGCTGAGCAGCCGCTCCACCGTGGCCTCCAGGTCGTCCACGTGCCAGTACATGATGGCGCCCGCCAGCTGCCCGGTCGTGCCGGGCGGGGCGTAGCGGCCGTCGATGATGCCGAACTCGTGCTGGTAGTCGCCCAGACGGAACTCGACGTATCCGGGGCGGCGGTAGTACGGCTCGACGCCGAGGAACTCGGTGTACCAGGCCTGCGCGGCCTCCTGGTCGGCGAATCCGCGGAGCATGTCATGTCCTTCCGGTTGTGGTTCCGGGAACCAGGATGCTCTCCGCGCTGCGCAAGCTGCTGCGGGCGCTGCCCGCGACGTTCATGGAGGGCGCGGAGGCGGCGGCGAGCGCGGTCGGGGTGGATCCCGCCCGCTGGGCGCCACCGGGAAGGAGCCGCCCGACGCGGTGCGGGTGCTGCGGGACGCCCGCTACGCCCCCGACCCGGCGAGAAAAGGGGCGGGCCGGAGGCATGAGCCTCCGGCCTGTTTCTATGACAAGCGGTCACGAGGACCGCCGAGGGTCAGTAGTGGTGATGGCGGCGCCGGCCGCCGAACGTCTTGCCGAGGTGGAAGCCGCCGGGCAGGTGCACCGACACGTGACGGCGGCCGTCGGGGGTGGTCGAGACGTGGAAGCGGCGGCCGCCGAAGCTGTGGCCGATGCCGTGCCGCGAGAGGTTGATCCGGAACGGACCCACTTTGACCGACTTGCTGTAGTGCCAGCCCACTGTCCCTCCTCCACCGTCATGCGCTCAGTGGGAAGAACGTCCGGAACGGCGGCCGGGTTCCCGGACTGGTCGCGCGTACGCACGCGGAAGTGGCTCTGAGGCTGACCGCGGGCTCGGTCTACGTTATGAGCAGGACCTAGGGAAGGGGCTACCGACATGATCGTGATCGCGCATCTGAGTGACGTCCACATCGGCGCCACGGCCGAGACCGCCACCCGTACGGCGGCGGTCATGCGTTACCTCGACGCGCTGCCCGCCGACCTCGACGCCGTGCTGGTCACCGGCGACATCGCCGACCACGGGACGGCCGGGGAGTACGAAAGCGCCGCCAAGCTGCTCACCTCCCGCCACCCCGTCCTGATCGGCCCCGGCAACCACGACGTGCGCGCCGAGTTCCGCCGCGTCCTGCTGGGCAGGCCGGCCGATGACCGGCCGGTCAACCAGGTGCTGCGCACGCCGAACGCGATCTACGCGATGTGCGACTCCTCCATCCCCGGCGAGGCGGCGGGCCACCTGGAGGACGAGACGCTCGACTGGCTCGCGGGCGTGCTGGCGGGCAGCGGCGGGCTGCCGGTGTTCGTGGCCTTCCACCACCCGCCGGTCATGCTGCACGGCCCCGGCATCGACGGCATCAGGATGCACGAGACGGAACGCCTCGAAGCGCTGCTCGCCGAGCACCCGAACGTGCCCGCCGTGCTGGTGGGTCATGCGCACACGGCCGCCGCCACCACGTTCGCGGGCCGGCCGCTGCTGGTGGGCGGCGGCGTGGTGTCCACGCTGAAGCTGCCCTGGGAGGGCGGCGTCAGCCTCGCCGAGGCCATCGACTACGCCCTGCCGCCGCTGATCGCCTTCCACGTGTTCGACGGCGCCAGGACGACCACGCACTACCGCGTCGTGCCGTGAGCGGAGACGGGCCCCGGACCCAAGGGGGCCCGTCTCCGCACGGTCACCGTTCGGTGAGCTCGATGAACGTCACCGAGTACGCCGGGAAGTCGTAGGTGAAGGCCGAGGAGAAGCCGGTCACCCGCTGCCGCCGCGGCGAGATGCGGTCGGGGTCGGACAGGGAGTTGACGTCCGAGGGCGACCCGGTCAGCGTCGTCACGGTCGCCGACGGGCGGAGCCGGGCCGAGCCGAGGTCCACGCTCCCGCGTACGGCACCGTCCTGCGCGTTGACGACCTTGAGCGTGATCGACTTCCCGTTCCTGGAGACCACCTGGTAGAGCGGCTCCACCCGGGCGCCGTCGACGAACTCGTTGACCTTCTCGCCGTCCAGCCAGGTCGTGATCGTGCGCCCGCTGACCTGCACCTTCAGGCGGTAGTCTCGGCCGGTCTCGACGGTGGTGGAGGAGGTGGCGACGGACGACTTGCCGCCGTTGACCGCCTTCTCGACGGCGGACTGGGTGTTGTTCCAGCCGCCGACGTTCCACCAGTAGTAGGTGCCGCTGTCGCGGACCCCGAACATGATCAGGAAACCCTCGGCGCCGGCGGTCTTGCGTGCCGTCACCTCGATCGTGTAGTTCGACCAGTCGGCCGAGCCGGCCGTGGACCTGGCGTCCTCGATTTGCGCGGTCTGGACGTACGCGCCGTCCTGGACCGCCCACGTGCCGAGCCCCGGCGACCAGCGGCCGGCGCCGGCCGAGAAGTCGTCCGCCAGCAGCACGGTGCCGTCGGCCGCGGTGACCTTGACGTCGTCGTAGCGGACCGCGGTGTTCCACGCGCCCAGCCCGACCGCGCCCCTGATGTCCTCGACCGGCCGCGGCTCGCCCGCGAACCTGCTGGGCACGATCCGGTCTCCGACGTTCGTGGCGAACAGGCGCTGCACGTGGTAGCTGGGCGAGCCGTACGCCTGGTCGTTGTCGAACCAGATGAGGTCGGGCGACCAGTCCACGTAGTCGACGTTGGCCAGCAGCGGCGCGTACGACGCCAGCTTCACCACGTCGGAGTTGCGCTCGATGCCCGTCAGGTACGACGCCTCGCTCAGCGCGTTGTAGAAGGTGTTGCCCCGGGAGGCGTACTCGCCCACGAACACCTGCGGCCCCTCGCGGTCGTAGGAGTCGTAGCGGTGGTTGTTGGCGAGGAACCAGTCGGGGTTGTTGTAGTAGTGCTCGTCGACGAGGTCCGCCTTCTGGTCACGGGCGAACTGCCACATCCGGTCGAACCAGGCGCCCTGCGAGGTCTGCCCCGAGTTGCTGATGATTTTGATGTCGGGGTGCTTCGCCCTGATCGCGGCGGCGAACTTCGGATAGTTGGCGAAGAACTCCTCGTAGATCTCCTCGTTGCCGAGCCCGATGTACTCCAGCCCGAACGGCTTCGGATGCCCCATCTCGGCCCGCTTCTTCCCCCAGGTGGAGGTGGCGGGGCCGTTGGCGAACTCGATGAGGTCGAGCGTGTCCTGCACCCAGCGGGCCAGTTTGGCCTCGTCGGTGAGCGGCCGGTTCTCGCCGCAGCCGTTCACGCCGACCGACAGCACCGGCAGCGCCTTCGCCCCGATGTCCTCGGCGAACTGGAAGTACTCGTAGTAGCCGAGGCCGTAGCTCTGGTTGTAGCCCCAGAAGTTGAAGTTGGTGGGCCGTTCCTCGACCGGGCCGATCGTCTCCTTCCACTGGTAGATGCGGCGCCGGTCCCCGGTCTCCGCGTACGGGTCGTAGGTGCCGACGTTCGTCACGCAGCCGCCGGGGAAGCGCAGGAACCGCGGCTTGAGGTCGGCGATCAGTTTCGCCAGGTCGGCCCGCATCCCGTGCCCCTTGTACGTCTCGCGCGGGAACAGCGAGACCATGTCGAGGTCGGTCCGCCCGGCGGGCCCCTGCACGACGAGCCGCCCCGCGTCGGTCGTGGCGGAGGCGGTGAACGACGCCCGGTACTCGGCCCAGCCGCCCGCCTTCACCCGCACGGTGGCCCGGCCCACCACCGTCGTGCCGTCCTCGGCGGTCACCGTGAGCGTGCCGGGCTCGGTGCGCCTGGCCCACAGCGACAGGTCGTAACGCTCGCCCTTGCGCAGCGGCAGGCCGCGGTTGAAGCCGGCGTTGCTCACTCCGGCCGTGCCCGTCCCGGTCACGTCGAGGCGCAGGTAGTTGCGGTTGTTCGCGTTGAGCGGGAGGTCGCCGGTGACGGCCAGGGCGGCGGTGGCGCCGCGCTCGGCCTTGCTCCAGGCGGTCAGTCCCGTGTAGGTGGGCTCGTCGGTCGCGTTGAACTCGAACGAGCGGTTCTGCACCAGCTCGGCGTACAGGCCGCCGTCGGCGGCGTGGTTGATGTCCTCGTAGAAGACCCCGTACAGGTCGGGGCCGACCTTCGTGCCCTTGGCCCGGGTGTCCACGGTCAGCTCGCCCGTGGTGTACCCCTCGACGCGGAACCTGGCGGGCGGCGTGCCCATCACGAGCGCGCCGCCGCTGACGGCGACGGCCCGATCGCCCGAGGTGAGCGTGACCTTGCCGCCGCCCGCGTCGGTGAGCTTGAAGACCGAGCCCTGGGCGGACAGGCGCACCTTGGCCGCCGCCTCCAGGTACTTCCCGCCGGCCACGTCCTTGAGCCTGACGCCGTCACCGCTCGGCTCGGCGGTGAAGGCCAGGCTCGTCATGCCCGCCGACGCCGAGGCGCGCACCGCGCCCGAGCGCTCGGCCGTCAGGTACGGCCGCTCCGCCGCCCGCAGCGTGAACGTCCCCTCCGGCACCACCGCCCGGCCGGGAGCCGCCTTGATCGCGAAGTAGTCGAAGTCCACCCGCATGGAGGTGCCGTTCTGGGCCGAGAGCCCGAAGAGCCCGACCTGCCCGACCGCGAGCCGGGCGGTCATCCTGGACGCCTCCACCCACGCGGCGCCGTCCCAGTAGGAGGAGACGAACGCGTCGCCGGTGCGCGCCAGCTTGAGCACCTCGGCGGTGGAGCCTGGCCGGGCCGAGAAGGCGGAGGTGAAGGCGGCGCCGACCTCGGTGGCCGTCTCGATGACCGGGCCGCCTTCGAAGCCGACGTGGGCGAGCCCGGCGCGCACGTAGTTGTCCCAGTCCTGCCAGGCCAGCAGGCCCGCGCTCTGGTAGTCGAGCGCCACGGGGGCGCTGAGCCGCGTCACCACCTCGAAGTCGCCGTCGGGGACGTCCACGAGGAAGAGGTTGCGCGCGTTGTTGGTGGCCTGGTGGGTGTCGCCGGTGGAGGTGTCGAGGTGCAGGGCGCCGCCGGACAGGCTCCACCGGGAGTCGTCGGGGGACAGCACGCTCCAGTCGGGGCCGAGCGTGGTGCCGTCGAACTCGTCCACGACGGCGCCGCCGGGTAAGGGGGCGGGTTCGGCCGGCGCGCGGGCGGGCGCCACCAGGGAAGCGGCCACGAGCAGGGCCGACAGGATGATGCGCGACATGAGCGGAGGGCTCCTCACGGGTTGTTAGCGTTAACACGGAAGTGAGCGTTAACAAGCGCGATCGGCGCCACGTTAGGGACGTCCGACCAGGGGCGTCAAGAGGCGGCTGCGTAACCCGACCGTAATCCGGCGAGCCCTTGACGGAAGTGATTGTGAGCGTTCACAGTCGGGGCCAAGCCAGGAAAGGAGCACGGCCGTGAGATCCACCCTGGGGCGCCGCCTACCGGTCATGGCCGACGTGGCCAGAGAGGCCGGCGTGTCGCATCAGACCGTCTCACGCGTGCTCAACGACCATCCGAACGTCCGCAGCGAGACCCGTACGCGGGTGCTCCAGGCCATCGACAAGCTCGGCTACCGCCGTAACCTCGTCGCCCGCGCCCTGGTCACCAAGCACTCCAGGACGCTCGGCGTGGTCAGCTTCGACACCACCCTGTACGGCCCGGCCAGCACCGTCTACGGCATCGAGCAGGCGGCCAGGGCGGCCGGCTACTTCGTCAGCATCGTCAGCCTCACCTCGATCGACAGGGCCGGCGTCCGCGACGCCCTCGACTACCTGGCCGACCAGGGCGTGGACGGCGCCGTGGTGGTCGCGCCGCAGCGCTCGGCCGCCCAGGCGCTGGCCGACCTGCCGTCCGGCATCCCCACGGTCGCCGTCGAGGGCGGGCAGGCCGGCGAGGTGTCGGTGGTCTGTGTCGACCAGGTCGCGGGCGGCAGGCTCGCCACCGAGCACCTGCTCGCGCTCGGCCACGAGACGGTCTGGCACGTCGGAGGTCCCTCCGACTGGCTGGAGGCGGAAGGGCGGGTGGCGGGGTGGCGGGCCGCGCTGGAGGAGGCGGGCCGCGAGGTCCCGCGGCCGCTCGCCGGTGACTGGAGCCCGCGTTCGGGCTACGAGGCGGGCCGCAGCCTGGCGAGCATGAGGAACGTCACGGCGGTCTTCGTCGCCAACGACCAGATGGCGCTCGGCGTGCTGCGGGCGTTCAGTGAGCAGGGGGTGAGAGTGCCCGAGCAGGTGAGCGTGGTCGGCTTCGACGACGTGCCCGAGTCGGCGTACTTCTCCCCGCCGCTCACGACCATCAGACAGGACTTCGGCGCGGTGGGAAGACACAGCATCGAGGTGCTGGTACGGCAGCTCAAAGGCGGCCTCGACGAGCGGGAGCGGCTCGTGGTGCCGCCCTCGTTCGTGGCCAGGGCCAGTACGGCCCCTCCGGCCTGAGTGAGCTGTGGAAAGGCAGGACGCGCTGGTGCCCATCCGGGCTTGTTAGCGCTCACATCGAAAGGAACCCCCCACGTGTTAAGAAGGATCTCGGCGCTGGTGCTCGCCGGACTCACCGCGTTCGCGGTGGCGTCGTGCGGCAGCGAGGGCGGCGGTGGCACCGGTGGCGACGCGGGTGCCGGTGGCGGGACGGACGACACGATCGTCATGGGCTTCTCCCAGGTCGGCGCGGAGAGCGGCTGGCGCACCGCCAACACCAAGTCCGTCCAGGAGTCGGCGAAGGCCGCGGGCATCGAGCTCAAGTTCTCCGACGCGCAGCAGAAGCAGGAGAACCAGATCAAGGCGATCCGCTCGTTCATCCAGCAGCGGGTGGACGTGATCGCCTTCTCGCCGGTGGTGGAGTCGGGCTGGGACCCGGTGCTCAACGAGGCCAAGAACGCGAAGATCCCGGTCATCCTGACCGACCGCGCGGTCGACTCCCAGGACACCTCCCTCTACAAGACCTTCCTCGGCTCCGACTTCATCGAGGAGGGCAAGAAGGCCGGCCAGTGGCTGGTCGAGGAGTACAAGGACTCCTCCGACACCGTGAACATCGTCGAGCTGCAGGGCACGACCGGCTCGGCCCCGGCCAACGACCGCAAGGCCGGCTTCGCCGAGGTCATCCAGGCCGACGCGAAGTTCAAGATCATCGCCTCGCAGACCGGCGACTTCACCAGGGCCAAGGGCAAGGAGGTCATGGAGGCCTTCCTGAAGTCCAACCCCGACATCGACGTCCTCTACGCCCACAACGACGACATGGGACTCGGCGCCATCGAGGCGATCGAGGGCGCGGGCAAGGTGCCCGGCAAGGACATCAAGATCATCACCGTGGACGCGGTGAAGGACGGCATGCAGGCGCTCGCCGACGGGAAGATCAACTACATCGTCGAGTGCTCGCCGCTGCTCGGCCCGCAGCTCATGGACCTCGCCAAGAAGGTCGTCGCGGGCGGGGAGGTGCCGACCCGGGTGGTGACAGAGGAGACCACGTTCACCCAGGAGCAGGCCAAGGAGGCGCTGCCCTCCCGCCAGTACTGACCTGCGGGGCGTGACGACGACGAGCGGCGGCCCGGAGCAGGCGCCCGGGCCGCCGCCCCAACGGAAGGGGAAAGGCACATGGCCGTACCCGCGCCGGTCCTGACGATGAGCGGGATCGGCAAGAGGTTTCCGGGGGTGACGGCCCTGGACGGCGTGAACCTGCGGCTGCTGCCCGGCGAGGTGCACGCGCTGATGGGCGAGAACGGGGCGGGCAAGTCCACCCTGATCAAGGTGCTCACCGGCGTGTACGCCGCCGACGCCGGCACGATCGAGCTGGGCGGCGCGCCGGTGGCGTTCGCCAGCCCGCTGGAGGCGCAGCAGGCCGGCATCAGCACGGTCTACCAGGAGGTCAACCTCTGCACGAATCTGTCCGTGGCCGAGAACATCCTGCTCGGCAGGGAGCCGCGCCGCCTCGGCCGCATCGACTGGCGGCGCATGCGGGCCCGCGCCGGTGAGCTGCTGGCCCGGCTGGAGCTGGAGCTGGACGTGGCGGCGCCGCTGTCGTCGTACTCGCTGGCCGTCCAGCAGATGGTGGCGATCGCGCGGGCGATCGACATCGACGCCAGGGTGCTGATCCTGGACGAGCCGACCTCCAGCCTCGACGCCGACGAGGTGCGCCAGCTGTTCAGGGTGATGCGGCGGCTGAAGGAGGAGGGCATCGCGATCCTGTTCGTCTCGCACTTCCTCGACCAGATCTACGAGATCTCCGACCGCATGACGATCCTGCGCAACGGCCGGCTGGTCGGCGAGTACGCCACCCGCGAGCTGCCGCAGGTCGAGCTGGTCGCGAAGATGATCGGCAAGGAGCTGGCCGCGCTGGAGCGGCTGCACGGCACGGCCACGGTGTCCGAGACGCCGCTGGTCGAGGCGCGCGAGCTGGGGCGTACCGGGGCGATCGAGCCGTTCAGCCTGACCATCCACGAAGGCGAGGTGGTGGGGCTGGCCGGGCTGCTCGGCTCCGGCCGTACGGAGATCGCCCGGCTGCTGTTCGGCGCCGACCACGCGAGCACGGGCGAGATCGCGGTCGGCGGCGCACCGGCGTCCTTACGCACGCCGCGCACGGCGATGACCCACAAGATCGCGTTCTGCTCGGAGAACCGCAAGACCGACGGCCTGATCCCCGACCTCACCGTCCGCGAGAACATCATCCTGGCCCTGCAGGCCACCAGGGGCTGGACCAGGCCGGTGCCCCGCGACCAGCAGGACGAGCTGGTCGGCAGGTACATCAAGGCGCTCAACATCAGCCCGCCCAACCCCGAGCACCTGGTCCGCGACCTCAGCGGCGGCAACCAGCAGAAGGTGGTGCTGGCGAGGTGGCTGATCCTGGAGCCCAGGCTGCTCATCCTCGACGAGCCGACCCGCGGCATCGACGTCGGCGCGAAGACCGAGATCCAGCGCCTGGTGGCGGAGCTGTCGGACGGCGGGATGGCGGTGCTGTTCATCTCGGCGGAGCTGGAGGAGGTGCTGCGGCTCAGCCACAAGGTCGAGGTGCTGCGTGACCGGCGGCTGGTGGCCGAGCTGCCCAACGACGCCGAGCTGACGACCGACGTGCTGATGGAGACGATCGCGAGCGGAGGGCGGGCCTCATGAGACGCCTGATGTGGCCGGTCGTGGTGCTGGCCCTGCTGCTGGCGCTGAACGTGTTCTTCACGCCCGGCTTCTTCTCGATCGAGGTCAAGGACGGCCACCTGTACGGCAGCCTGATCGACATCCTGCGCTTCGGCGCGCCGCTCATCCTGGTCTCGCTCGGCATGACGCTGGTCATCGCGACCGGCGGCATCGACCTGTCGGTCGGCTCGGTGGTGGCCATCTCGGGCGCGCTGGCCTGCCTGCTCATCAGCGAGGAGGCGAGCCTGTTCACCGCGGTGGCGCTGGCGCTCGGGCTGTGCCTGGTGCTCGGCGTATGGAACGGGTTCCTGGTCGCCGGCATCGGCATCCAGCCGATCATCGCCACGCTGATCCTCATGGTGGCCGGGCGCGGGCTGGCCCAGCTCATCACCGACGGGCAGATCATCACCGTCAACAGCCCGGCGTACAAGGTGATCGGCGGCGGCTACTTCCTGACCGTGCCGTTCGGCATCCTCATCGTGGTGGCGGTGCTCGCGATCACCGCGTTCCTGACCAGGCGGCTGGCGCTCGGCATGCTGATCGAGTCGGTCGGCGGCAACGCCGAGGCGAGCAGGCTGGCCGGCATCAGGTCGCGCGGCATCATCGTCATGGTCTACGCCTTCGCCGCCCTGTGCGCGGGCGTCGCGGGCCTGATGATCAGCTCGAACGTCTCCAGCGCCGACGGCAACAACGCCGGCCTGTGGATCGAGCTGGACGCGATCCTGGCCGTGGTGATCGGCGGCACGTCGCTGGCCGGCGGGCGCTTCTCGCTCGGCGGCACGGTGCTGGGCGCGCTCATCATCCAGACGCTGACCACCACCATCTATTCGATCGGCGTGCCGCCGGAGACGACGCTGCTGTTCAAGGCGCTGGTCGTGACCGCGGTCTGCCTGATCCAGTCGCCGGCGTTCCGCGCCAAGGTGATGCGGCGGCGCGGGCGCGCCGCGCCGCCGGGCCCGCCGGCCACGGCGGCGGCACCCAGTGAGGCCACGAGCACGCCGGACGGAGTGAGGTCATGAGCACGATGAGCGGGACGGCGGCGCTCGGGCGGGTGCCGGTGCCGGCGAAGTATCTGCCGGTCCTGGTGACCGGCTGCCTGTTCGTGGCCATGTTCGTGGCGGGCGGGATCCGCTACGAGGGGTTCGCGCACGGGCAGGTCATTCTCAACGTCTTCATCGACAACGCGTTCCTGCTGGTGGTGGCGGTGGGGATGACGTTCGTGATCCTGACGGGGGGCATCGACCTGTCGGTGGGGTCGGTGGTGGCGCTGTCGACGATGATCGCGGCCAGCCTCGTGTCGGGGCCCGGGTGGCCGCCGTACCTCGTGGTGCCGCTGGTGCTGGCCATCGGGGCCGGGCTCGGGCTGGTGATGGGGTACATCGTGCACGCCTTCGACATCCAGCCGTTCATCGTGACCTTGGCGGGCATGTTCCTGGCGCGCGGGCTCTGCTACACGATCGGCACCGACTCGATCCCCATCAGGGACGCCACGTTCACGGCGTTCGCGCAGACCAGGGTCGATCTGTTCGCCGATCTGTGGATCTCGCCGAGCGTGGTGATCGCGCTCGTGGTGGTCGCGGTGGCGGCGTACGTGCTGCACTACACCCGCTTCGGCCGGTCGGTCCACGCGACGGGCGGCAACGCGCAGTCGGCGCTGCTCATGGGGCTGCCGGTGGGCCGGACGAAGATCATGGTCTACACGATCAGCGGGTTCTGCTCGGCGCTCGGCGGAGTGCTGCTGTCGTTCTACATGCTCTCCGGTTACGGCCTGCACGCGGTGGGCATGGAGCTGGACGCGATCGCGGCGGTGGTCATCGGCGGCACGCTGCTGACCGGCGGCACCGGGTTCCTGCTGGGGACCGTGCTCGGCGTGCTCGTGCTGGGCCTGATCCAGACCATCCTCAGCTTCGAGGGGACGCTGTCGTCGTGGTGGACGAAGATCGTCATCGGCATGTTGCTCTTCGTCTTCATCCTCCTGCAGCGGCTGTTCTCCGTACGAACACGGAGGTGAGGAGGGGGTAACCGGAAAGAAACCTGCCCAATCGGCCGGCCGGGCAGGCGTCATGCCTGGTCAGGACGAAGATCGAGGGCCCGAGCATCCGACTGGAAAGTTACCATCAGGTTATGCCCCGGCGTTGACATAGTCTTTGTTAGCGATAACAATCGGGCGAAGCAGGTGTGAACTTTGTTCTGATTCGTCACGTTCTGTGGCTGAATCTCCTCACTTTACCCGGCAGCAGCCGCGTTCCAGCGCTGCCGCGACCCCTATGGAAAGGGACACTCATGAGGTTGGGACGAATCGGGGGCGTGGTGTCGGCCATCGCGCTCGCCGCGACCATGACGGCGTGCGGATCGAGCACGAAGACCGTCGACGCCGAAGCCTCGACATCGGCCGCGGCAGGCAACGCCGGCGCCCTGATCGGCGTCACGATGCCGACCAAGTCCTCCGAGCGCTGGATCCATGACGGCGACAACGTCAAGAAGCAGCTCGAGCAGCTCGGCTACAAGGTCGACCTCCAGTACGCCGAGAACGACATCCCGACGCAGGCCAACCAGATCGAGAACCAGATCACCAAGGGCGCCAAGCTCCTGATCATCGCCTCGATCGACGGCACCGCGATCACCTCCCAGCTGCAGCAGGCCGCCGACGCGAAGATCCCGGTCATCGCCTACGACCGGCTGATCCGCAACAGCCCCAACGTCGACTACTACGCCACCTTCGACAACTTCAAGGTCGGCGTGCAGCAGGCGACCTCCCTGCTCAAGGGCCTCGGCGTCGAGGACGGCAAGAAGGGCCCGTTCAACGTCGAGCTGTTCGGCGGCTCGCCCGACGACAACAACGCCACGTTCTTCTGGAACGGCGCCATGTCGGTGCTCCAGCCGAAGATCGACGACGGCACCCTGGTGATCAAGAGCGGCCAGACCGACTTCAAGCAGGCCGCCATCCTGCGGTGGGACCCCGCCACGGCGCAGAAGCGCATGGAGGACATCATCACCAAGACCTACACCGGCTCCACCAAGGTCGACGGCGTGCTGTCCCCCTACGACGGCCTGTCCATCGGCATCCTGTCGGCGCTGAAGAGCTCCGGCTACGGCAAGCCGTACCCGATCGTGACCGGCCAGGACGCCGAGCTCCAGTCGGTGAAGTCGATCATCGCCGACGAGCAGTACTCCACGATCTTCAAGGACACCCGCAAGCTCGCAGAGCAGACGGTGAAGATGGCCGACGCCGTCCTCAAGGGCCAGCAGCCCGAGGTGAACAACACCAAGGACTACGACAACGGCAACAAGGTCGTGCCCTCGTACCTGCTCGACCCGGTGATCGTCGACAAGAGCAACTACAAGGACGTCATCGTCGGCGGCAACTACTACACCGAGGACCAGCTCAAGTAAGGGACCGTGCCCCTGGGGACGACCGTTCCCGGGGGCTCTCCCTGAACGCGAGGGGCATATGACCGAGCACATCTTGCGGATGAGCGGGATCACCAAGACGTTCCCCGGCGTCAAAGCGCTCCAGGACGTCAACCTGTCGGTGCGGCACGGCGAGATCCACGCCATCTGCGGCGAGAACGGCGCAGGGAAGTCGACGCTGATGAAGGTCCTGTCCGGGGTCTACCCGCACGGGGACTACGAGGGCGAGATCTTCTTCGAGGGGCGGCGCTGCGAGTTCGGCGGCATCCGCGACAGCGAGCACGCCGGCATCGTCATCATCCACCAGGAGCTGGCACTCAGCCCGCAGCTGTCGATCGCCGAGAACATCTTCCTCGGCAACGAGCGCGCCAGCCGCGGCTTCATCGACTGGAACCGCACCAACTACGAGGCCGCCGAGTTGATGAAGCGGGTCGGCCTGCGGGAGAACCCGACCACGTCGATCTCCGACATCGGCGTGGGCAAGCAGCAGCTCGTCGAGATCGCCAAGGCGCTGTCGAAGAAGGTGAAGCTGCTCATCCTCGACGAGCCCACCGCGGCGCTCAACGACGACGACTCCGCGCACCTGCTCGACCTGCTGCGCGGGCTGCGCGACGAGGGCATCACCTGCGTGATCATCTCGCACAAGCTCAACGAGGTGACCGCGATCGCCGACGCCGTCACGATCATCCGCGACGGCCGCACGATCGAGACGCTGGACATGGCCACCGACGCCGTCACCGAGGACCGCATCATCGCGGGCATGGTCGGCCGGGCGCTGGACAACCGCTTCCCGCCGCACGAGCCGACGATCGGCGACGAGGCGCTGCGCATCGAGGACTGGACGGTGTTCAGCCCGAACCAGCCGGACCGCAAGGTCGTCGACGGCGCCTCCCTGATGCTGCGGCGCGGCGAGATCGTCGGGCTGGCCGGGCTCATGGGGGCCGGGCGCACCGAGCTGGCGATGAGCCTGTTCGGGCGCACGTACGGGGTGCACATCTCCGGCAAGGTCTTCAAGGACGGCAAGCCGATCGAGATCCGCAACGTGCAGGACGCGATCAACCACGGCATCGCGTACGCCTCCGAGGACCGCAAGCGCTACGGGCTCAACCTCATCCAGGACATCAAGACCAACATCAGCGCCGCCGGGCTCAAGGGCCTGGCCAAGCGCGGCTGGGTGAACGAGAACGAGGAGTACCGGGTCGCCGAGGAGTTCCACAAGAGCATGAACATCAAGGCCCCGAGCGTCGGCAGCGTCGTGGGCCAGCTCAGCGGCGGCAACCAGCAGAAGGTCGTGCTGTCCAAGTGGATCATGACCGAGCCGGACGTGCTCATCCTCGACGAGCCCACCCGGGGCATCGACGTCGGCGCCAAGTACGAGATCTACACGATCATCAACCGGCTCGCCGACGAGGGCAAGGCCGTGCTCGTGATCTCCTCTGAGCTCCCCGAGCTGCTCGGCCTGTGCGACCGCATCTACGCACTCTCCGAAGGACGCATCACCGGCGAGGTACCCCGCCAGGAGGCCACCCAGGAAAGCCTCATGTATCTCATGACCAAGGGACAGGAGTAGCTCCCATGAGCAGCATCACGCCCACCGGCCTGCGTGAGGCCGGCGCCGCGGGCGACGGAGGAGCGCCCAAGCAGCCGGGCCGGGTGTCACTCGGCGGCATATCGCTCAACCTGCGCTCCAGCGGCATCTACATCGCCTTCGCACTGATCGTCGTGCTGTTCTCGGTGCTCACCGACGGCGCGCTGCTCACGCCGCAGAACATCTCCAACATCATCGTCCAGAACTCCTACGTCCTGATCCTGGCGATCGGGATGATCCTGGTCATCATCGCCGGGCACATCGACCTGTCGGTCGGCTCGGTGGTGGCGGTCACGGGAGCGCTGGCCGCGGTGCTGATGGTCAACATGGGCTGGCCGTGGCCGCTGGCCCTGCTCGCCACGCTGGTGGCGGGCGCGCTGATCGGCGCATGGCAGGGCTACTGGATCGCGTACTTCGGCATCCCGGCGTTCATCGTGACGCTGGCCGGCATGCTGCTGTTCCGCGCGCTGACGCTGACCGTGCTCGGCAACCAGGGCATCGGCCCGTTCCCCGACCAGGTCCGTACGCTGGCCAACGGCTTCACCGACGGCTACCTCGGCAACGTCGGCCTCGGCCCGCTCGGCGGCGCCGACCTGTTCAGCCTGCTCATCGGCATCATCGCGATCGCCGGCATGTTCACCGCCCAGTGGCGGGCCCGCGCCGCGCGCAAGGGGTACGGCCAGTCGGTCGAGCCCATGGCGCTGTTCGTGCTGAAGCTGGCGGCGGGGACCGCGCTGATCCTGTTCCTGGTCGTGCAGCTGGCCAGGTTCAAGAACCTGCCGTGGGTGCTGGTGCTGCTGGCGATCCTCGTGCTGGCGTACTCGCTGATGGCCAACCGCACGGTCTTCGGCCGGCAGATCTACGCCATCGGCGGCAACCTGCAGGCCGCGATCATGTCCGGCGTGAAGGTCAAGTCGGTCGTGTTCTGGATCTTCGTGAACATGGGCGTGCTGTCGGCCATCGCCGGCATCATCTTCGCCGGCCGGCTCAACCAGGCGGGCCCGACCGCGGGCAACAGCTTCGAGCTGGACGCGATCGCCGCGGCGTTCATCGGCGGCGCGGCCGTGCAGGGCGGCGTCGGCAAGGTGGTCGGCGCGATCACCGGCGGCCTCATCATGGCCGTCATCAACAACGGCATGTCGCTGATCGGCTCCCCGAGCGAGCGGGTCATGCTCGTCAAGGGCGCGGTGCTGCTGGCCGCCGTCGCGTTCGACGTGTGGACCAAGCGCAGGGCGGGCGCCGGCCGCTGACGGCTCGGGGGAGCCCGTGGCACCAAGATCCGGTACCCGGGCTCCCCTGAGTAAGATCCCCCAGAGCGAAAGGAGAGACCGTGACGACACCGAAGCGTCGCCTGCCGGTCATGGCCGACGTGGCCAAGGAGGCGGGCGTGTCGCATCAGACGGTCTCCCGGGTGCTCAACGACCACCCCAACGTCAGGCCCGACACCCGCGCGCGGGTGGAGGAGGCGATCAGCCGGCTCGGCTACCGCCGTAACCTCGTCGCCCGCGCCCTGGTCACCAAGCGCTCGCGCACCCTCGGCGTGGTCAGCTTCGACACCACCCTGTACGGCCCGGCCAGCACGATCTACGGAATCGAGCAGGCGGCACGGACGGCCGGCTACTTCGTCAGCATCGTCAGCCTGAAGTCGCTCGACACCGCCAGTGTCCGCGACGCCATCGGTTACCTGGCCGAGCAGGGCGTGGACGGCGTCGTGGTGGTGGCGCCGCAGCGCTCGGCCGGTCGCGCACTGGAGAGCCTGCCCCCTGGCATGCCGGCCGTCGCGGTCGAGGGCACCCACAGCGCCGACGTGTCGGTGGTCTGCATCGACCAGGCGGAGGGGGCCAGGCTCGCCACCCGCCATCTGCTCGACCAGGGCCACGAGACGGTCTGGCACGTCAGCGGCCCGCACGACTGGCTGGAGACCGAGGGCCGCCTCGAGGGCTGGCGCTCGGCGCTGGAGGAGGCGGGCAGGCCGGTGCCCGAGCCGCTGGCCGGCGACTGGAGCCCGCGCGCCGGCTACGAGGCGGGCAAGAGCCTGGCCGCGATGGACGGCGTCACCGCCGTCTTCGCGGCCAACGACCAGATGGCGCTCGGCGTGCTGCGCGCCCTGTCCGAGAAGGGAGTGCGGGTGCCCGACCAGATGAGCGTGGTCGGCTTCGACGACATCCCCGAGTCGGAGTTCTTCTCGCCGCCGCTCACCACGGTCAGGCAGGACTTCGACGTGGTGGGCCGGCACTGCATCGAGGTGCTGCTGCGGCAGATCGACGTGGGCCCGACCGCGTTCGAGCGCCTGGTCGTGCGGCCGAGCTTCGTGGTGCGGGCCAGCACCGCCCCTGTCCGGTAGATGATGGGGCATGCCCCCGGAAACCCCTGGAGTTCAATGTGAACGCTAACAAGTACGTCGTCGGAGTGGACTTCGGCACGCTCTCAGGGCGTGCCGTCGTCGTACGCGTGAGCGACGGCGCCGAGCTGGGCAGCGCCGTCCACGAGTACGCCCACCGCGTCATCGAGCAGACCCTGCCCGGCACCGACGTGCGCCTCGGCCCCGACTGGGCGCTGCAGTCGCCGCAGGACTGGATCGACGTCATAAAGATCGCAGTCCCGCAGGCCATCGCCGCGGCGGGGGTGCCGGCCGCCGACGTCGTCGGCATCGGCACCGACTTCACCGCCTGCACCGTCCTCCCGACCACGGCCGGCGGCACGCCGCTGTGCTTCGAGACGCCGGACGAGCCGCACGCCTGGCCCAAGCTGTGGAAGCACCACGCCGCCCAGCCGCACGCCGACCGCATCAACGAGCTGGCCGCGCGCCGCGGCGAGAGCTGGCTGCCCCGCTACGGCGGCAAGATCTCCTCCGAGTGGGAGTTCGCCAAGGCGCTGCAGCTGCTGGAGGAGGCCCCCGAGGTCTACGCCAGGACCGAGCGCTGGATCGAGGCCGCCGACTGGATCATCTGGCAGCTGACCGGCGTCGAGAGCCGCAACATCTGCACCGTCGGCTACAAGGGCGTCTTCCAGGACGGCGGCTACCCGTCGCGGGAGTTCCTCGCCGAGCTGAACCCCGGCTTCGCCGACTTCACCGCCAAGCTCGCCACCGGGCAGGTCGGCGACGACGTGGGCGGCGTCACGCTGGCTCCGCTGGGCGGCCTGGCCGGCCGGCTGACCGCGCGGGCCGCCGAGTGGACCGGCCTCCCCGAGGGCGCCGCCGTGGCCGTCGGCAACGTGGACGCCCACGTCACCGCGGCCGCCGCCGACGCCGTGCGGCCCGGCCAGATGGTCGCCATCATGGGCACCTCCACCTGCCACATCATGCCCAGCGACCGGCTGGCCGAGGTGCCCGGCATGTGCGGCGTCGTCCAGGACGGCATCGTGCCGGGCCTGTGGGGCTACGAGGCCGGGCAGTCCGCGGTCGGCGACATCTTCGGCTGGTTCGTGGACTCCTTCGGGACCGAGGGCCACGACGAGCTCACCGCGCTCGCCGAGAAGCAGGCCGTCGGGCAGCACGGGCTGGTCGCGCTCGACTGGTTCGGCGGCAACCGCTCGGTGCTGGTCGACCACAACCTGTCCGGCGTGATCGTCGGCCAGACCCTGGCCACCAGGCCCGAGGACGTCTACCGGGCGCTCATCGAGTCCACGGCCTACGGCGCCAGGATGATCGTCGAGACGTTCGAGCGGTCGGGCGTGCCGGTCGAGGAGTTCGTGGTGGCCGGCGGGCTGCTCAAGAACCCCTTCCTCATGCAGGTCTACGCCGACGTGCTGCGCCGCCCGCTGTCGGTCATCGGCTCCGACCAGGGGCCCGCGCTCGGCTCGGCCATCCACGCCGCCGTCGCCGCCGGCGCCTACGCCTCCATCGAAGAGGCCGCCGCGGCGATGGGCAAGCGCACCGAGCGGGCGTACGAGCCCGACCCGGCCCGCGCCGACGCCTACGACCGGCTCTACGCCGAGTACCGCAGGCTGCACGACTTCTTCGCCGACGGACGGATGCTGCACACGCTGCGCGCGATCAGGAACGAGGCAAGCGCATGACCACCCCCGATCTGACCACCCTCCGCAGGACCGTCGCGGACCTGCACGCCGAGCTGGTCCGCTACAACCTCGTGGCGTGGACGGCCGGCAACGTGTCGGGCCGCGTCCCCGGCGAGGACCTGTTCGTCATCAAGCCGTCGGGGGTCTCCTACGACGAGCTGACGCCGGAGAACATGGTCGTCTGCGACCTCGACGGCAACCTGGTCGAGGGCGAGCACTCGCCGTCCAGCGACACCGCCGCGCACGCGTACGTCTACCGCAACATGCCGGACGTGGGCGGCGTCGTGCACACCCACTCCACGTACGCCTCGGCGTGGGCCGCCCGCGGCGAGGCGATCCCGTGCGTGCTGACCGCGATGGCCGACGAGTTCGGCGGCGAGATCCCGGTGGGGCCGTTCGCGCTCATCGGCGACGACTCGATCGGCCAGGGCATCGTCGAGACGCTCAAGGGCCACCGCTCCAAGGCCGTGCTGATGCAGAACCACGGCGTGTTCAGCATCGGCAAGGACGCCAAGGCCGCGGTGAAGGCCGCCGTGATGTGCGAGGACGTGGCGCGTACGGTGCACGTGGCCCGCCAGCTCGGCGACCCGCTGCCCATCGCGCAGGACGACATCGACCGCCTGTACGACCGCTATCAGAACGTCTACGGACAGAGGAGCCCGCGTTGAAGATCTGGTTTCTGACCGGCAGCCAGGGACTGTACGGCGAGGACACGCTGCGCCAGGTGGCCGAGCAGTCGCGGCGCATCGCCGAGCAGCTGCCCCTGCCGGTGGAGTGGAAGCCCGTCCTGACCGACGCCGCGGCCATCCGGCGCGTGATGCTGGAGGCCAACGCCGACGACGAGTGCGCCGGCGTGATCACGTGGATGCACACGTTCTCCCCGGCCAAGATGTGGATCGCCGGGCTGGACGCGCTGCGCAAGCCGCTGCTGCACCTGCACACGCAGGCCAACGTCGAGCTGCCGTGGGCGACCATCGACATGGATTTCATGAACCTCAACCAGGCCGCGCACGGCGACCGGGAGTTCGGGTTCATCCAGACGCGGCTGGGCGTGCCGCGCAAGACCGTGGCGGGGCACGTCAGCGACCCGGCCGTGGGGCAGCGCATCCTCGCCTGGCACCGGGCGGCGACGGGCCTGGCCGAGCTGCGCACGCTCAGGCTGGCCCGCTTCGGCGACAACATGCGCGACGTGGCGGTGACCGAGGGCGACAAGGTGGAGGCGCAGCTGCGCTTCGGCGTCTCGGTCAACACCTACGGGGTCAACGACCTGGTCGAGGCCGTGGACGCCGCCTCCGAGGCGGACGTGACCGCGCTGGTGAAGGAGTACGAGGAGCAGTACCGCGTCGCCCCCGAGCTGCTCGGCGACCGCAACGACTCGCTGCGTTACGCGGCCAGGATCGAGCTGGGCCTGCGCGGCTTCCTGGAGGCGGGCGGCTTCAGGGCGTTCACCACGAACTTCGAGGACCTCGGCGGCCTGCGCCAGCTCCCCGGCCTGGCCGTGCAGCGGCTGATGGCCGACGGCTACGGCTTCGGCGGCGAGGGCGACTGGAAGACCTCGGTGCTGCTGCGCACGCTGAAGGCGATGACCGGCGGCCAGGGCGGCACGTCCTTCATGGAGGACTACACCTACGACATGACGCCGGGCGAGGAGCTCATCCTCGGCGCCCACATGCTGGAGGTGTGCCCGTCGATCGCGTCAGGCACGCCGTCGTGCGAGATCCACCCGCTCGGCATCGGCGACCGCGAGGACCCGGTGCGGCTGGTGTTCGACGCCGAGCCGGGCCCCGGCATCGTGGTGGGCCTGGCCGACATGGGTGACAGGTTCCGGCTGGTGGCCAACGAGATCGACGTGGTGACGCCGCCGCAGCCGCTGCCCAAGCTGCCGGTGGCGCGCGCCGTGTGGCGCCCGCGGCCGAACCTGCGCACCTCCACCGAGTCGTGGCTGACCGCCGGCGCCCCGCACCACACCGTGCTGTCGCAGGCGGTGGGCCGCGAGGAGCTGACGGACCTGGCCGAGATGCTGGGCGTGGAGCTGGTGATCATCGACGCCGACACCACGACCGAGCGCTTCGCCAAGGAGCTGCGCTGGAACCAGGCGTACTACCGGCTGGCCCAGGGTCTCTGATCGTCCGCGAGTTCCCGCGCCTTGAGCGGCCGCGCGGGAACTCGCGGCACCCGCCGTGACCTGGTGGGAAGGGTTGTGGGAAGGTGAAGCGCGTGACGCTGACCAATTGGGCGGGAAACACCACATTCCACGCTAAAGAAGTCCATCATCCGACGTCCCTCGACGAGCTGCGGCGGCTCGTCGCGGGCAGCAGCAGCGTACGGGCGCTCGGCAGCGGCCACTCCTTCAACCACGTCGCCGACACCGCCGGTGACCTCGTGGTGCTGGACCGCATGCCCGAGCTCGTGGAGATCGACAGCGCCGCCGCCAAGGTGCGCGTCGGCGCCCGCACCACCTACGCCAGGCTCGCGCCGCTGCTGCACCAGGCCGGGTTCGCGCTGGCGAACATGGCCTCGCTGCCGCACATCTCCGTCGCGGGCTCGGTCGCGACCGGCACCCACGGCTCCGGCGTCACCCAGCCGGGCCTGGCCGCCGCCGTCTCCTCGATCGACCTGGTCACCGCCGACGGCTCCGCGCTGACGCTCGCGCGGGGCGACGCCGACTTCGCCGGCGCCGTGGTCTCGCTCGGCGCGCTCGGCGTCGTCACCTCGCTCACGCTCGACCTGGTGCCCGCCTTCGAGCTGCGCCAGTACGTCCGCGAGGGCCTGACCCAGGACGCGCTCGCCGACTTCGAGGCCATCATGGCTAGCGGCTACAGCGTGAGCCTGTTCACCGACTTCCGCGACACCCGCGTCTGGCTCAAGCGCGAGGACGAGCTGACCGGCCCCGACTGGTACGGCACCACCCCCGCCGACGGCCCCCGCCACCCGCTGCCCACGATGCCGGCCGACACCTGCACCGGCCAGCTCGGCGTCCCCGGCCCCTGGTACGACCGGCTGCCGCACTTCCGCGCCGACTCCCCGCCCAGCGGCGCGGGCGACGAGCTGCAGTCGGAGCTGCTGCTGCCCAGGGAGCACGCGGTCAAGGCGCTGCGCGAGCTGTTCGCGATCGGCGAGCGCATCCGCCCGGCCCTGCAGATCTCCGAGATCCGCACGATCGCCGCCGACGACCTGTGGCTGAGCCCCTTCAACGGCCGCGACACCGTCGGCATCCACTTCACCTGGGTCAGGGACGTCGCCACCGTCATGCCCGTGCTGGAGCTGGTGGAGGAGACGCTGGCGCCGTTCGACCCGCGGCCGCACTGGGGCAAGCTGTTCACCCGGTTCCCCGAGTGCCCTGAGCGGTTCAGGTCGCTGGTGCACCGGCTCGACCCCGCCGGCAAGTTCGGCAACGCGTTCACCCGCGTACTGCTGGGGGAGTAGCGCGGCGGCGGGAGGTGCGCTCCCTGACGTAGCCGGGCGCGGGTCCTGGAGAGGATGTGCCGGGGCCCGCCTTCGGGCGATCGTGAAGGCATGACCGATCACCCGTTCAGGTTCGGCACGGTAGCCGGACGAGCTCCCGACGCCGGCGCGTGGACCGGCCTCGCCCGCCGGGCCGAGAGCCTGGGCTACGCGACCCTGCTGGCGCCCGACACGCTGGGGACGTTCTCGCCGTTCCCCGCCCTCGCCGCGGCGGCCGCGGCCACGACGACCCTGCGCGTCGGCACGTACGTGCTGAGCGTCGCCAACCGCACCCCGCGCGCGGTCGCGTGGGAGAGCGAGACCCTGCAGGCGCTCAGCGGCGGCCGGTTCGAGCTGGGACTCGGCGCGGGGCGGCCGGACGCCGAGCGGGACGCGGCGGCGCTCGGCCTGCCCTACGGCACGCCGGGCGAGCGCGTCGAGCGGCTCGCGCGGACCATCGACGCCGTGGAGGACGTGCCGGAGGACGTGCCGATCCTGGTGGCCGCGTCCGGCACCAGGCTGCTGCGCCTGGCCGCGCGCAGGGCCGGCACGATCGCGCTCGGCGTGCCGGCGCAGCACACGGAGGAGCAGGTGGCGGCCAAGCTGGACGAGCTGTACGAACTGTCCGGCGACCGCTTCCACGACCTGGAGCTGGCCATGAACCTCGCCTACGCCGGCGAGCGGCCCCCCGATTGGGTCGTGAGCCGCTTCGGCGCGGGCGGCACGGGCGTCCTCGTCGGCACACCCCGGCAGATGGCCGACACGCTGCTGCGCCGCCGCGACGCGCTCGGCGTCTCCTACATCTCGGTGAACGCCCAGTTCATGGACGCCTTCGCCCCGGTCGTGGAACGCCTCGCGGGTACCTGACAAGATCTGACAAGTATGGCTGCCACTATGGCCACATGACAGCGAAAGGCACCTTCGACCTCGTCAGTGTGACGCCGCAGCCGCCCCTCCACGAAAGCGACGGCGTCTCGATCGGGCTCGTGACCATCGACAAGACCTGGCACGGCGACCTGACCGGCACCAGCGTCGTCACCATGCTGGCGACCGCCACGCCGGTCGAGAATTCCCGCTCGTACGTGGCGATGGAACGCATCGAGGGCACCCTGCACGGCCGGTCGGGCACCTTCGTGGTGCAGCACGACGCCGTGAGCGACGAAGGCGCGCAGTCGCTGAGCGTCCGGGTCGTGCCGGACTCGGCGACGGGCGGGCTGCGCGGCCTCAGGGGCGAGATCGCCATCTCCATCGCCCCCGACGGCACCCACTCGTACACCTTCGACCACACGTTCTGAGCGGTAAAACGGTGGCCGTGCGGGTGCCGCTCGTGAAACGGTCGAGTTCTGATGATCCAGTGGACCGAGGCAGGACTCCGACGATCGGCGCCGTGGCGATCCGTGCTGGGCGCGCCGCCGCCCGCCCGGGTGGTGGTCGCCGACGACCGTACCAAGGCCGACACCGCGTACAAGCTGGCCTGTGAGGGCACCGCGCTGCTGTGGCAGGGCGACTTCCACAACGCGCGGCAGCTGCTGTCGGCGATGGACCGGCGCTGCAAGCCGGCCGCTCCCGGCAGCGGCTTCCACCGCCACCGCCAGGCCCGGTCGCAGCGCGCCCGCACGCTCGGCATGCTGCTCATCCCGTACGACGCCGACCACGTGGTGCCGCTGCGCCGCGCGCCCGACGTACGGGAGGCGTGCGCGGCGGTGCACGGCCCGCACGCGCCGCCCGCGGTGGGCCCGCTGCGCGAGCTGCTCGGCCTGATCGGAGCGCACGAGTGGCGGATCAAGGGCGTGCACGTGCCCGCACTCGACGCCCGCATCCACCCCCACCACGGCGTCTTCTCCCCGATCAGGGGCGAATACGTGGACCTGGTGGCCGAGGCGCCGCTGCCCACCGACCGGCTGGCCTTCGACGTCGGCACCGGCACGGGTGTGCTGGCGGCCGTGCTGGCCAGGCGCGGGGTGCGCCGGGTGGTGGCCACCGACCTCGACGAGCGGGCCGTCGCCTGCGCCGGCGAGAACGTCGCCAGGCTCGGGCTGGCCGAGCGGGTCGAGGTGGTGCGGACCGACCTGTTCCCGCCGGGGCGGGCGCCGCTGGTAGTCTGCAACCCGCCGTGGCTGCCCGCCAAGCCGGTCTCGCCGCTCGACCACGCCGTCTACGACCTGGGCGGGCGCATGCTGCGCGGGTTCCTCGACGGGCTGGCCGAGCACCTGGAGCCCGAGGGGGAGGGCTGGCTCGTGCTGTCGGACCTGGCCGAGCACCTCGGGCTGCGCAGCAGGGCGGAGCTGCTGGAGGCGTTCGAGCGGGCGGGCCTGCGGGTGGCCGGCCGCCTCGACGTGACGCCCCGCCACCATCGCTCCCGGGACGACGGCGACCCGCTGCACGCCGCCCGCGCCGCCGAGGTGACCTCGCTCTGGCGGCTCACCCGCTGACGGCCGTGCCGACCTGGCAGGACGTGGCTGCATGTTAGGCGGGGCCTCTCCGCGGCAGGAGAGATATATGCATATTGCGGGAGTACAGACCGTTTTGCCCGAGCATCGCTATGGGCAAGCGGAGATCACCGAGGCGTTCTCCCGGCTGACCGACTGCGACGAGGAGCTGCTCCGCCGGTTCCACACGGCCACCGGCGTCGAGGGCCGCAACCTCGCCCTGCCCCTCGCCGACTACGCCAAGCTCGACTCCTTCGCGCGCGCCAACGACGCCTACGTCGAGCGCGCGCTCGACCTCGGCGAGCAGGCACTCGCCGGCGCCCTGCGCAAGGCCGACATCCCTCCTGAAAAGGTCGATCACCTGCTGTTCTGCTCGACCACCGGGGTGTCCACACCCTCGCTCGACGCCAAGCTCGCCCAGCGCATGGGGCTGCGTCCCGACGTGAAACGCGTGCCGGTCTTCGGGCTCGGCTGCGCGGCGGGCGCTTCCGGGCTGTCGCGCCTGCACGACTATCTGCGCGGCTGGCCCGGCCACGTCGCCGTGCTGGTCTGCGTGGAGCTGTGCTCGCTGACCATCCAGCGCGACGACACCTCGATCGCGAACCTGGTCGCGAGCGGCCTCTTCGGCGACGGCGCCGCCGCCGTCGTCGCGACGGGGCGCGGATTGGGGCCCGAGGTGGTCGCCACCCGCAGCCGCCTCTACCCCGACACCGAGCACCTCATGGGCTGGGACGTCGGCGACCACGGCTTCCGCATCGTCCTGGACGCCGACCTGACCGACTTCGTGGAGCAGGTGCTCGCCGCCGACATCAAGGCTTTCCTCGCCGACTACGGCCTGACCCCCGAGCAGGTCGCCACCTGGATCTGCCATCCCGGCGGCCCCAAGGTCATCGAGAAGATCGTGCAGACGCTCGGCCTGCAGCCCAAGGCGCTCGACGTCACCTGGCGGTCCCTGCGCGAGAACGGCAACCTCTCGTCGGTCTCCGTGCTCCACGTCCTCCAGGAGACCCGCGGCCGACCCGGCACCCCCGCCGTGCTGATGGCGCTCGGCCCCGGCTTCTCCGCCGAGTTGCTGCTGCTGCACTGGTGAGCGCCTACCTCGTACTGATCGGGCTGGTCGTCCTCGAACGGCTGGCCGAACTGGTCGTGGCCAAGCGCAACCTCGCCTGGGCCCGCGCGAAGGGCGGCGTCGAGTACGGCAGGGGGCACTACCCGTTCATCGTGCTGCTCCACGTGGCGCTGCTGGCCGCCGCGCCCGCCGAGGTGTGGCTGGCGGACCGGCCCTTCGTGCCCGCGCTCGGCTGGCCCATGCTGGCCGTCGTCGTCCTGGCCCAGGGGTTGCGCTGGTGGTGCATCCGCACGCTCGGGCGGCAGTGGAACACCCGCGTCGTCGTGGTGCCCGGGCTGCCGCTCGTGGACCGGGGGCCGTACCGGATCTTTCCCCACCCCAATTACGTGGCCGTGGTCGCGGAGGGGATCGCGCTGCCCCTGGTGCACAGCGCCTGGGTGACCGCCCTGGCGTTCACGGCGGTGAACGCGGTGCTGCTCGCCGTGCGCGTCCGCGTGGAGAACCGCGCTCTGGCAAGCTGAACGGCATGAACGAACTGCTGATCATGATGCGCGAGGCCGCCGGGCGTACCGCGGACCTCGTGGAGAGCCTGTCCGGTGACGAGCTCGCGCTGCCCACGCCTTGCTCCGACTACGACGTCAAGGGGCTGATCAACCACCTGGAGTGGGTCGCCGCCCTGTTCGAGTCGGCGGGCGCCGACGGCGGGTTCCCCCCGCAGAAGGAGTACACCGGCGACTTCCGCGCGCGGGCCGAGCGCATGCTGGCCGTCTGGGAGCGTCCAGAGACCTGGGAGGGCGTGAGCCAGACCATGGGCGGGCTGCCCAAGCCGGTGCTGGCCAACATGGCGCTGACCGACCTCGTGGCGCACGGCTGGGACCTCGCCAGGGCCACCGGCCGCGACTTCGATGCGCCGGAGGCGACCCTTGAGGTGCTGCTGGAGTTCGCCGCGCGGCAGGCGCCCATCGGGCGCGAGCGCGGCGTGTTCGGGGCGGAGGTGCCGGTGCCGGGCGACGCTCCCGCGCTCGACCGGTTCCTGGGGCTCATCGGACGGGACCCCGCCTGGAAGGCGTGAGCGCCTCACCGGTCTCACCCTTCACAGCGCATCACGTGATGATCGCGGTTTGTGCTCGCTTGCATCACCGACCCGGCCGGGACGAACGACATTTCGTCGTACGGCTCGGAGGTGTTGGAGATGAAACTTCGTCCTATGGCGGCGAGCATCGGCCTGATCGCGCTCCTCGGTCTGGCGGCCTGTGGCGGTGCCGGCGGCAACGCCACGAGCGCGGACAGGCCCGCCCCGGCCCGGCAGCCCGCCGTACCGGAATCGCAGCGCTCCGCCTCGCCCGCGCCCAGCGCGGGCGATGAAGACGAGGAGACCACGACGGCGCAGATCTCCACGTTCGCCCTCGACGTGGACACCGCCTCGTACGGCTACGCCCGCCGCGCCCTCCAGGAGGGCCGCTGGCCGGCGCCCGGCGAGATCCGGCCGGAGGAGTGGGTCAACGCCTTCAGGCAGGACTACGCGCAACCGTCAGATGACGGCTTCACCGTGCACGTCGACGGCGCCAGGCTGCCCGGCCGCGACGAGGCCGTGATGCGGGTGGGCCTGCAGACCCGCGCCTCCGACCCGGCCGCGCGCCGGCCCGCGAACCTCACGTTCGTCGTGGACGTGTCCGGCTCGATGGCCGAGCCCGGCCGGCTCGACCTGGTGAAGGCGGCCCTGCACAAGCTGCTCGACCAGCTCGCCCCCGGCGACCAGGTCTCCATCGTGTCGTTCAGCGACGGCGCCGACGTGCTGGCCACGATGACCCCGCTGACCGCCAGGGACGAGCTGCGCGCCGCCGTGGACGAGCTGGAGATCGGCGGCGGCACCAACCTGGAGGCGGGCCTGGTCGCCGGCTACCAGGAGGCGGCCAAGGCGTTCCGCCCCGCCGCCACCAACCGCGTCATCGTGCTCTCCGACGGCCTGGCCAACCAGGGCGATACGCGCTGGCAGTCCCTGCTCGACCAGGTCAAGGACTACGCGGGCAAGCAGGTCACGCTGCTCACGGTCGGCGTGGGCCGCGAGTACGGCGACGAGCTGATGGAGCAGCTCGCCGACAACGGCGACGGCATGGCCGTGTACGTCAGCACCCAGGAGGAGGCCGACAAGCTGTTCACCACCCAGCTGCCGGCCACCATCGAGCTGCGCGCCCGCGACGCCAAGGCCCAGGTCGTCTTCAACCCGTCGGTCGTCGAGCGGCACCGCCTGATCGGCTACGAGAACAGGGAGCTGGCGGCGGAGGACTTCCGCGACGACGCCCGCGACGGCGGCGAGATCGGCCCTGGCCACTCCGTCACCGCCCTGTACGCGCTCGAGCTCAAGCCGGGCGCCCGCGGCCAGCTCGCCCAGGCCACCGTGCGCTGGCAGGACCCCGACACCAGGGAGGCGTCCGAGGCGAGCGGGACGCTGCGCTCGGGCGACCTGGCCGAGGGCCTGTGGACGGATGCGCCGCCGCGGCTGCAGGTGGACGTGCTGGTGGCGGCGTTCGCGGTCTACCTGCGCGACAAGGAGGCGTTCGGCATGGACCTGCCGGAGCTCGCCGAGCAGGCCGGACGGCTCGCGCCCAAGACCGAGGACCCGATGGTGTCCGAGCTGGCCACGCTCATCGAGAAGGCCAGGTCGGTCGCCTGACCCTGCCGGGGCCCGCGCCTCGCGGCCGGGCCCCGGAAAAGGCGTGCAGAGGGGGTCCCAAAGTCGGATACACTCGTACAGGCACGCGGGGCTATGGCGCAGTTGGTAGCGCGCCTCCATGGCATGGAGGAGGTCTGGGGTTCGAATCCCCATAGCTCCACAGTTCGCGACAAGGCCGCTCCCGGGGTTCGGGAGCGGCCTTCTTTCATGCCGGAAAAAAGTTGCGTGCCCCGAAATCTTGCTGGTCACGCAACTTCTTCCTATGCTGAGGCGCTGTGAGCGGACTCAGGGAGCGCAAGAAGCAGGCCACGCGTGAGGCGCTGATGGCGGCCGCGCTCCGCCTGGCGCTCGAACGCGGGCTGGACAACGTCCGGGTGGAGGACATCGCGGCCGAGGCCGGCGTCTCGCCCAGGACGTACAACAACTACTTCGCCAGCAAGTACGAGGCGATCGCCGCCCGCCACGCCGACCGCGTCCGCGCGTCGGCCGAGGCGCTGCGCGCCCGCCCCGAGGGCGAGCCGCTGTGGGACGCCCTCATCGAGGTCATGATCCAGCCGTGGGCCCAGCACGCCGGCGACGGCGGCGAGCGCCCGCCGTCCCCCGAGCGCCTGGCCGCCACCCGCATGCTGGGCGGCGAGCCCGCGCTGCGGGCCGAGACGCTGCGGGCCGCGTTCGCCTCCGACGGCGAGCTGGTCGCGGCGATCGCCGAGCGCACCGGCACCGACCCCGCCCGCGACCTCTACCCCTCCCTGGTCGCCGCCACCGTGACCGCCGCCCTGCAGGCCGGCGTCGCGCAGTGGCTGCGCGCCGACCCACCGGTCCCGCTGGTGCCGCTGCTGCGCACCTGCCTGCGCGAGCTGGCCGCGGGACTGCCCGAGCCCTCCGCGTAAGGAGATCCCATGGACGTCGTCATCGCCGGCGCAGGACCCAACGGGCTGATGCTGGCCTGCGAGCTCGCCCTGGCCGGGGTACGCCCGGTCGTCGTCGAGCGCCGGCCGGAGCGCAGCCCCGAGCCCAAGGCCAACGGCATCGTCGGCCAGGTCGTCCGGCTGCTGCGGCTGCGCGGCCTGGCCCCGCAGGAGGCGCCGCTGTCGGCGTTCGTGTTCGGCGCGATGCCGCTCGACCTGTCCGGGCTCGACGACAACCCCCTGCACGGCATGGGCGTCAGGCAGCCCGAGCTGGAGGAACTGCTGGAGAAGCGGGCGGTCGAGCTCGGCGCGGAGATCAGGCGCGGCCACGAGCTGACCGGCCTCACCCAGGACGACCACGCCGTCACGGTGGCACTCACCGGCCCCGGCGGCTCCTACGAGCTGCGCACCCGCTACCTCGTCGGCTGCGACGGCGCCCACAGCACGGTCAGGAAGCTCGCCGGCATCGGCTTCCCCGGCGTGCACACGGCCGAAGTGGTCAGCCGGACGGGGCACGTCAGCGTCCCCGGCGCGGCGATCCGGCCCGAGCGGGCCGAGATGGAGGTGCCTGGGCTCGGCACGTACGTGCTCTACACCTGGCACAGGACCGAGCGCGGCGCCTACGCGATGCTGCCGGCCGGGCCCGGCACGCTGCTGGTCAGCGCCATGGAGTGGGACGACGCCGTGCCGGGCGACGACCTGCCGGGCGACGACGTGCCCATGACCGTCGCCGAGCTGCGCGCCGCGCTGGCCCGCGTGCTCGGCGCCGAGCTGCCGCTGGCCGCGCCGCTCAGCCCGGGCCCGCACGTGCTGCGGCGGCTGAACGGGCGCAACACCCGGGTCGCCGACCGCTACCGGGCCGGGCGGGTGTTCGTGGCAGGGGACGCCGCGCACGTCCACTCCGCCATGGGGGCTCCCGGGCTCAACCTCGGCCTCCAGGACGCCGCCAACCTCGCGTGGAAGCTCGCCGCCGTCGTCCAGGGGTGGGCGTCCGGCGGGTTGCTCGACACGTACGAGGCCGAGCGCCGTCCCGCCGCCGCCCGCGTCGCCATGCAGACCCAGGCCCAGCTCGCGCTGGCCGCGCCGGGCGCCGAGGTGACGGCGCTGCGCGAGGTGGTCGGCGAGCTGCTGGCCGACGCCGGCGCGCGCCGCCGCGTGGCCGCCCTGATGGCCGGGTCCGACCTGGCCTACCCGATGCCGGCGCCGCCACATCCGCTGCTCGGCCGGTTCCTGCCCGACCTGCCCGCCGATCCCGGCCGCCGCGCGCGGCCCGTGCTGCTCGACGCGACGGGCACGGCGCGTACCCGCCACGGCCGGGTGGACGTGCGGCCGAGCGACGGGCCCGACTCGGTGCTCGTGCGGCCCGACGGCTACGTGGCGTGGGCGGGCGTCCCCGACGGGACGCTGGACGAGGCGCTGCAGACCTGGTTCGGGGAGTCGCTCGAGGCGGCCTGAGCGCGCAGCGATCGACGCCGGCTGGTACGCGGTCCGTCTCCGCCATCGGTGACGCCCTTTTCCCGTGATCCTTTGAGCCGGAGCCTGAGCGCGACGAGCCGGACGTTCCGGGGGCCGTACGGCAAGCGGGCGATCAGGTGCGGCGGAAGGTGCGGCGGTAGGCCAGGGGCGCGACCCCGACGGCCGCGTGCAGGTGCTGGCGCAGCGACACCGCCGTGCCGAACCCCGCCCGCCTGGCGACCTCCTCCACGCCGAGGCCGGTCGTCTCCAGCAGGTGCCTGGCGTGGCGTACCCGCTGGCCGGTCAGCCACTTGGCCGGGCTCTGCCCGGTCTCCTCGCGGAAGCGCCTGGTGAACGTGCGCACGCTCATCCTGGCGTGCCCGGCCAGCGCGGCCAGGTCGAGCGGGGCGTCGAGGTGGGCGAGCATGTAGTCGCGGGTGGCACCCGTGCCGCCGCCGGGACCGTCGGGGAGCGGCCGGTCGATGTACTGCGCCTGGCCGCCGTCCCGCCACGGCGGCATCACGCACCTCCTGGCCGCGGTGTTGGCCACCTCGCTGCCGTGGTCGCGCCTGATCACGTGCAGCGCCAGGTCGAGCCCGGCCGCCACGCCTGCCGAGGTCAGCACGTCGCCGTCGTCCACGAACAGCACGTCGGGGTCCAGCTCGACCTGCGGGAAGAGGCGGGCGAAGCGGGACGCGTCCCGCCAGTGCGTGGTGGCGGGACGGCCGTCGAGCAGCCCGGCCGCCGCGATCACGAACGCGCCCGTGCAGATCGACATGACCCGGGGACGGCCCTGCAGCGCCTTGTGGAGCGCGCCGGAGATCGTGCCGTCGAGCAGCGCCGGGCCTCCGTGGATGCCCGGCACCACGACGGTGTCGGCGGTGTCGAGCACGTCGAGGTCGTGGTCGGGCAGGACGGCGTAGCCGGCCTCGCAGCGTACCGGCCTGCGCCCTTCCGAGCAGGTGACCACCTCGTACAGGCGCTCGCCCGACGGCGTGCGGGCCGCGCGGAAGACCTGGCCGGGCACGCCGAGGTCGAGCGGGGCGAAGTGGTCGAGCGCGACGACCACGATCCGATGGGGCATGGCCGGATTCTTGCACATATTGGCTTTCGGGCCACTCGTAGGCATGTGCCGGGATCGTTCAGGATGTGCGCATGACTGTGAGCACCACCCCCGCGAGCGGCCGGCGGTTGCACCGGGCCTGGTTCGTCGCGGCCGTCGCGTTCGTGGCCATCCTCGGGGCCGCCGGCTTCCGCGCCACGCCCGGTGTGCTGATCACCCCGCTGCAGGAGGAGTTCGGCTGGTCGGCGGGCACGATCTCGCTGGCCGTCTCGATCAACCTGGTGCTCTACGGGCTGATGGCCCCGTTCGCCGCCGCCCTCATGGACCGCTTCGGCATGCGCCGCGTGGTCGCCGCCGCTCTGGTGCTGATCGCCGCGGGCAGCGGGCTGACGGTGTTCATGACGGCGACGTGGCAACTCCTGCTGTTCTGGGGCGTGCTGGTGGGGCTCGGCACGGGGTCGATGGCGCTGGTGTTCGCCGCGACGGTCGTGGACCGCTGGTTCGTCCGCCACCGGGGGCTGGTCACCGGCATACTCACCGCCGCGGGCGCGACCGGGCAGCTCGTCTTCCTGCCCGTGCTCGCGTGGCTCGCGGAGGGTCCTGGCTGGCGCTTCGCCTCGCTGACCGTGGCGGGGGCGGCGCTGGCCGTGGTGCCGTTCGTGTGGTGGCTGCTGCGCGACCGTCCCGAGGACATCGGCACCACCGCGCTCGGCGCGGACCCCGCCGCCCCGCGTCCCGCGCCGCCCGCCACCGCCAACGCGGCCGTGCGCGCCGTCTCCGTGCTCGCCGCCGCGGCGCGGACGCGCCCGTTCTGGTTCCTCGCCGGCGGCTTCGCGATCTGCGGCGCCAGTACGAACGGCTTGGTCGGCACCCACTTCATCCCCGCCGCGCACGACCACGGCATGGCCGAGCCCGTCGCCGCGGGCCTGCTCGCCGTCATCGGCATCTTCGACATCGTCGGCACCGTCGCCTCCGGCTGGCTCAGCGACAGGATCGACCCCAAGGTGCTGCTCGGCGTCTACTACGCGCTGCGCGGCCTGTCGCTGATGGTGCTGCCCGGCCTGTTCGCGGCCACGACCGAGCCCAGCATGCTGATCTTCATCGTCTTCTACGGCCTGGACTGGGTGGCGACCGTGCCGCCGACCGTCGCCCTGTGCCGGCGCGTCTACGGGGCGGACGGCGCCGTCGTGTTCGGCTGGGTGTTCGGCTCGCACCAGGTGGGCGCCGCCATCGCCGCCGTCGGCGCCGGACTGACCCGCGACCACCTGGGCGCCTACGACCTCGCCTGGTACGCCGCAGGCGCCCTGTGCCTCCTCGCCGCCGGCATGTCCCTGGCCATCGGGCATGCTAGAGGGCGATGAACGCCGAGCTGTACGTCCTGCCGCTGGTCGTCCGCATCGAGCGGGCCACCCCGCCCGAGCGCACCGACGCCCTTGAGGCCGCCGCCATGGCCGTGCTGAGCCTGCTGGCCGACCCCGGGGAGTGGGCCGCCGAGCTGCACGCCTGGCAGTCCACCGGGAAGATCCGCAAGGTCGTGCGCAGGGCCAGGGGCGCCGAGTGGCGCCGGGCCGTCGCGCTGCCCGGCCGTACGATCGAGCACCGCACCGCCGAAGTACGCGTCCACCCGCCCGTGCCCCTCGACGACTGGCCGCGCGACCTGGCCAGGCTCCAGGTCTCCGGCACCGACCTGACCGACACCGCCGCGCCCGGCCCCGCCGAGCCGCCGACGCTGTGGGAGAACCCGGCGCTGGAGATGTCCGCCGGCAAGGCCATGGCGCAGGCCGGGCACGCCGCGCAGCTCGCCTGGTGGGCCAGCGACGCCGGTGAGCGGGCGGCCTGGCGGGAGCGGGGGCTCGCGGTGACCGTGCGCACGGCGGCCGGTTCCTCCGGCTTCTCGTCGATGGTCTCGGCGGGGCTGCCCGTGGTGCGCGACGCGGGGTTCACGGAGATCGAGCCCGGATCGTGCACGTTCGTGGCGGACGCGCCCTGGCTCGCCGGGCGGGTCGCCCGCCCCTGACGGGGCCGCTGTTCCGGGGGCTCCAAGATTGCACTTCGGTAGCTTCAAGGACGCCATGCCGGGATATGTCGTACGCTCCCGTCGTGCTCCATGGGGAAGATGAGATCAAGGGTTCCCAAGTGGTTACGTCCGCGCGTCGCGGGATCCCGACATCTCCTCCCAAACGCTCCCGCATCGGTGATATTCGGATGCGGGTGGTGTACCGGGGGCTGGCCGTGGCCACCGCCGTCGTGGCCGTCGCCGCGACGCTGGCCGTGGTGCTCCCGTCCGAGCCGGACGAGGTCGCGGCGGGGCCGGTAACCGCGCCGCCGGCCGCACCGTCCTCGTCCGGCTCCGCACCTTCCTCCCCACCTGCTGCCGCACCCACCCCCGTGGCGGCGCAGCAACGGGTGACGCCGCGTCCCGAAGGCTCGCTCGCGCCCGGCTACACCGCCATGGAGGCCCTGTACGCCGACCCGCGCGTGCCCGAGCTCACCCGCTCCGTCAAGCGCATGACCCTGCGCTCCCCGGGCCGCCGCTTCGTCAAGGACCGGCGCTCGGGGCTCGCGGTGCCCCGGCTGCCCCGGCCGTGGAAGGCGTACGGGGCGGCGCCGTTCACCACCAAGCAGGTGCTGCCCAAGCAGCGCGGCACCGCGCCGCGCGGCATCTTCGTCACCTGCCCGCTGCCGATCATGGAGCAGAAGTCCGCGCGCGACACGGCGCTGCTGGCCGCCCGCTGGACGCTCAACCACCACCCCGAGGGCTCCCGCATCACCTGGCTGGCCTCCCAGCCGGTCAAGCGCGGCTGGATGCTCGTCTACCGCGTCACGTACGGCAAGCGCAGCTCCCGCGCGGCCGTCGTCGTGCTGGACGGGGGAATGAGCAAGCCGGGACTTGCGTTCGTCACAGTGCCGGACTCACAGCGCAAGCAGTGGCGTGACATCGGCCGCGTGGCCTCAGGGGTGCGTGTTCTAGGCTAGAAAGATCATGAAAGCGGCGATGTTGGGGAGTGACGCCGTGGAACGCTCTGGACCGCCGCAGGCGCCGGACAAGGGCAAGGGCAAGCCGCCCTGGCGCTCGGAGGGCCTGCCAGGCACGCCCGGAGGCCGGCCCAAGATCAACTGGTGGCGGTTCATCGTCACCCTGCTCGTCGTCTACGCGGGCTTCTTCGTCGTGTCGTCGTTCGTCGACAGCGGTTCGGTCGAGACGATCTCCTACACCGAGTTCACCAACCAGGTGAACGCGAAGAACGTCAAGGACATCTACGCCCAGGGCCTGTCGGTCGAGGGCGACCTGAGGTCGCCGGCGAAGAACCCCGACGGCGGCTCCTCCTACACCCGCTTCGCCACCGAGATCCCGGCCTTCGCCAACACCGACCAGCTCGACCAGCAGCTGGCCACCGGCCAGGTCGTGATCACCTCCAAGCCCATCACCCGCGGCTTCTTCTCCAACCTGCTGCTGTCGCTGCTGCCCGTGCTGCTGCTGGCCGGCCTGTGGATCTGGATCATGCGGCGCGGCGCCAGCATGATGGGCGGCGGCCTGGGCGGGCTCGGCAAGTCGAAGGCGGCCAAGCCCGTCGACGCCGGGCAGGTGCGGGTCACGTTCGAGGACGTCGCGGGCATCGACGAGGTCGAGAACGAGCTCGTCGAGATCGTCGACTACCTCAAGGACCCCGGCAAATACCGCAGGCTGGGCGCCAAGCTGCCCAAGGGCGTGCTGCTCGCCGGCCCTCCCGGCACCGGCAAGACGCTGCTGGCCAGGGCGGTCGCCGGTGAGGCCAAGGTGCCCTACTTCTCCGCCAGTGCCTCCGAGTTCATCGAGATGATCGTCGGCGTGGGCGCCTCGCGGGTGCGCGACCTGTTCGAGGAGGCGCGCAAGGTGGCGCCGTCCATCGTGTTCATCGACGAGATCGACGCTATCGGCCGCGCCAGGGGCGGTGCCGGCGGCATCGGCGGTCACGACGAGCGCGAGCAGACGCTCAACCAGATCCTCACCGAGATGGACGGCTTCTCCGGCGCGGAAGGCGTGATCGTCATCGGGGCCACCAACCGTCCCGAGATCCTCGACCCCGCGCTGCTGCGTCCCGGGCGCTTCGACCGTACGGTGCAGGTGGGCCTGCCCGACGCGGCCGGCCGCACCGCGATCCTGGCCGTGCACACGCGCGGCGTGCCGCTCGACGGCGAGATCAGCCTCGACCAGATCGCCAAGACCACGCCCGGCATGACCGGCGCCGACCTGGCCAACCTGGTCAACGAGGCCGCCCTCCTCGCGGCCAAGCGAGGGCGCGAGAAGGTCACCATGGCCGACTTCGCCGACGCGCTGGAGAAGCTGCAGCTCGGCGCGGCCCGCAGCATCGTCATGCCGGAGGAGGAGCGCACCCGCACCGCCTTCCACGAGGCCGGCCACGCGCTGCTCGGCATGCTCCAGCCCGGGGCCGACCCGGTGAGGAAGATCTCCATCATCCCGCGCGGCCGGGCGCTCGGCGTCACCCTCTCCACCCCCGACTCCGACCGCTACGCCTACGACGAGCAATATCTGCGCGGGCGCATCACCGGCGCGCTCGGGGGCATGGCGGCCGAGCAGGTGGTGTTCGGCGTCATCACCACCGGCGCCGAGAACGACCTGGAGCAGGTCACCATGATCGCCCGCGGCATGGTCGGCCGGTGGGGCATGTCGGAGAAGATCGGTCCGCTGACCATCCTGCCCAACGACGGCCAGCAGCCGCAGGCCTCGCCCGTCACGCTCGCCATGGTGGACGAGGAGGCGCGGCGGATCGTGGACGAGTGCTACGAGCGCGCGGTCCAGGTGCTCAGCGACAACCGCGACAAGCTCGACGCCATCGTGGCGGCGCTGCTGGAGCACGAGACGCTGGACGAGGCCGGGGCGTACACTGCGGCCGGGCTGCCGCGGCCCGCCGAGGGCCAGCCGCCCGCCGTGACGCAGCGCCCGCCGGCCGAGGTGCACCGCTCGGCAGCCGTAGAGGGCGGGTCCTTTCCCAAGAATTAGGACATTCCGGACGTTGCTTCGGGTCCTGCTCGGGAACGTCTCCCGAGACACGTGTGGATCGGGGGACCGTCGTGACACTTAATGACGAGCTTCTCGCCGGACTCGGAGCCCCAGGGCTGGAGCAGATCGCCGGGATGCTCGGCACCGACCAGCTCACGGCACGTCACGTCATCGAAGCCGTGTCCGCGACGATCGTGGGCGGCCTGGCCCGCAACGCCGCCCACCCGGACGGCGCCGACGCCCTGAGGGGGGCGCTCGACGACCACATGGACGCCGATCCGTTCAACGGCGACGTGGCCTCGCTGACCCGCGACGGGCACAGCATCCTCGGGCACGTGCTCGGGGCCCAGGGCACCGAGCAGGCCGCTACCACCCTCGCCAGGCTCGCCGGGCTCGGCTCCTCGGCGATCATGAAACTGATGCCCCTGATCGCCCCCATGATCATGTCCCTGCTCGCGAACCGGGCCACCGAGCGCGGCATGGACGCCGCCACCCTCGCCGACGACCTCGACCGGGAGCAGGCGGCCGTGCCGGCCGAGCTGGGGGACGTGGTCGACGGGCTGCTGGGGGACATCCTCGGGGGGAACGTGCCGCGGCAGCCGGGGCCGTTCTCGCCTTACCGGACGGAACGGGAAGTGACGCCGGGGAGCACGTCCAACGCCGACTGGTGACTGGCGCAGCGGCTATGTAACTGTCTCTTAACTGTCTGTTATTGTTCAATTACTTTCAGTGATGGAGGTCGCAGGGTGCGACCCTTTTCACTGGAGGTTCCCCTTGCCACGTACCCTCAACAAGATCGTCGCCGCGCTGGTGGCGATCACGATGCTGGGCCTCACCACGGCCACCCCCGCTCACGCGGCAGAAGAGGCGTACTTCCGCTTCACCGACAGCTACGGTCATCACCGCTTCACCATCCAGCTCCGCGACGCGGACAAGATCGCCCACGCCCGCCGCATCCTCAGCGGCGAGGAGACCTCGCGGGTCCACGTCCTGGGCCGGATCCACAAATACCCTGCCTCCTACAACCGCTCCTGGAGTTACCACCTCGACCCAGGCACGATCGGCTTCTTCGAAGTCGCGATCGAGGTCTGCGACTCCACCATCACCTACCTCGAGGATCACCTGGACGAGGCGGGCGGCGCCTTCCTGCCCGGTGCCTTCTGGTGCCCTTGGAGTTCCCGCCTGGTCGACGAGGTCGGTCCCTCTTAGCCGCGGTGGTGCCTCCTTGACATCGAGGGCCGGGGGTGTCAAGGAGGCTGCCCGGTGACCGGTACCCTGATGTGGTGATCGTTCTCGCCTCAGCCTCCTCCACCCGCCTGGCACTCCTGCGCAGCGCGGGCCTCGACCCGAAAGTGATCGTCAGCGGCGTCGACGAGGACTCCTACTCCGCCTACTCACCCGCCGCGCTCAGCCTGGTGCTGGCCAAGGCGAAGGCGGAGGCCGTGGCGAGCGGGCTCGAAGAGGGGCTGGTGATCGGCTGCGACTCGATCCTCGAGCTCGACGGCCGCCCTTACGGCAAGCCGGCCAGCCGCGAGGAGGCCACCGAGCGCTGGCGCCTCATGCGCGGCCGCACCGGCCGGCTCGTCACCGGTCACTGCGTCATCGACGTCGCCGCCGGTCGCCAGGCCGCCGAGATCGGCACCACGGTGATCCGGTTCGGGCAGCCGTCCGAGGACGAGATCGCCGCCTACGTCGCCACCGACGAGCCGCTCAGCCTGGCCGGGGCGTTCAGCATCGAGGGGCGCGGCGGCTGGTTCGTCGAGAGCATCGAGGGCGACCACGGCAACGTGCTCGGCATCTCCCTGCCCCTGCTGCGCGACCTGTTCGCCGAACTCGGCTACTCGATCACGTCGTTCTGGCGCTAGCCTGCCGGGCATGCGAGCACTGCGTGACTTCACCGGCGGGGTGGGCTTCTTCTTCCAAGGACTGGGGTGGGTCGCCAGGAACGGCCGGTGGTGGCTGTTCGGGCTCATCCCCGCGCTGATCGCGTTCGCGGTCTACGTGGTCGCCCTGATCTTCCTGGGGACGAACGCCTCCGACCTGGCCGCGTTCCTCACCCCGTTCGCCGACACCTGGAGCTGGCGCGAGGCGTTCCGTACGGTGGTGGCCGTCGCGCTGGTCCTCGGAGGGCTGGCGGTGGCGGTGATCACGTTCACGGCGCTGACGCTGGCCATCGGGGACCCGTTCTACGAGCGGCTGTCGGGCGAGGTGGACCCGCTGGAGACGGACGACGACCAGCCGTGGTGGCGTACGCTGCCGCGCTCCATCCGCGACAGCCTGGTGACCCTCTTCTACGTGCTGCTCTTCACGGTCCCGCTGTTCTTCCTGGGCTTCGTACCCGTGATCGGACAGACGGTGGTGCCGGTCGTGGGCGCCCTGGTGTCCGGCTTCTTCCTGACCGTCGAGCTCACCACCCTCGCCATGGAACGCCGCGGCATGGCCCGCAAGGACCGCTTCGCCCTGCTCCGGGCGAACAAGTCCAGCGCGCTGGGCTTCGGGGTGGTGGTCTTCCTGCTGTTCCTGGTGCCCTTCGTCGCCATCGTCGCGATGCCTGCAGCGGTGGCGGGCGCGGCATTGCTCGTACGCACCCGCCTAGCCCCGACCCCGCCCACCCCCACCCCGAACCCACCCAGCCCCGCCCCCTGACTGATCCAGCGACCCTGCCCGCATCCTGGCCCTCGCCATGCGCGGCCCTTGCTCGGGCCGCGCCCCCCTTGCCATGTCGCGGTCCTTCTCACGTTGGGCCGGGCGCCTCTGGCGGAGCGACCTGGCTTTGAACTGCTTCTGCGGCTGTGGCGGTCTGTGGCTGTAATCGCTTCAGATGCTGAGAGCCTTACCCTGCGGGTTATCCACAGCCCAATCCCGCGTTGAGCTCGTCATCCACAGAACCGCGTTCGGCTGCCCGGTGGCCCCTCCGCGCCCGCCACCCTATGGACCCATGACGACCAACCGCTCGCCCCGCCCCGCCTCCCGTTCCCCCTTCACCCCCAGCCCACCGTTCGTCCCCGCACCTCGCCAGCCCGTCGTCCCCGACTCCGCGCACTCGCTCATCGCACCTCAGGCGCCGTTCGGTGCAAGCGCCATCAGCGACGCTCCCACCACCGACACGTCACAATTCGCCGAGCCAAATCCCCGAGCCTCAGGTCCCGGCGCCTCACGTCCTGGCACGTCAGGTCCTGGCAGCTCAGACCGCAGCGCTTCAACCTCCGAGACCTCAGGGTTTGGCCCCGCAGTTGCGCCGACCGCCTCAGCCCCGGGCGCTTCTACCCCCGAGACCTCAAGGTTCGGGCCCGCAGTCGCGCCGGCCGCCTCAGTCCCCGGCACATCAACCCTCAAGACCTCAAGCCGGGGGACTCCAGATCCGCACGTCGCCTCAACATCCGGCACCCTGAACCCCGATCCCTCAGGCGCCAACACCCCAAGGGTCGACTCCGCAGCAACCTCTCCCCTGAGGGCCGATGCCTCGGGCGCCTCCACCGCGCGTACCGACGCCTCGGGGACCTCTGCCGCGCGTGCCGATGCTTCGGGGGCCACCGCCGCGCGTACCGACGTCGCGTGGGGCGACGCCTCGAATGCCGACGGCTCACAAGTCGGCGCCCGGAGTACCGATGTCCCGGACGCTGCTGCGTGGAGTGCCGACTCGTCGGACACTGACACTTCAGAGTCCGATGTATCGGACCCCTTCGAGTTCTCGTCCGAGCCCTGCCTGACCCTCACCAGCCCCACCGACGTTCTGGCCGCCGTCCCCTATCTGGTCGGCTTTCATCCCACCGCGAGTCTCGTCGTCGTGGGCCTGGCTGAGGGGCGAGCCAAGATGGTGGCCCGGTGGGGCCTGCCCTTCCCGCCCGGCACCCTCGACGCCATGACCCCTCTCATCGACCGCGAGGGCATCACGGAGGTCGTGATCGTCGGCTATGGCCCCGGCGACCTGGTCACCCCGGCGGTCGATGAGGCGAGGACGCTCGCCTTGACGACCGGCATTCGGGTAGGGGAGGCGCTGCGAGCCCATGAGGGCCGCTACTGGTCTTACATCTGCCATGTGGCCACCTGCTGCCCCGCCGAAGGGACTCCCTACGACCTCTCCACGAGCCCGATAGCGGCCGAGGCGACCGTACACGGTCTGGTGGCCCTCCCCAACCGCGAAGCCCTCGAACATACCGTCGCCCCCGTGACGGGTCCCGTACGGATGGCGATGCGGCAGGCCACGTCCGAGGCCGTCGCCGCCTTCAGAGCGGACCTCATGGCCGCCCCCGACCTCGACACCTTCGCCCGGCACTTCGTCGCCGACGGCCTGGCCAGAGTCCGATCGGCGCTGGAGACCCACATCGAAGGCGGCCGCCTCGACGACGTGGAGGCGGCGAAACTCGGCATGGCACTGACGGTCATGAGAGTCCGCGACGAGGCGTGGACCCTCATGCACGAATCCCACGCGGCGCTCTGGAAGGACCTGACCCGCCGCCTGGAGCCGCGCTTCGTGCCCCCGGTCGCGTCCCTGCTGGCCATGGCCGCCTGGCGCTCGGGCGACAGCGTCCAGGCCACGGTCGCCCTCGAACGCGCCCTGACGACCGACCCCGGCTACTCGATGGCCAACCTTCTCATGCACGCCCTCCAGAACCTGCTCTCCCCGTCCATCCTCCGAGGCCGCCTCCCCACCCCCGAAGAACTGGACGCCACCATGGGCCCCGCCAACCCCGCCTGGCTCCTCCCCTTGATCAACCTCCTCGACGAAGAAGACCTCCACCCCACCGTGGAATAGGTCCACTACCGGCCGGCCCCGGACCGTCCTCAGCCTGGCTGCATGCGCATGACACAGCGTGAACCCCTCAACGCCAACCCAGCGTGCAGTCTGGCACCCAGCGTGGAGTCCGGCGCCTCAGTGTGGAATTCGCGCCTCAGTGTGGACGTCGCACCCCAGCGTGGAGTCCGGCGCCTCAGTGTGGTGGTCGCGCCTCAGTGTGGACGTCGCACCCCAGCGTGGAGTCCGGCACCCCAGCCTGGTGGTCGCGCCTCAGCGTGGACGTCGCAGCTCAGTCTGGGCCTGTGGCGTCGGGGTCGAGTTCGTACCGTCCTTGGCCTCGTATGTCCGACGTGGGTCCTGCCGTCGCTTTGAGGTCGCTGTGCTCGGGCGGGGGTTTTGGGTTTCCGTTGGGCATGGTGGTGGCAGGGGCGGCGCGCGAGTGAGAGGAGGTTAGAGGGAGCCTTCTTCTCGCTTGCGGCGTTCGTTGTAGGCGCGCATGCGCGGCGGGTAGCCGGTCAGCTGCACGTCGTACACCGGCAAGGCGAGATCGCGGGCGACCTTGTGGATCACGGCGGGGGAGCCGACTCTGCGCCTGGTCCACTCGCCGTCGTCGGCCACCGCCACGGCGGTCGTGTCGGTGGCGAAAGTCTCAGGTTCGACGTAGAACTCGACGCCTCGCCGCGAACGGGCAAAGGCGATGAGCGCCTCGATGTCGGCGTCGGTCGCCTCTCGGTCGAACTTCGCGATCTTGCGGCCGCGCAGTCGACGAATGCCGTAGCGGTCTCGCCATCTCATGAATCCTTTTTATACCGTCTCGAGCCCGCGCGCGTCGGGGAAGATCTCGGGGACGTATCCGGGATTCTCCCGATGGCACGATCGGTTCGGGGCGACGCAGTATGTGAGGTGTCAGCTCGATTCTCTGAGGGAGAGGCATGGCGATTATGGCTGGGGTACCGAAAACCCCCGGGCCGGGACAGGTGCCGCCAGCTCATCTGCGCGTCACCAACCAGGACCGCGAACACGTCGTCGAGCACGTCAAAGCCGCTTACGCGGAGGGACGATTCGACAAGCTCGAGTTCGACGACCGTTTGGAACGTGCGATGACCGCGCGTACGCACGGCGACCTCGTGCCCATCATGAACGAGCTCTACGGTGCGAACGCGGTGCCTCAGCTCGCTTCCGTACCGTCGGCACCGGTGCGCCGGGAGGCTCCGGCCGAGAGCAACGAGCGCCTCGGCGGCGCGATCGCCCATCTGGTGCCGCTCATCGGGTTCCCGATCGTCGGTCCGCTGCTCCTGCTGCTCACCGGCGCGAAAACATCGCCCTACATGCGCAAACACGCCCTCGAAGCGCTCAATTTCCAGATCACCGTGGTCGGGGCCACCGTATTGCTGCCGCTTACCTTCGTCGGGATCGTGCTCGTGCCGTTCATCTGGGTCGCGGCAGTCGTGCTTTCCGTGGTCGGTGGCATCTCGGCGCTGACGGAGGGGGATTTCCGTTATCCGCTGACGCTTCGTCTGGTGAAGTGATCGGGTCGTACTGGCCGCACTCGTCGTTTTCGAATTGTTACACCCGCCGGGGTTCATACGCCTCGGCGGGGCGTGCGGCTTTGCCTGCGTGTCATGAGATGTGGCGGGCCTGCGTCCCATTTTGCGGGCAAAAGTGCATTCAGCTGAATGTGCTGCTCAGACGCCTGTGGTGACGTCGATCGCCCTGGTGGTGGGGTTGCGCCGGGTGCTTTTGAGGCCGGGCGACGGGTACACGGGCTCGGGTGGCGGCGCGGTGCGGGTCAGCGGGCGAGGACCTCGTACCTGACGCGCATGACGCCGGCGCTGGTGTTGCCGATGGCGGCGAAGGCGGCTGTGGACAGGTCCAGGCAGCGGCCTCCGATGTACGGTCCCCGGTCGTTGATGCGGACCGTCACCGACTCGCCGGTCCTCGGGTTCGTGACGCGGACCCGGCTGCCCAGGGGGAGGGTCTTGTGGGCGGCGGTCATCGCGTGGGGGCTGAAGCGTTCGCCGCTGGCCGTCATCTGGGGTTCGCCGTAGTAGGAGGCGCCGCAGGTGCCGGAGGAGAGGACACGGAGCTTCGGCTTGGTGGGCTTCGGCTTGGTGGGCTTCGACTTCGCCGGGCGGCTCTTGGACTGCTGCTCGGCGGAGGAGGATCGGTCGCCGGTGGAGCTGTCCTGGTCGGCCGAGGAGGGGCGGTCCGTTGAGGATGGTCCCTCCGCCTGGGTTTGCGAGGTGGTCGTGGGCTTCGAGGAGGCTGCCGTCCCCGGGTGGTTCGGGGAGTTCCGGTGGGTGGGGGTGCTGCCGGCCGAGGTGGTGGGCTTCGGCTGGGTGGCGGACGCCGGTGGCTTCTCAGCGGTTCGCGCGGAGGTGGGCTCGGGTGAACGCGTGGTCTTCGCGGCGGGCGAGGGCGGGGTGAGGGCCGCTGCCGGCTTGGGGGAGTCGTCGTTGCCCATCGTGGCCCACGCGGTGGTCGAGGCGGCTGCCGCTACGGCCACACTGGCTGCGAGGGCGGCCCAGCGGTGCCGGCTCGGGGAGAGCTTGCGGGTCTGCGGGGACGGCTTTCGAGTCTGCGGGGACGGCTTGCGGGAATGCTGGCCCAAGGTAAACCACGGTCCTGGATAGGGGATAGGGCAGGAAAAGGCCGGGCCGGCAGGGGGTGGCGGCATACGGCGGCCGATCCGTCGGCGGGGCTGGGGATCCGCGCGGACTGGACGAAGATATGCGACAAAGTGCAGGTAAAGGCAACTTAATGGGATGTTCCGTGACTTATCTCACGAGGGTCGGCTGGGTGCCAACTACGATCTCTATGTAGTAGATCTTCCGCGTGGCGGCGGGATCACCGTCAGAGTGAGGTCGATGAGGGGGGAGTGTGGCGGGGCAGGCGCGATCCCCAGGTGGTCGATGGGTGCGGCTGGTCCGCCGGTGGGGCGGGGGTGCTTCGCTCGCCGGGCATCTGTGGGTGTGCGGACGCGCCGCGGTGAAGGGCGCGCCTCGTTCGTGGTGCCGGCGAGGGTGGGTGGGCTAGAGCATCAGGGAGCGTACGGTGTCGACGGTGTCGGCGTCCTCGACTCGTTTGTCCGGGCGGTAGCGGAGGACACGGGCGAAGCGGAGGGCCATGCCGCCCGGGTAACGGGGTGAGCGCTGGACGCCGTCGAAGGCGATCTCCACGACCAGCTCGGGGCGCAGGCGGACGGTCCACGTGTCGGTGGGGCCGTCGGCGAGCTCCAGGAAGCGTTCGGTCTGCCAGGCCAGCAGTTCGTCCGTGAGGCCCTTGAACGTCTTGCCGAGCATCACGAACCCGCCCTCCGGGTCGCGGGCTCCCAGGTGAAGGTTGGAGAGCTTGCCCTCGCGGCGGCCGTGGCCCCACTCGGCGGCGAGGACCACCAGGTCGAGCGTGTGGCGGGGCTTCACCTTGATCCAGCCCGCCCCACGCCGGCCGGCCGCGTAGGGCGAGGTGATTGACTTGACCACCAGGCCCTCGTGGCCCGCCTTCACCACGTCCGTGAAGAACTTCTCCGCCTCCGCCACGTCCCCCGTCACCAGGCGCGGGGTGAGCAGGGCGGGCGGGACCGTACGGGCCAGGGCCTCCTGGCGTTGCGAATAGGGCAGGTCGAGCAGGTCGGCGCCGTCGACGCGCAGGGCGTCGAAGAAGAACGCGCTCAGCGGCGTCTGCTCGCGCAACCGCTCGACGTTCGTCTTGGTGGAGACGCGGGCGGCGGTCACCTGGAACGGGTGCGGGCGGCCGTCGGGCCGCAGGGCGATGACCTCGCCGTCGAGGACGAGGTCGCCGGACGGCATCTCCAGCACCGCCTCGACCAGCTCGGGCATCTGGGGTGTGATGTCGTCGAGCGTACGGGTGAAGACCCGCACCTCCTCGCCGGAACGGTGGGCCTGGACGCGTATGCCGTCGAGCTTCCACTCCAGTGCGGCCGGGGTGCCCGCCTTGTCGAGCGCGGCGGCGACGTTCTGGGCGCTGCCCGCCAGCATCGGCGCGACCGCCCGCCCCACCTCCAGCCGGAACGCGCGCAGCGCGTCCACCCCGCCGGTCAGCGCCGCCGCCCCGACGGCCGGCAGTGAGCCGCGCAGGGTCAGCGCCCGGCGTACGTCGGCCGACGGCGCACCCGACGCCTTGGCCACCGCCTCGATCATGACGCCGTCGAGTGCCCCCTGGCGCAGCTCGCCGAACAGCAGCCGGCGCATGAACTGCTGCTCCTGGCTCGTCAGGCCCGCGAACAGCTCGGCCACCAGCGCCTTGCGTGCCGCCTGCGAGCCCTGGCCCGAGACGGCCTTGATGCGGCTCAGGAACTCGTCGACCGAGGTCAGCGTGGCCGTGGCGGCCAGCTTGGGCTGCGGGACGTCCTCCAGCGTGCGCCAGCCCACCCCCACCTGGCGCTGGGGCAGCTCGCCCGACAGGTAGGAGATGGCGATCTCCGCCTCGTCCGGGCCCACCCGGCCCAGCAGCTCCGCCAGATGGCCGATCTTGCCCAGCCGGGCGGACGTGCGCGTCACCGCCTCGGAAACCCGGACCACGTCGATCAGAAGCACACGCCTATGGTGCCTCACGGGGGCGACATTTCCCCACCTGATATCGGCATATCTGCAGAGTGTGTCGGTAAAGCGGGCGAACGGCGCGGGATGGGCGATTCCCCGTCCCGCCTCAGGGGCGGGAGGGGGTCATCGGAGGGTGGGACGGCCGCGCGGGGCGGGCGTCTGGGCGGGATGGGCGCGGGGCGAGTCCCCGGGAGGCATGGGCGCGTGGGGCGAGGGCCCATTGGGGGAGTGGCGGCGCAAGGCGGTGTCCGGGGCCGAGCGGGTGCTCGGGAGGGGCAGTGACGAGTCGGCGCGAGGGATGAGCAAGGGTGCCCGGAGAGGGCATGCGGGAGGTCTGGAGGAGCAGTGAGGAGCCGGCGCGAGGGATGAGCGGGGCGGCGAAAGGGGGTGGGCCGGGGCGGGTGCTAGGGGCGGGGCGGCGAAAGGGGGTGGGCCGGGTGCTAGGGGCGGGAGCTCGAAGCCGAACGCGTGCGTCGGCGGGAACCCGGATGGGGCCAGCGGGTGCCCGATGAGGGGGCGGAAGGTTTGAGGGAGCTGGTGTGGCGTGGCGGATGCGCGGGGCTGGGAGGGGCCGGGGCGTCCTTTGTCGGCGCCCCGGCTCAAACCGCCGTTAGTTCACGGCCAGCAGGTCGACGACGAAGATGAGCGTCTCGTTCGGCTTGATGCGGGGCGGGGCGCCGCGGGTGCCGTAGCCGAGGTGCGGCGGGATGACGAGCTTGCGCCGGCCGCCCACCTTCATGCCCACGACGCCCTTGTCCCAGCCGCCGATGACGCGACCGGCGCCCAGCGGGAACTCGAACGGCTGGCCGCGGTTCCACGACGCGTCGAACTCCTCCCCGGACGAGAACGACACGCCCACGTAGTGGACCTGTACCTGCTGGCCGGACTTGGCCTCCGGGCCGTCGCCGACGGTGATGTCCTCGATCTCGAGGTCGGCGGGCGGGTTGCCCCCCGGGAAGTCGATCTCGGGCTTCTCGAGTGCCACGAATGAGCTCCTGTTTGGTTGTTAACGGACCCGACGACTCTATGCCGTCGGGATATCGTCGTCGTTCATGGCCGCCCTTTCGCCCGACGCGTTCCTGCTCACCGGCCGCGTGGCCGTCGTCACGGGCGCGGCGCGGGGGATCGGGCGGGCGATCGCGGAGGCGTTCGCGGCTTTCGGGGCTCATGTGGCGGTCTGCGATCGGGACAAGCCGCCCGCCTGTGACGGCTGGTCGCCGTCGATGACCCTCGACGTACGCGACCAGCCCGCCGTCGCGGTCTTCACCCAGGCCGTACGCGAACGCTGGGGCCGCGTCGACATCCTGGTCAACAACGCCGGCGGCACCTTCCACGCCGCCTTCGCCGACACCTCACCCCGGGGCGAGCAGACCCTCATCGCCGAGAACTTCACCCAGGTCACCAGCGTCATCAGGCACATGCTGCCGCTGATGCAGGAGGGCGCCTCGATCATCAACGTGACCTCCAGCGAGGCCCATCAGGCGGCGCCGGGGTTCGCGGTGTACGCGGCGATGAAGGCCGCCCTGGAAAGCCTGACGAAGTCGCTGGCGCTCGAACTCGCCCCCAAGGGGGTCAGGGTGAACGCCATCGCCCCCGACGCGCTGCGTACCGAGGGGGAGTCGGGCGTGCGTGACCGCATGCTCGCCCGGCCCCTCCCGTACGACCCCGCCCGCATCCCGCCGCTCGGCCACCTGGGCGAGCCGGGTGACGCCGCGGGGGCGGCCGTGTTCCTGGCCGGTGACCTGGCGAGGTTCGTGACGGGGACGACGGTGCACGTGGACGGAGGCATCACCGCCGCCGGCGGCTGGCGTCGCACACCCTGACGGCAGCGGCCCCGAAGGTCACCAGCTCTGGTGCAGGGGCATGCCTTCCGCGTAGCCCGACGTGCTCTGGATCCCCACGACGGCCTGCTCGTGGAACTCCTCCAGGTTCGACGCGCCCGCATAGGTGCAGGCCGACCGCAGCCCGGCCACGATCGCGTCGATCTGGTCCTCGACGCTCGGCCGCTTGGGGTCGAGGTACATGCGCGACGTCGAGATCCCCTCCTCGAACAGCGCCTTCCTGGCCCGCTCGAACGCCGAGTCGTCCGCGGTCCGCAGCCGGACGGCACGGGCGGAGGCCATGCCGAAGTTCTCCTTGTACTTGCGCCCGTTCGCATCGGTATGGGTGTCGCCGGGCGACTCGTAGGTGCCGGCGAACCAGGACCCGATCATCACGTTCGAGGCCCCGGCGGCCAGGGCCAGGGCCACGTCGCGCGGATGCCGCACACCGCCGTCGGCCCAGACGTGCCGCCCGAGCCGGCGCGCCTCGGCGGAGCATTCGAGCACGGCGGAGAACTGGGGACGTCCGACGCCGGTCATCATCCGGGTGGTGCACATGGCGCCGGGCCCGACGCCGACCTTGAGGATGTCGGCCCCGGCCTCTACCAGGTCGCGCACGCCGCCCGCGGTGACCACGTTGCCCGCCGCTACCGGCACGCCGGGGTCGAGCGCCTTGACGGCGCGCAGGGCGGCGATCATCTTGTCCTGGTGGCCGTGCGCGGTGTCGACGACCAGACAGTCGATGCCCGCTTCGAGGAGCTCCTTGGCCCTGGCGGCCACGTCGCCGTTGACGCCGACGGCGGCGGCGATGCGCAGCCGGTTCTGGACGTCGACGGCCGGCTGGTAGAGGGTGGCGCGCAGCGCGCCCGTACGGGTGAGGATGCCGACCAGGCGCCCGTCCTCGTCCACGATGGGCGCGAGGCGGTGACGGCCCTCGTGCAGCCGCTCGAAGGCGGTGCGCGGGTCCAGCCCGGCGGGCAGCGTGAGCAGCTCGCTCGACATGACCTGCGACAGCTGGGTGAACATGTCGACGCCCTGACAGTCGGCCTCGGTCACGACGCCGACGGGACGGTTCTCCCAGTCGACCACGATGACCGCGTTGTGGGCGCGCTTGGGCAGCAGTTGCAGGGCCTCGCCGACGGTCTCGTGCGGGGTCAGGGTGAGCGGGGTGTCGTGGACGAGGTCGCGTTTCTTGACCCAGTCGACGACGTTGGCGACGACGTCGAGCGGAATGTCCTGCGGGATGACGACGATGCCGCCCCGCCGTGCCACGGTCTCGGCCATGCGCCGGCCGGCGACCGCGGTCATGTTGGCCACGACGACAGGAATGGTGGTGCCCGTGCCGTCGTTCGTCGAGAGGTCGACTGCGAGCCGCGAACCGACCGCAGAACGCGACGGCACCATGAACACGTCGCTATAGGTCAGGTCGTAATGGGGCTCGAGGTCGTTGAGAAATCTCACGTTCATCCATCTTATGTGCTGACAGGTCAACTAGGGATTTCCCCCTTTCCAGGGGCCTTATGATCGGCGCGGACACTTTTGGGGGAGGGAGGGTCTGTGAACGTCACGGAAAGGGCCGAGCTGATCGTCGTCGGCTTCGTCGTCCGCACGACCAATGCCGACGAAATGGATCCGGCTCGCGCGAAACTACCGGGGCTGTGGCAGCGGGCGGGCGCGCCGGGCGCTTTCGCCCACGTGCCCGGCCGCGTCGATGAGAATCTGTACGCGGTGCTCACCGACTACGAGAGCGACCACCACGGGGCCTTCACGCAGATCGTCGGCACGGGCGTGCGCACGGTGCCGCGCGTGCCGGAGGGCATGGTGGCGGTGCGCGTGCCGGCCGGGCCGGCGATGAAGCTCGAAGTACGCGGCCCGATGCCGCAGGCGCTGATCGACATCTGGCAGCAGGTGTGGAAGCACACCGAGTCGGGCGGCACCCCGGCACGCGCCTTCACCACGGATCTGGAGGTGCATCACCCCGACGGCGTGGATCTGTACCTCGCCGTCTGACCAGAGACCGTCTGATCAGAGACCGTCTGATCAGAGACCGTCTGATCAGAGACCGAGCACGTGTGATCAGAGACCGCCCGATCAGGGCGGGCACGTCTGATCAGAGACCGAGCACGGCGGCCGCCGCTTCGACGGCCGCCGGCTTGACCTCATCCAGCGGCAGGTGCGCGTATTCGACCACGCAGTCCGACAGCCCGCCCAGCGCCACCGTCGCCCTGATGTGCTGGGCCTGGGTGAGGTCCGCCCCCATCAGCATGACGATCAGCTCGCGCCGCCATTCGAACATGCGCGTCCCCAGGTCGAGCTGGCCGAGCGTGGCCAGCTCCCGGACCATCATCACGATCACGTCGCGGTGCCGCCAGACCATCGCGAAGTAGGCGTCGAGCAGCTCGCGCGGCGCGAGCCCAGGCGCCCGGTCGCGGACGAACCGCTCCATGTCCTCGATCATCGGCGCCACGATGCTGCGGACCAGGTCGTCGCGTGAGGAGAAGTGGTAGTAGAGCGCGGGCTTGGTGATGCCCAGGCGTTCGGAGATCTGGCGCAGGCTGGTGTTCTGGACGCCCTGCTCGACGAACAGTTCGCGGGCCACCGCCTGGATGCGCGCCTTGGTGTCACTGGGCATGAACCTAGATTACCCTTACCTACCGTTAAGTCAGATGCTAGTCTCCTTACTTAACGATAGGTAAGGAGGCGTCATGAGGGTTCTCATCTCGGGGGCCAGCATCGCGGGGCCCGTCCTCGCGTACTGGCTGGTCCGTCATGGTTTCGACGTGACGGTCGTCGAGCGCGCGCCCGCGCTGCGCAAGACGGGCGGCCACGCGGTCGACCTGTTCAGGCCCGCCATGGAGATCGTGGAACGGATGGGCGTGCTGGAGCGGGTGGTCGCGGCCAAGACCGGCACGGAACGGCTCACCATGCACGTCGAGGGCGGTGGACGCCCGGTCGACGTGGAGGTCGGCCGCGTCATGGGCGCCTTCTCCGACCGGCACGTCGAGATCATGCGCGACGACCTCAGCGAGATCTTCTACGACGCCACCCGCCACGACACCGAGTACGTCTTCGGCGACTCCGTCACCGCGATCTCCGACAGCGGCGAGGTGACGTTCGAGCGCGGCGGGCCGGCCAGGTACGACCTGGTGATCGGCGCCGACGGCCTGCACTCCAACGTGCGCCGCCTCGTCTTCGGCCCTGAGGAGCGCTACACGAGCTGGATCGGCGCGTACCTGGCCGTCGCCTCGATCCCCAACTACCTGGGGCTCGACGGGCGCGTGGAGGGCCTCGCGGGCGTGGGCAGGATGGCCGCCGTGTACGGCGCCGCGCGCCTGCCGGACGCGCGGGCGGTGTTCCTGTTCAGGACGCCGGAGCCGCTCGACTACCACCACCGGGACGTCGCCCGGCAGAAGGAGCTGCTGCGGGCCCGCTTCGCCGGCGCGGGATGGGAGGTGCCGCGGCTGCTGGACGAGGTGCAGCGCGCGCCCGCCTTCTACTTCGACTCGATCACCCAGCTGCGGCTCGGCACCTGGTCACGCGGGCGGGTGACGCTCGTGGGCGACGCCGGCTACTGCCCGGGGCCGGCCGTCGGGGGCAGCACCAGCCTGGCCGTCGTGGGGGCGTACGTGCTGGCGGGGGAACTGGCCGCGTACGGGGGCGACCACACGCGGGCCTACCCCGCGTACGAGGCCGAGATCGCCCCCTACGTGCTCCAGAGCCGCACGTTCGCCGTCGGCGCGGCCAAGCGGCTGGTCCCGGCCGGCCGCTTCGACCTGTGGACGCTCGCCCGCGCCGCGAACCTCATCAACCGGCTGCCCACGGCCGTCACCAGGGCCGCGGCCAAGCTGGGCGGCAAGAGCGCGCGGCTGCACGAGTCGGTCGCGCTCAAGGAGTACGCGCCCGCCGAAGGTCAGGCGAGCACCCCCTGATCGCGGAGCTTGGCCGCCTGTCCGGCTGACAGGCCCCAGTCCGACAGGTCCTCCAGCCGGGTGGCGGGCGAGAGGTCGGGAGGCGGGGTGCCGAGCAGGCGCGGGGCGGGCGCGGGCTGGGTGACGCCGCCGACCTCGACGAACGAGCCGCGCGCCACGTTGTGCGGATGCGTGGCGGCCTCGCCCATGGACAGCACCGGCGAGACGCAGGCGTCGGACCCGTCGAAGATCTCCTCCCACTCGGCGCGCGTGCGCGTGCGGAACACTCCGGCCAGCCGGGCCCGGAGCGCGGGCCACTGGGCGGGGTCGTTCCTGTCGGGGAGATCGGGGTCGCCGTCGAGGCCCATGAGACGCAGCAGCTCGCCCCAGAACTTCGGCTCCAAGGCCCCCACGGCGACATATCGGCCGTCGGCGGTCTCGTACGTGTCGTACTGCGGCGCCCCGGTGTCGAGCAGGTTGGTGCCGCGCGGTCCCCAGCCGCCGCTCTGGACGGCCTGGTAGAACATCGCGAACAGGGCGGCGGAGCCGTCCACCATGGCCGCGTCGATCACCCGGCCTTTACCGGTGCGCTCGCGCTCGTACAGGGCCAGCAGCACCCCGTAGGCCAGCATGAGGCCGCCGCCGGCGAAGTCGCCGAGGATGTTGATCGGCGGGGTCGGCTTGTCGCCCGCGCGGCCGAGCATCGACAGCACGCCGGAGATCGCGATGTAGCCGATGTCGTGCCCGGCGGTCGGGGCGAGCGGCCCGTCCTGCCCCCAGCCGGTCATCCGGCCGTAGACCAGCCGCTCGTTGACGGCGTGCAGGTCGTCGGGCCCGATGCCGAGCCGTTCGGCCACTCCGGGCCGGAACACCTCGATCACCACGTCGGCGTTCGCGACCAGCTCCTTGAACGCGGCCACGCCCTCGGGCGACTTGAGGTCGAGCCCGATCGTGTGCTTGCCGCGGTCCATGACGTCCCTGCGGGGAGTGCCGCGGACGGCGCCGACCCGGTCGACGCGCAGCACGTCGGCGCCATGGTCGGCGAGCATCATCCCGGCGAACGGCCCGGGCGCGAGCCCGGCGAGCTCCAGCACGCGCACGCCGGACAGCGGACCTCGGCTAGTCTCGGGCATCGGCCTCTCCTCGGTAGGGATCCCGCCCAAGTAGAACAACATTCGGTGATCTCGTGCAAGCGGCCTTGCCGACCTTCCCGCGAAGTCCGGGCAGGTATGGGAAACTTGCCCACTGTTCGGGTGGTCTACAGGCGGCCGTACGGCGGTCGTCTGCAGCAGGCGCACGCGCGCCGCTACAGGGGTAGAGACATGGTTTCGGAGAGCAAGCGGCTCATCGCAGGGCGTTACCAGTTGCTGCGCGAACTGGGCCGCGGCGGGATGGGCGTGGTCTGGGAAGGCCGCGACACACTGCTCAACCGGCAGGTGGCCATCAAAGAAGTGCTGCTGCCCGACAACCTGTCGCCGGGCGACAAAGAGCGCCAGCTCCTGCGGACCGCCCGCGAGGCCCGTACGGCGGCCAAGCTCAACCACCCCTCCGTCGTCGCGATCTACGACGTCGTCGAGGAGGGCGGCCGGCCCTGGATCGTGATGGAGCTGGTCAGCCACCCGTCGGTGGAGCAGGTCGTGCTCACCACGGGCGCGCTGCCGGTGCGCGAGGCGGCCGATCTCGGCCGGCAGGTGCTGTCGGCGCTGCGGGCCGCCCACGAGGCCGGCATCCTGCACCGCGACGTCAAGCCCAGCAACATCCTGCTGGCCGACGACGGCCGCGCGGTGCTGATGGACTTCGGCATCGCGACCGTCGAGGGCGACGTCTCGCTGACCAGCACCGGCATGGTGACGGGCTCGCCGAGTTTCCTCGCCCCCGAGCGGGTGCGCGCCGAGAACGCGGGCCCCGCCTCCGACCTGTGGTCGCTGGGCGCCACGCTGTACGCCTGCATGGTCGGCCGCTCGCCGTTCGAGCGCGGCGACCCCATGGCCACGCTCAACGCGCTGCTCAGCGAGGAGCCCGACTACCGCCGCATCCCGCCGATCATGCATCCGGTCCTGAAGGGCCTGCTGCGGAAGGAGCCCCAGGACCGGGTGGGCGCCGAGGAGGCCGACCGGCTGCTCGCCGCCATCATCGCGGCCAAGCCGGCGACCATGGACCTCGACCCGCCCGAGCGCAAGGGCCAGGGTTCAGGCCGGGCCCTGCTCGCCGCCGCGGCCACGGTGGTGCTGGTGCTGACGGGCGGCGCGGTCGCGTACTTCAGGACGGCCTCGCCCGCCGAGGGCACGCCCCGGGCCACCGCGCAGCCGGCCGCCGCGACCAAGCCCATCACCCCGACGGCCACGCCCACGGCGACGCCGAGCGCGACGCCGACCCCCACGCCCAGCGCGACCAGGCGGGCGCCGCTGGTGCGGGTGTGGAAGTCCCGTGACGGCTGGGCGATCCTGCGGCCGACCGGGTGGCGGGGCGCGCTCGGCGAGGCGTACACGGAGTGGACGCGCCGCGACCGCAACGCCCACCTCGGCGTGGAGGCCGTCTACGGGCAGCTCGACCCCCACCAGCTCATGCGCGACTCGCAGGAGACGTTCCGGCAGAACGCCCGCACGGTGGTCAACCGGGGGCAGCGCACGGTCAACCACAAGGGCGTCAAGGCCGTGGAGTGGGAGTTCACCTGGATCGCGGGGCAGGACAACGACGCCCCCTGGGTACGACCGGGCGCCCGCTACCACGAGATCCGCCGGGCCGTGGCCACGGACGACGCCGCGTACGTGCTGTCCTGGACGGTCGCCGAGGAGCAGTGGCTGCGTAACAGAGCACTGATGCGACAGGTGATCGGCAGCTTTACTGTGGGGGCATGACCCCCTGGAACCTGCTGGCCCTGCCGCCCCTTCCCGAAGAGTTCGTCCGCGGCCTGCTGGCGCCGCTCGGCGACCGGGTGACCGTCAGGGTGCCCGGCTCGCGCGACCGCGCGGGGCTGCTCGCGGCGCTGCCCGACGCGGAGATCGTGCTCGGCGACTGGACGGGCGCGCTCGTCATGGACGCCGAGGCGGTCAGGGCCGCGCCCCGGCTGGCGTTCGTGCAGCAGCCGTCGGTCGGCGTCGACGGCCATGACCTCGACGCGCTGGCGGCGGCCGGGGTGCCGCTGGCCAACACGCCGGGTGTCAGCGCCGTGGCGGTCGCCGAGTGGTGCCTGGCCGCCACGCTGGCGCTGCTGCGCAGGCTGGCCGCGGCCGACGCCGCCGTACGCGCGGGCGAGTGGCCGCAGCAGAGCCTGCAGCCCCACGAGCTGCGCGGCCGCCGGGTCGGCGTGGTCGGCTACGGCCCGATCGGCGCCGGCTGCGCCGAGATGTTCCGCGCGCTCGGCTGCGAGGTGTCCTACTGGACCCGCACGCCGCGCTCCGACCCCGGCTTCACCGACCTCGACACGCTCGTGTCCACCTCCGACGTCGTGGTCGTCGTCATCGCGCTGTCCGCGCAGACCCGCGGCCTCATCGACCCCGGCCGCATGAAGCAGGGCGCGCTGCTGGTCAACGGCGCGCGGGGCGGCGTGGTCGATCAGAAGGCACTGGTGGCCGCGCTGAGCGAGGGCCGGCTCGGGGGCGCCGCGCTCGACGTGTTCGATGTCGAGCCGCTGCCGGCCGGCGATCCGCTGCGCGACCTGCCGAACGTGCTGCTCTCGCCGCACGTCGCCGGCGTCACCGCCGAATCGACCGGGCGGCTGCTGACCGTCACCCTCGGCAACCTCGCCGCCGCCGTCGAGGGCCGCGAGGTGGACGGGGTGCTGAACGGCGTCGAACCGGTGATCTCCCGGAAGTTTGCCCAATCACCTACCAAATAGGCAATCGACCTGGCACGATGAACAGTTTTCGTGTCTTTAACGACCCCGGTCTGTTCCGTTCGGTCGCATGGAGATAACGTGCTACGGACGATCTCTACCAGCTCAAGGGGGTGCTACGTGAACGAGCGACGCGTGCCCGAGAGGCACCGGGCGGTCACGGCACCGACGGAGGAGGGGCCGTGACGACGACGATGTCGACACACCGACGGGCAGTAGAGCAGATCCGGCAGTCCTACGCCGAGATCCCGGGTGACGCCGCGCCCCGGCTGGCCAAGGCCACGTCCAACCTGTTCAGGTTCCGCGACGGCGCCAAGACGGCCAAGCTCTCGGCCCGCGATCTCGACGAGGTCATCAGCGTCGATCCCGAGACGATGACCGCCGAGGTGCAGGGCATGACGACCTACGAGCACCTCGTGGACGCCACGCTGCCGTACGGGCTCATGCCGTACGTCGTGCCGCAGCTCAAGACCATCACGCTGGGCGGCGCCGTGACCGGGCTCGGCATCGAGTCCACCAGCTTCAGGGACGGCCTGCCGCACGAGTCGGTCGAGGAGCTCGAGATCCTCACCGGCGACGGCCGCGTCATCGTCGCCCGCGACGACAACGAGCACCACGAGCTGTTCCGCGCCTTCCCCAACTCCTACGGCACGCTCGGCTACGCGCTGCGCATCCGCATCAAGCTGCGCAAAGTCCAGCCGTACGTGCACCTGACCCACGTCAAGTTCACCGACGCGGGCAAGTGCATGCTGGCCATGCAGGAGATCTGCGACAGCATGGTGCACGAGGGCGAGAGCGTCGACTTCGTCGACGGCGTCTTCTTCGGCCCCGGCGAGATGTACATCACGCTCGGCCGCTTCGCCGAGCGCGCCCCCTACGTCTCCGACTACACCGGCATGCGGATCTACTACCAGTCGATCCAGCAGCGCAGCCGCGACTGGCTGACCATCCGCGACTACCTGTGGCGCTGGGACACCGACTGGTTCTGGTGCTCGCGCGCGTTCGGCGTGCAGCAGCCGGTGGTCCGCTCGCTCATGCCGCGCCGCTGGATGCGCTCCGACGTCTACCGCCGTCTGGTCGCGCTCGACCGTAAATACGGCCTGACCGCCCGCGTCGACCGGTGGCGCGGCCAGCCCGTGAGCGAATCGGTCATCCAGGACGTCGAGACGCCCGTCGAGCGCGGGGCCGAATTCCTGGAGTTCTTCCACGAGAAGGTGGGCATGACTCCGGTGTGGATGTGCCCGCTGCGCGCAGAGACACGGTGGCCGCTCTACCCGCTCGAGCCGGGCAAGCTCTACGTCAACTTCGGATTCTGGGGAATGGTGCCGCTGCCGCGCGGCCAGTTCGACGGTTACTACAACCGGCTCATCGAGCGTTCCGTACACGATCTCGACGGCCACAAGTCGCTCTACTCGACCTCGTTCTACGTGCGTGAGCAGTTCTGGCAGCTCTACAACGGCGATGCCTATTGGCCGGTCAAGCAGGAATACGACCCCAACGGACGCCTGCTCGACCTGTACGAAAAGTGTGTACGGGGAAGGTGAGTTGATGGCTCTGGCATCCATCTTTGAAAAGATCGTCGGCTCCGATGCGAACATCGCGTTCATGGCCTACGACGGCAGCAAGGCGGGGCCCGACGGCGCCGACCTGGCCCTCGAGGTCAAGTCCCCGATCGCGGTCGCGCACCTGGCCCACGCACCGGGCGAGCTGGGCCTGGCCCGGGCGTACATCTCGGGACACCTCGACGTCCACGGCGACATGTACACGCTGCTGGACCGGATGTGGAACATCACGACCAACGACCTGACGACGGCCGAGAAGATCGCCGCCGTCAAGTCGCTGGGCGTCAAGCCGCTGCTCATGCGGGTGCCGCCGCCTCCGCAGGAGATGCGCCAGAGCGCGCTGGCCAAGCTCGGCTCGCGGCACGCCAAGCAGCGTGACGCGGAGGCCATCCACCACCACTACGACGTCTCCAACCGCTTCTACGAGTGGGTGCTGGGCCCGTCGATGGCCTACACCTGCGCCTGCTTCCCCAGCGAGGACTCCTCGCTGGAAGAGGCGCAGTTCGCGAAGTTCGACCTGGTGGCGCGCAAGCTCGGGCTCGAGCCCGGCATGCGCCTGCTCGACGTCGGCTGCGGCTGGGGCGGCATGGTCATGCACGCCGCCAAGCACTACGGCGTCAAGGGGCTCGGCGTCACGCTGAGCCGCCAGCAGGCCGAGTGGGCCCAGAAGGCCATCGCCGACGCCGGGCTGCAGGACCTCGCGGAGGTCCGCTTCATGGACTACCGCGACGTCAAGGAGTCGGGCTTCGACGCGGTCAGCTCGATCGGCCTGACCGAGCACATCGGCAAGGCCAACGTGCCCGGCTACTTCGAGTTCCTCTACAGCAAGCTCAAGACCGGCGGCCGCCTGCTCAACCACTGCATCACCCGGCCGACGGGCAAGGAGAAGACGTTCAACAAGGGCGGCTTCATCAACCGCTACGTCTTCCCCGACGGCGAGCTCGAGTCGGTGGGCTGGCTCATCAGGCAGATGGAGGACCTCGGCTTCGAGATCCGCCACCAGGAGAACCTGCGCGAGCACTACGCCAAGACGCTGCGCCACTGGTGCGACAACCTCGACGACAACTGGGAGGCCGCGGTCGAGGAGGTCGGCATGGGCACCGCTCGCGTGTGGGCCCTCTACATGGCCGGCTGCATCGTGGGCTTCGAGCGCAACAAGGTGCAGCTGCACCAGGTGCTCGGCGTCAAGCTCGACGAGAACGGCCGCTCGGGCATGCCGCTGCGCCCCTCCCGCGACTGGCCCTGATCCTGTTCATGACACGGCTCCCGAGCCTTCAAGGCCCGGGAGCCGTGGCGTGACCCCGTGACGTCAGGAGGAGACGGCGGCCTGCTCGCCCGTCGTCGCCGTGCAGCGGTGCCTGTCCTTCGTGTGCTTCGCGTGCCGCCCCCGGCTGGGAGGATGCTCGTTCTGGGCGTCCTCCTGCGTCTCCTGCGGCTGCTCCTTCGGATTGTGGGGCTTCGCGTGCCTGCCCACGTGCCTGTTCTCCTTCGTTGTCCCCCAACTGCTTAAAGTGACCGTATGGCTACGCTCGGCGCTGGGGCAAGCGGTTACCCGGTAAAGGAGAAGTCGTTACCGACAAGCGATCGGTTGCTCAGGAGCAGGCCGCGCCGTTCAGGGTGAATGCGGGTGGTTTGCCGGTGTTGCCGTTGTGGGTGCCCTGGAAGCCGAACGACGCCGAGCCGCCCGGCGCGATCGTCCCGTTGTAGGAGACGTTGCGCGCGCTCACCTGGCCGCCGGCCGGCGTGATCGTCGCGTTCCACGCGGAGGTGACCGTCTGGCCGGCGGGCAGCGCGAAGCCGAGCGTCCACGACGACACCGGCGACTGGCTGGTGTTCACGATCTTCACCTCGGCGGTGAAGCCGGTGTTCCAGGTGTTCATCGTGTACGTCACCTGGCAGGCGCCCGGCGGCGGGGGAGTGGGCGTGGTGGTCGGGTCCGGGTCCGGGTCCGGGTCCTGGCCGTCGTCCGACAGGCCGAAGAAGTCGATGACCATGGCCGCCATCCCCCCTTGGGGCAGGCTGTGACCGACGCCCTGCAGACTGATCGCCTCGACGGGAGCCTGCGTGCCGGTGCCGCCGTAGCGGGTCCTGGTCCAGCCGGAGCGCGGCTGGTCGGTCAGGCCAGGCGTCTGGCTCAGGCCGTGGACGTTGGTCCACTGCTTGACCTGCTCCTGGAAGTTGGGGTAGCGCAGCGTGCTGTCCTCGGTGCCGTGCCAGATCTGCATGCGCGGGCGGGGGCCGCTGTAGCCGGGGTACGCCGCGCGTACGAGGTCGCCCCACTGCTGCGGAGTCCTGCTGATCTGGCCGTTGGCGCAGGCGCTGTTCCAGCTCGACCCGTCGGTGGTGGCGAAGCAGGCGAACGGCACGCCGCTGAAGGCCGCCCCGGCCTTGAACACGTCGGGGTAGTCGCCGAGCAGGACGTTGGTCATCATGGCGCCCGACGAGGCGCCGGTGACGAATGTGCGGTCGGGGTCGGTGTTGTGGCGCTGCTGGACGTACCTGACCATGGAGATGATCCCGACCGGGTCGCTGCCGCCGTCGTGCCGCAGCGCCTGCGGCGATGAGACGTCGAAGCAGGAGCCGCTCCTGGTCGCCGACGGGTAGATGACGACGAACTTGTGCTGGTCGGCGAGCCGGGCGAACTCCGTGCCCGAGTAGAAGGCGGGGCCTGAGCCGGTGCAGTAGTGCACGGCCACCAGCAGCGCGGGGCGGGCGGGGACGCCGTCGGGGACGTACAGGTGCATGCGGAGGTTGGTGGGGTTCGTCCCGAATCCGGTCACCTCGGTCAGTTGCGCCGAGGAGGCCGGGGGCGCGGTGATGAGACCGGCGACCACGAGCGCCAGGGCGGCGATCACGGCTCCGGCCAGTCGAGCTTTCAGCTTCATCGAGATCCTCTCGCATCGGCAGCCGAAATATTGCGAGTGTCCAGAGAAAATTTCGGCATCGCAATGGGCCTCGTACGCCCGTCCTGACCAGGAGGTCGTGAGCTGCCGCGAGAGCCCGGTCGAGCGCGGCAGGGCGTGAAACTTTCGGCGCTCAGCCGTCGTGGGCGAGCTGCTCCAGCGTGCCCTGGAGCCCGCGCCAGGCCACCTCGGCGTCCGGCGTGCGCGCGTGCGGCGCGCGGAACCACCGGACGAACTCGGCCACGTCATCCAGCGCCCAGCGCAGCCGGTAGAGCCGCAGCAGGCCCTGGTCAGGGGTGTGCCCGGTGGCGTCGGCGTAGCGGGCCAGGTCGTCGCCGCTCTCGGCCACCAGCCACAGGTCGCGCTCGGGGACGGCCATGCCCACGGTGTCCCAGTCGACGAGCAGCAGCCGCCCGCCGGCCCGCAGCAGGTTGCCGGGATGCGGCTCGCCGTGCGTCACCACCGGCTCGCCCGGCCGCTCCGCCAGCCGGTCGAACTCCTCCAGCGCCCTGCGCAAGGTGTGCGCGTGCCCGGCGACGAGGTCCCTGGCCGGCTCGGAGTACGGCCCGCCGAGCCACGGCAGCCCGTCGTCTCCCCGGCTCAGCCCTTCCAGCAGCGCACGGCCCGCCGGCTGCACGGGGCTGACCGGCGTGGGCAGCGGCGGCGGGGTGGCGTGCAGAGCGGCGAGCACGTCGATGACGGCCGCCCGCTCGTCCGCGTCCTGCTCGTCGCCGAACTCGCCGGGACGCCCCTCCTCGTACGGGAACACGCTCATCGCGTAGCGACGGCCGAGCCGGCGCAGTGTGGCGCCCTCCGCGTCACGCAGCGGCGCCACCACGAACTCCAGCCCCGCCTCGCCGCGCAGCGCCGCCGCCGTGTCGAGCGCCGCCCGCAAGGCGTCGTACGAGCGCCGCCGCACGTCGGCCACGGTCACGAACCGATCACCCGCCACCCAGTGAAAGTCCCCGAACCCCACCGGCGCGTAGGTCAGCGCAGGGGCGTCGATCCCCCACGCCTTGAGCGCGGGCCGCAACAGCCCCTCGTCGAAGTCCTCCGGCCGCTCCCGCATGCCCAGCAAGCTACCGGCCCCACCACCTGGGCTTCACCTGGATAACGGGGTCCGCACGATCAGCGCCCGCGCGCTGAGAGGGCGCCGCCCCTCAGGAGCGGCGCCCGCGCGCGGTCAGCGTAGTTCGCGCTTCAAGATCTTGCCGGTGGCGGTCATCGGCAGCGAGTCGCGGAACTCGATGATGCGGGGGTACTTGTACGCCGCCATGTTCTCCTTGCACCAGGCGATCAGCTCGTCCTCGGTGATCGTGGCGTCCGGGGTGCGGATGACGTACGCCTTGATCTCCTCGCCGTGCGACTCGTGCGGGACGCCGACCACGGCGGCCAGTGAGACGGCCTCGTGGGTGACGAGCACCTCTTCGAGCTCGCGCGGATAGACGTTGAAGCCGCCCCGGATGATCATGTCCTTGGCGCGGTCGATGATCGAGTAGTAGCCGTCGGCGTCGCGGGTCGCGATGTCCCCCGTACGGAACCAGCCGTCCCGCATCACCTCGGCCGTCGCCTCGGGCCTGCCGTAGTAGCCCTTCATGATGTTGTGGCCGCGGATGGCGATCTCACCCGGCCCCTCGCCCTCGACCGTCTTCCAGTCGCCGTCGACCAGCTTCATCTCCACGCCCCAGATGGGGGTGCCGATCGTGCCGGCCTTGGTGGGCCGGCCCGGCTGGTTGAAGCTGGCGACGGGGGCGGTCTCGGACAGGCCGTACCCCTCGAGGATGCCGACGCCGAACGTGCGCTCGAAGTCGTTGAGCACCTCGACCGGGGAAGCCGCGCCGCCCGCGACGGCGACCCGCAGCGAGCGCGGCACCTCCAGCCCCTCGGCGTGCACCTTCGTCAGCATGCCCCAGTACATCGTGGGCACCCCGGCGAAGAACGTCACGTTCTCCTTCGCCATCAGCGCCAGCGCCTCGCCCGGCTCGAACCGCGGCATCAGCACGACGGTCGCGCCACGCAGGAAGCCGGTGTTCATCACCACCGTCTGGCCGAAGGAGTGGAACAGCGGCAGCACCGCCAGGTAGGTGTCGTTGCCCTCCTCGGGCGCGGGGAACATCTTGTCGCTGACCATGGCGTTCATCAGCATGTTCTGGTGGCTGAGCTCGGCGCCCTTGGGCTGGCCTGTGGTGCCGGAGGTGTAGAGGATCACCGCCGTGTCGTCGGGGGCGGTCTGCACGGTCGGGAACTCGGAGGCCATCCCGCCGAGCGCGGCCCAGATCGACTCGCCGTACGGGGACTCCGTGGCGAGCGGGGTCGCGGGCAGCACGAAGAAGTGCTCGCACCCCTCGGACGCCTCGAACCCCGCCTTGCCGCGCTCGCCGAGCGGCAGTTCCGGCGTGCCCTCGAAGCAGAACAGCGCCTTGGCGTCGCTGTCGTCGAGGTGGTAGGCGATCTCGCGCGACTGCAGCAGCACGTTGAGCGGCACGACGGTCGCGCCGGCCTTGAGGATGCCGAAGTAGACGAACGGGAAGTACGGCAGGTTCGGGCAGGCCAGCGCGACCTTGTCGCCCTTGGTGATACCGCGCGCCACCAGCAGGTTCGCGACCTGATTGGCCACTGTGTCGATCATGGAGTACGGCAGCCGCATGTCGCCGAAGACGATCGCGGTGCCGTCGGGGGTGTTCCTGGCCGAGTCCTCCAGGACGATCGACAGGTTGAGCATGACGCCTCCCTATAGAACGGCTTCGCGGTCATCTTCGCAGGGCCGCCATACCGGCTGGTAGGTAGAGCAGGTCACAAGTGGATATGGACGCGTTCCCGAGGCGTGGAGTAAGCAGGAACAAGTTGTCCAGCCCCGTGGAGGAGACCAATGGAGTACGACTACGTCATCGTCGGGGCCGGCTCTGCGGGGTGCGTGCTGGCCAACCGGCTCTCGGAGGATCCGGGATTGTCCGTGGCGCTGGTCGAGGCGGGGGGCAAGGACGACAAGCTGGAGATCCGCATGCCGGCGGGCTTTCCCAAGCTCTTCAGGACCGGCTACGACTGGAACTTCACCACGGCCAAGCAGAGTGAGATGTCGGGCCGCGAGCTCTATTGGCCGCGCGGCCGGGTGCTGGGCGGCTCGTCCTCGATGAACGCGCAGATGTGGGTGCGCGGCTGCCAGCAGGACTACGACCAGTGGGGCATCCCCGGCTGGGCGTACGACGACGTGCTGCCGTACTTCCACCGGGCCGAGCACCGCGTCGGCAGCAACCGCGGCGGCGTCTACGGCACCTCGGGTCCCCTCTACATCTCCGAGCTGCGCAGCCCCAACGTGACGACGGCGGCGTTCCTCGCGGCCTGCGAGGAGCTGGGCATGACCCGGCTCGCCGAGCTGAACGGCCGCTCCAACGAGGGCTACAGCCCGACCCCCGTCACCCAGAACAGGGGCAGGCGGTGGAGCTCGGCCGACGCCTACCTGCGCCCGGCCGTGAACCGCCCCAACCTGCACGTCGTCACCGACGCCACGGTGACGCGGGTGACGTTCGACGGCAGGCGGGCGACCGGCGTCGAGCACAGCGGCGGCGCCCACATCAGGGCCCGGCTGGAGGTGGTGCTGGCCGCCGGGGCCATCGGGTCGCCTTACCTGCTGATGCGCTCGGGCATCGGCGCGGCCGACGAGTTGCGCGACGCCGGGGTGCCGGTCGTGCACGAGCTGCCCGAGGTCGGCAAGAACCTTCAGGACCACCTCTCGACCGGCGTGTTCGTCGAGTGCCTGCAGCCGGTGACGCTGACCAAGGCCGAGTCGATCCCCAATCTGCTGCGCTACATCGTGCTGCGCTCGGGCATGCTCACCACGAACGTGGGCGAGGCGGTCGCGTTCGTCAGGACCTCGGAGGCGGAGCCGGCGCCGGACGTCGAGCTGGTGTTCGCGCCGGTGCCGTTCAAGGACCACGGGCTCACCCCGCCGACCGGGCACGGCCTGACCGTCGGCGTGGTGCTGCTGCAGCCGGAGAGCCGCGGCAGGATCGGGCTGAACGGGCGCGACGTCGTCATCGACCCCGCCTACCTGTCGGCGGAGGCCGACGTCAGGCGGCTGGTCGCGGGGCTGAAGCGGGCCAAGGAGGTGTTCGCGACGGCGCCGATGAAGCCGTACGCGGGCGGGCCGATGGCGCCTTACTGGGGGCCGGAGACCGACGAGGAGCTGGCCCAGTGGGTACGCGAGCGCGGCGAGACTCTCTACCACCCGGTCGGCACCTGCCGGATGGGCGCCGACGACGACTCGGTGGTGGACCCGGCGCTGCGCGTGCGCGGCGTGGAGGGCCTGCGGGTGGCGGACGTGTCGATCATGCCGACGCTCAACAGGGGCCACACCCACGCCCCCGCGATCATGATCGGGGAGAAGGCCGCTGACCTGATCAGAGGGCACAAGGCTTGACGTAAGTGGTCACTTGCGTAGGCTCGTCGGTATGACGTTGCCCGCGGAGCTCGACCTGTCGCAGATCCCGTTCTGGGCACGCCCGCAGGCCGAGCGCATGGAGGCGTTCCGGCGGCTGCGCGCGCTCGACCGCCCGGTGTTCGTGCCCGAGCAGGCGGTGCCGTTCGTCGGCGGCGGGCCCGGCTACCACGCCCTGGTCCGCCACGCCGACGTGACCGCGGCCAGCCGCGACGCGGCCGTCTTCAGCAGCGAGCCGTGCTCCAACAGCATCCCCGACATGCCGCGCTGGCTGAGCGTCTACTTCGGCTCCATGATCAACATGGACGATCCGCGGCACGCCAGGCTGCGCCGCATCGTCTCGCGGGCGTTCACGCCGCGCGTGCTGGCCAAGATGGAAGCGGACCTCGCGCGGGCCGCCGCCGAGATCGTGGACCAGGCCGTCGCGGAAGGCCCTGGCGACTTCGTCGCGCAGGTGGCGGCCCGCCTTCCGGTCCGCGTCATCTGCGACATGATGGGCATCCCCGCGAGCCACCACGACGCGGTGCTGCGCCGGACGAACGTCATCCTCGGCAACGCCGACCCCGAGTACACCGGCATCGACCCCGGCTTCAGCCGCGTCAAGGTGGCCCGCGGGCTGGCCAAGCTGCTGCGCGCCGGCCACGCGCTCAACCGGCTGGCCGCCCGCCTGGGCGACGAGCGGCGCAGGCGGCCCACGGGCGACCTGGTCAGCCTGCTGGTCAACGGCGACGAGCGGCTCAGCTCGCAGGAGCTGGGCTCGTTCTTCATCCTGCTCGTGGTGGCGGGCAGCGAGACCACCCGCAACGCCATCGCGTACGGGCTGAAGCTCTTCACCGACCACCCGGAGCAGCGCGAGTTGCTGCTGGCCGACTTCGACGGCCGCGTCGCGGGCGCGTGCGACGAGATCGTCCGCTACGCGACGCCCGTGATCCAGTTCCGCCGCACGCTGACCCGTGACCACGAGCTGAACGGCACCCCCTACCGCAAGGGCGACAAGGTGCTGCTCTTCTACACCTCGGCCAACCGCGACGAGACCGTGTTCGCCGACCCCGACGCCTTCGACATCACCCGCGACCCCAACCCTCACGTGGGCTTCGGCGGTCCAGGACCGCACTACTGCCTGGGCGCGCATCTCGCGCGCCGGGAGATGACCGTGATGTTCCGCGAGCTGTTCACCCGCCTGCCCGGGATCAAGGCGGTGGGCGAGCCCGACTTCCTGCTGTCCAACTTCATCAACGGGGTCAAGCACCTGCGCTACACGTTCTGAGTGAAACGGGAACCCCGGTCGGGCGAGCGGCGGCGTGCTAGGTTTCGCAGTCATGGAGATCAGGACGATCCACGCCAACGGTGTGGAGTTCGCGTATCTGACACTGGGGGAGGGGCCGCTGGCGCTGTGCCTGCACGGCTTCCCCGACACCGCGCACACCTGGCGGCACCTGATGCCCGCGCTGGCCGAACGCGGCTACCGAGCGGTCGCCCCCTTCATGCGCGGCTACGCGCCCACCGAAGTCCCGGCCGACGCCGCGTACGAGACCGCCGCGCTGGTCGCCGACGTACGCGCGCTGCACGAGGAGCTCGGCGGCGGTGATGACGCCGTCGTCATCGGCCACGACTGGGGCGCCTTCCCCGCCTACGCCACCGCCGGCCGCTTCCGCCGCGCCGTCACGCTCGCCGTGCCGCCGCCCGGCGCGCTCGGCGCCGCCTTCCTGGAGTACGAGCAGCTCAAGCGCTCCTTCTACATCTTCCTCTTCCAGACGCCGCTGGCCGAGCCGGCCGCCGCCGCGCCCGGCTTCTTCGAGAACCTGTGGCACGACTGGTCGCCTGGCTACGACGCGAGCGAGGACCTCGCCTTCCTGCGGCGCAGCATCGGTGAGCCCGCCAACCTGTCGGCCGCCATCGGCTACTACCGCGCCATGCTCGGCACCGTGCCGCCGTCGGGCCGCTACCCGGAGGTCGACAACGGGGTCACCGGCCCCGTCCTCTACCTGCACGGCGCCCAGGACGGCTGCCTGGCCGCCCACCTCGCCAAGGACGCGATCAGCCGCCTGCCCGAAGGGTCGCGAGCCGAGCAGGTGGCCGGCGCGGGGCACTTCCTGCACCTCGAACGTCCGGCCGAGGTCAACCGCCTCATCCTGGACTGGCTCGGCCCCGCGACCTGACCCGCCACCTGACCCGGGCGCGTATGCGGCGGCCTTCAGGGCGGGCCGCCGTACGTACGCCGTACGTAAGAACCATTGACGTAAGTGGCCGCTTTTCCCATGATTGCCACATGAGCGTCCTGGACTTCGACCTGTCGGACCGAGACTTCTGGGCCCGGCCCATGAGCGAGCGTGAGGAGGCGTTCGAGCGGCTGCGCCACATGGAGAGCCCCGCCTTCTTCGAGGAGATGGAGATCTCCTACGCCCCCAAGGGCCCCGGCTACTACGCCCTGGTCAAGCACGCCGACATCCTGGAGGCCAGCCGCAACCCCGAGGTGTTCTGCTCGGGCGACGGAGGCGCGACGAACATCCCCGACATGCCGGCGGAGTTCGCCGAGTACTTCGGCTCGATGATCAACATGGACGACCCCCGTCACGCCCGCCTGCGCAGGATCGTCTCGCGCGCCTTCACCCCCAAGATGATCAAGCAGTTCGAGGCCGACGTGGAGGCCGCCGCCACGGGCATCGTGGACGACCTGCTGGCCAAGGGCCCCGGCTGCGACTTCGTCACCGAGGTGGCCGCCCGCCTGCCGCTGAAGATCATCTGCGACATGATGGGCATCCCCGAGCGCGACTACCAGTACGTCTTCGACCGCTCCAACGTCATCCTCGGCGGCTTCGACCCCGAGTACACCGGCGGCGACCTCACCCAGATCGCCGAGCGGCTGCTCACCGCCGGCATGGAGCTGCAGCAGCTCGTCCAGGACCTCGCCGCCCACCGCGCCGAGCACCCGACGGGCGACCTCACCTCGTCACTGGTGAACGCCAACATCGACGGCGAGCGGCTCACCATGCAGGAGCTGGGCTCGTTCTTCATCCTGCTGGTGGTGGCGGGCAACGAGACCACCCGCAACGCCATCTCCCACGGCCTGCACCTGCTGACCACCAACCCCGCCCAGCGCGCCCTGTGGCTGGAGGACGTCGACGGCCGCGCACCCGGCGCGGTCGAGGAGATCGTCCGGCTCGCCTCCCCGGTGAACTTCATGCGCCGCACGCTCACCAGGGACTTCGAGATGAACGGCCACCTCTACGAGAAGGGCCGCAAGGTCGTGCTGTTCTACTGGTCGGCCAACCGCGACGCGTCCGTCTTCGACCACCCGCTGCGCTTCGACATCACCCGCCAGCCCAACCCGCACGTCGGCTTCGGCGGCCCCGGCCCGCACTTCTGCCTGGGGGCCCACCTGGCCCGGCGCGAGATCACGGTGATGTTCCGCGAGCTGCTGCGCCGGGTGCCCGGCATCGAGGGCGGCGAGCCCGACCGCCTGCACTCCAGCTTCATCAACGGCATCAAGCACATGGAGTGCCGGTTCTGACGGACGCCGCTAGCCGGCGTTGGTGAGCCTGATCTGGTTCATCACCGTACGGATGTCCGGCAGCAGCTGCTTCTTGTCCGCCGGGATCGACATGAAGACGATGGCCGGCACGTCGGCGCCGGTGTTCACGGCCATCGTCACGATCGTCGCCTTCTCCGTGTCGGAGGTCAGCGAGTACGCGATCAGCCGCCCGGTCTGGTCGCCCACCTTGATGGCCTGCTGGGCGACCTTGCGGACCTTGTTGCCGGTGGGGAAGAAACGCTTGCGCGCGTCCAGCACGACCTGCTTGATCACCGGCTCCAGGTTGTCCTGCTCGTAGTAGGACGCCATCTTCTCCTGCAGCGGGCCGGCCATGAGCACGGCGTACCGCTCGGGCGCGACCTGCACGTACTGGCGGTGCATGAAGTTGTACGTGCCCTTGATGGTGACGGCAGGGCGCTGGTCGAGCTGCCACTCGCCGCCCAGGCGCGGCACGGAGACGCCGGCGTTGGCGACCGGCAGCCGGCCGGTGACGGGGGAGGCCTTGCCCGGGTAGCGCGGCAGCGGGCCGATCGAGGTGGCGGTCTTGGTGGGCGGCGGCTCCTTCGGCTCGCCGGCCGTCGCCGCCGCCTCACCGGTGCTCGCCGCGTCGTCGGGGGCGAGCGGGCCCCACAGGAACGCCCACAGCAGCGCCGCGACCAGCGCCACCGCGACGGAGCCGCCGAGCGCGTAGACCCAGACCGGCTTGCCGGAGCCCTCGTCGAGGTCGTCCTGCTCGCCCATGGCCTGGTAGTTGTCGCCGAAGACGGTGTTCCAGAGCTCCTGCTGGCGCTCGGGCGGCGGCGTGCGCGACCCGCTGATCTGGCCCGCGGTGACGAACCGGTGCTCCGGGTCCGACGGGTCGCGGCTCAGCTGGGAACCGGGGCGGTTGGACTGGTCTTCGGCGGGGGGTGCGCCGGTGTGTGTGGAATCCATGGGGGTGGAGGGGACCGCGCGTTCGTTGAGGAGGTTCTCGGTGTGCTGGGCGTAGGTGACCGTACGCTCGTCGGCCGGGTGATTCCGGCTCTGTGGCTGAATCGGGGGCTGGTCGTGAGGGGGACTTTGCTGCTGCGGAGGTGGCGGCATGTCCTGCCGGGGGGTGCTCTGCTTGTCGTACATGACCGTGCGTTCCGCCGGCGGCGTGCTCGCCTGCGGGTCGGCGGGCGGCCACGGGGCGGGGTTGGACAGGTTGGACCAGGCGCCGGGCGTCGGGGTGGGCGGCAGCGCCCACGCCGGCACGGGGTCGGCGGGCTGGCCGGGCTGCCGGCCGGGCGCCTGGTTGGGAGCCTGGCCGGGAGGCGGGCCGGGAGGCGGGGCGCCCTTCGAGGAGACCTCGGGCCAGGCGCCGGGGCCCGCGGCGCTCTGCGGGGGCGGCGTCGCGTCGGGCCACGACATCGGCACGTCCTGCGAGTTCGACTCGGGCCAGGAGGAGATGGGCCCGTTCTGCGGGGACGACTCCGGCCATCCGGCGCCGCGCAGCTGCCCGGGCCGCGACTGCTCCGGCCACGACGGCTCCGCGCCGTGCGGGCCGCTGTCGTAGGCGGCGGCGTCGGGGCGGGCGGGGGCCTGGCGGGTGGCGCCGGGTGGCTCGGGCCACGAGGGGTCCTTGCGCGGCGGCTCGGGCCAGGACGGCTCGGGCGCCTGACGCGGTGGCTCGGGCCAGGACGTGGGAGCGTCGGCGGCGGGCGCCTCTGGCCAGGAGTGCGGCGCGGGCGGCGTCTCGCGTCGTGGCGGTTCGGGCCAGGACGAGGGCATATGAGGTCCGGAGTTATCCGTTGCCATTGCCGCCGGTCCTCCCGAGGTTGTGTCCGGATGTCCCGTTATATCCGGATTTGACGTTCCACGCATGATCTCATGGGATTTTCCAGGAGACCCAGGTGGTTCCGCAGCGAAACGAGCGAAGCCATGCGGATCGGTCGGCGGATCCTGCAGCGGCAGGTCGTCCTCCGGTCGATCTGGCTCAGCTGGGTACACCACGGCGTCAAGGCTATTCTTCTGGGACGAATGAGGTCACAACGGATACATCACCATCAGGTCTCACCGGACCTGAAGGATCCATTGTGCCCGCGGACCCCCTTCGAGTGCCTGCATTCAGCCGAAGAGGTGCGCTAGGCTTGACACATGCGTTCCGCGACCCTGCTTCTTAGCGGGCCGCGACGGCCCTGAAGATCTCGCCGTCGCGGCTCCACCCCTCGTTGTGTGCACGGGGGGTTTTCTTATGGGTCCGAATCAAGCCAGAAGGACAGTAGCCGTGAGTGAGTATGACCCGCAGGCGCTGCAGGCCAAGTGGCAGCAGCGATGGGAGGAGCAGGACACCTATCGGGCGAGCGAGGACCCCGCGGACACCCGCGAGCGCCGCTACATGCTCGACATGTTCCCCTACCCGTCGGGCGACCTCCACATGGGCCACGGTGAGGTGTTCGCCATCGGCGACGTCGTCGCCCGCTACTGGATGCAGAAGGGCTACAACGTCCTGCATCCCATCGGCTGGGACTCCTTCGGGCTGCCCGCCGAGAACGCCGCGATCAAACGCAACGCCCACCCGGCGGAGTGGACCTACGCCAACATCGAGACGCAGGCCAACTCGTTCCGCCGCTACGGCATCTCCTTCGACTGGTCGCGCCGCCTGCACACGAGCGACCCCGACTACTACCGCTGGAACCAGTGGCTGTTCATCCGCTTCTTCGAGCGCGGCCTGGCCTACCGCAAGGGCGGCCTGGTCAACTGGTGCCCCAACGACCAGACCGTGCTGGCCAACGAGCAGGTCGTGGCCGGCAGGTGCGAGCGCTGCGGCGCCGACGTCATCAGGCGCGAGCTGACGCAGTGGTACTTCAAGATCACTGACTACGCCCAGCGCCTGCTGGACGACATGGAGCAGCTGACCGGCTGGCCCGAGCGGCTGCTGACCATGCAGCGCAACTGGATCGGCCGCTCCGAGGGCGCCGACGTGCTGTTCGAGATCGAGGGCCGCGACGAGCCGGTCCAGGTCTACACCACGCGCCCCGACACCCTGTTCGGCGCCACGTTCTTCGTGGTCGCCGCCGACGCCGCGCTGGCCGACGAGATCGTCACCGAGGAGCAGCGCCCCGCGTTCGAGGCCTACCGCGCCGAGGTCGCCCGGCTGAGCGACATCGAGCGGCTGGCCACCGACAAGGAGAAGACCGGCGTCTTCCTGGGCCGCTACGCGATCAACCCGGTCAACGGCGAGCGCATCCCTATCTGGGCGGCCGACTACGTGCTGTCCGACTACGGCCACGGCGCCATCATGGCGGTGCCCGCCCACGACCAGCGCGACCTCGACTTCGCCCGCAAGTTCGACCTGCCGGTCAAGGTCGTCGTGCACACCGGCCTGGCCGACCCCGGCGAGACCGGCGAGGCCACACCGGGCGAGGGCACGCTGGTCAACTCCGGCCCGCTCGACGGCCTGACCAAGACCGAGGGCATCAGGAAGATCATCGAGATCCTGGAGTCCGAGAGCAGGGGCACCGGCGCGGTCAACTACCGGCTGCGCGACTGGCTGCTGTCGCGCCAGCGCTTCTGGGGCACGCCGATCCCGATCATCCACTGCCCCGACTGCGGCGAGGTGCCCGTCCCCGACGAGCAGCTGCCGGTCACGCTGCCCGACATGCGCGGCGAGGCGCTGGCGCCCAAGGGCGTCTCCCCGCTGGCCAGCGCCACCGAGTGGGTCAACGTCGAGTGCCCCAAGTGCTCGGGCCCGGCCACGCGCGACACCGACACGATGGACACGTTCGTCGACTCGTCGTGGTACTTCCTGCGTTACTGCTCGCCCGGCTACACCGAGGGCCCGTTCGACCCCGAGCAGGTGCGCAAGTGGGGGCCGATCGACCAATACGTCGGCGGCATCGAGCACGCGGTGCTGCACCTGCTGTACTCCCGCTTCTTCACCAAGGTCCTGCACGACATGGGCATGGTCGACTTCACCGAGCCGTTCCTGCGCATGCTCAACCAGGGCCAGGTGATCAACGGCGGCAAGGCCATGTCGAAGTCGCTGGGCAACGGCGTCGACCTGGGCCAGCAGATCGACGACTTCGGCGTCGACGCCGTACGCCTGACGATGATCTTCGCCGGTCCGCCGGAGGACGACATCGACTGGGCCGACGTCTCCCCGGCGGCCTCCCAGAAGTTCCTGGCCCGCGCACTGCGCGTGATGTCCGAGGTCACCAGCGGGCCCGGCGTCGCGTTCGACGGCGGTGACGCCGAGCTGCGCAAGGTCACCCACCACACGATCGACGAGGTCACCAAGCTGGTCGAGGGCCAGCGCTTCAACGTCGCGGTGGCGCGCATGATGGAGCTGACCTCGGCGGCCCGCAAGGCCATCGACTCCGGCCCCGGCGCCGCCGACCCGGCGGTGCGCGAGGCGGCCGAGGCGCTGGCGGTCATGCTGTCGCTGGTCGCCCCCTACACCGCGGAAGAGGGCTGGGAGCGGCTGGGCCGCACCGGGTCGGTGGCGTTCGCCGGGTGGCCGGTGGCCGACCCCGCGCTGCTGGTGCAGGAGTCGGTCACGTGCGTCGTGCAGGTGGCGGGCAAGGTGCGCGACCGGCTGGAGGTCTCGCCCGACATCACCGAGGCCGAGCTGCGCGAGCTGGCCCTGGCCTCCGGCAAGATCACCCCCTACCTGCAGGGGGTGCCGCGCAAGGTGATCGTCCGGGCGCCCAAGCTGGTCAACATCGTCCCCTAGGGTTCACGCCTCGCGCAGGGCCGGCAGCAGCTCCTTCTCGGCCCAGTCGAAGAACTGCCGCTGCCGGTCGTGCCCGATCTGCACGAGCGCCACGTGGGTGAACCCCGCGTCGGCGAACTTCCTGACGCTCTCCACGACGGCGTCCACGTCGTCGCCGCACGGCACGCTCTTCGCCACGTCCTCGGGGCGTACGGTGCCGGCGGCGGCGGCGAAGTTCACCGGGCCCGGCAGCTCGGCCATCACCTTCCAGCCGCTGACACTCCAGCGCCACAGCTCGTGGGCCCGCTGCAGCGCGGCCTCGCGGTCGGTGTCGTAGGAGATGGCGAGCTGGCCGTAGACCGGCTTGCCCTGCCCGCCCGCCGCGTTGAACTGCTGCACCACCTCGGGCATCGGCTCGTTGATGACCAGCACGTCGCCGTACTGGGCGGCGAGCTCGGCCGACTGGCCCCCGGAGGCGGCGATGCCGATGGGGACGGGCTGCTCCGGCAGGTCGTACAGCTTGGCCGAGTCCACGTCGTAGAACTCGCCCTGGTGGGTGATGTACTCGCCGCTGAACAGCTTCCTGATGATCTGCACGGCCTCGGCGAACATGCGGTGCCGGGTGTCCACGGGCGGCCAGCCCTCGCCGATGACGTGCTCGTTGAGGTTCTCGCCGGCGCCCAGGCCGAGGGTGAAGCGGCCCTTGCTCAGCACGCCCATCGTGGCCGCCTTCTGCGCGACGACGGCCGGGTGGTAGCGCATGATGGGACAGGTGACGTACGTCATGAGCGGCAGCCGCTCGGTCACCTGGGCGGCGGCGCCGAGCACCGACCAGCAGTAGGGCGAGTGCCCCATCTCCTCCAGCCAAGGGAAATAGTGGTCGGAGATGACGGCGTAGTCGAAGCCGGTCCGTTCGGCCGCGGCGGCGTAGTCGACGAGCTCGCGGGCCGGGGTCTGCTCGGACATCAAGGTGTAGCCGATCTGTACCATGTGTCCCGGCTACCCCGCTTTGTGAACCTTAGCGGCCGCAGTACGGAGATCAATGATGGTCGCGGTCGCCCAGCTCCTCGATCAGCAGGCTCAGCCCGATGCCCAGCAGCCAGACGTCCTTGGCGATAGCGGTGCCGTTCTGGGTCGGGCGCAGGCTGCCCTCCTTGCGCATCCCCGGCGTCCGCAGGTAGAGGCCGAGCAGGCCCGCCGCGAAGCCGGTGAGTGCCGCCCCGGCCAGCAGCGACGGCACGAACGGCGCGAGCAGCGCCGCGCCGAGCGCGATCTCCGAGCGGGACAGCAGCCGGACGAACGCCTTCGGCTCCATGCCCGCCAGGAACGGGTAGGTTCCCGACGCCATGCCGTGCAGTCCCGCCGCGGCCTGCTCGTCGGCGCCGGTCTTCTCGACGCCGGAGTTCAGGATGACGGCCGCGGCGGCCAGGCGGGTGGGGAGCTGGTGGGCGCGGGCGAAGATCCTCATCAGTGCCTCACAGAACGTCGGGACAGCGGCCATCCTTCTGCCCGTGGGGGCCTGTGGCATCCCGGACTTGGGGTTTTCCAGGGCCGGTCGCGTCCGCCGGTGGAAGAATTCTTGGGCTTGGCTTGACGTCGCCGATTAGTGTGCAGGGGTGACAAATGGCGCATACCTGAGATACCCGCATCTACACGGTGACCTGGTCACCTTCGTCGCCGACGACGACGTCTGGCTCGCGCCGCTGGAGGGAGGGCGGGCCTGGCGCTTCACCGCCGACCGCGTACCGGTGAGCAATCCGCGTTTCTCCCCCGACGGCGGCCGCATCGCGTGGACCAGCACCAAGGAGGGCGCCGCCGAGGTGTTCGCCGCCGAGCTCGACGGGGCGGAGGGCGAGCGGCTGACCCACTGGGGCGGCAACGGCACCACCGTGCGCGGCTGGACGGCCGACGGTGACGTGCTGGCGGTGACCGAGGCGGGGCAGAGCTCGCGTGTACGGCGCTGGGCGTACGCGGTGCCGCTCGACGGCGGGCAGGCCACGCGGTTGCCGTACGGGTGGATCAGCGAGGTGGCCGTCGACGGGCCGCGGGTCGCCACCGTGTCGTCGATCTGGCGTGAACCGTCGCAGTGGAAGCGCTACCGGGGCGGCACCGCCGGCAAGATCTGGGTGGACGCCGAGGGGGCCGGCGAGTTCACTCGGCTGTTCGCCGACAGCACGGCGCAGTACTGGTCGGTGAGCTGGGTGGGTGACCGCCTGGTGTTCCTGTCCGACGCCGACGGCACCGGCAACGTCTACTCCGCCCTGCCCGACGGCTCCGACCTGCGCAAGCACACCTCCCACGAGGAGTTCTACGCCCGCCACGCCACCAGTGACGGCCGCCGGGTGATCTACTCCCACGCCGGTGACCTGTGGCTGCTGGAGAGCCTGGACGCCGAGCCGCGCCGGCTGGACGTGCGCCTCGGCGGGCCGCGCCCTGGACGGGCCAGGCGGCCGGCGCCGCTGCGGGTGGGCTCGTACGCGCCGGACGCCACCGGACGGGCGAGCACCGTCGAGATCCGCGGCACCGCCCACTGGGTGACCCACCGCGACGGCCCCGCGGGCGTGCTGCGCGCCGAGCCCGGCGTCCGCGTCCGGCTGCCGCGCGTGCTCGACGCCGACGGCAGAGCCGTGTGGGTCTCCGACGCCACCGGCGAGGACGCCCTGGAACTCGGCACCCCCGGCGGTGAGATCAGCACGCTGGCGGCCGGGCAGCTCGGCCGCGTGCTGGAGCTGGCCGCCGCCCCCGACGGCAAGCACGTGGCCGTCGCCTGCCACGACGGGCGGCTGCTCGTCGTGGACGTGGAGAGCGGGCACGTCAGGGAGCTGGACCGCACCGACCAGGGCGACGTCTCCGGGCTCACGTTCTCCCCCGACTCCGGCTGGCTTGCCTGGGAGTTCCCGCACGACGAGCGGCTGACGCAGATCAAGATGGGCCGCGTGGACGGTTCCTCGGTCATCGAGGTCACCCCTGCCAGGTTCGCCGACTACGACCCCGTCTTCACCAAGGACGGCAAGCACCTGGCGTTCCTGTCCGTACGCACCTTCGATCCCGTCTACGACACGCACGTCTTCGACTTGTCCTTCCCGTACGGGTGCAAGCCGTACATCGTGCCCCTTCAGGCCACCACGCCCTCCCCGTTCGACCCCTCCCTCCAGGGCCGCGGCTTCAACGGCGAGGACGACAAGCCCGCCAAGGGCGACAAGAAGGACGACGAGCCGCCGCGTACGGAGGTGGACACCGACGGCCTCTTCGACCGCGCGGTGCCTCTGCCCGTGCAGGCCGCCCGCTACGGCAACCTGCGCGCCGCCAAGGACGCGCTGCTCTGGCTGCGCCACCCGGTCACCGGCCGGCTCGGCGACGGCTCCGAGCAGAACCACGAGGTCGTGCTCGAACGCTACGACCTCAAGAAGCGTGCCAAGGCCGAGCTGACCAGGGAGGTGCGCTCGTTCGAGGTCAGCGGCGACGGCTCCCGGCTCGTCACCCACGGCAAGAACGGCCTGCAGACCCGCGCCGCGACCGAGGGCGACGACCCCGTCACCATCGACCTCGACCGGATCAGCGTGCGGATCGACCCGGTCGCCGAGTGGCGGCAGGGCTTCCGCGAGGCCGGCCGGCTCATGCGCGACCACTTCTGGCGGGCTGACATGAACGGCGTCGACTGGCAGGGCGTGCTCGACCGCTACGAGCCGCTCGTCGAGCGCATCGGCTGCCACTCCGAGCTGATCGACCTGCTCTGGGAGACGCAGGGCGAGCTCGGCACCTCCCACGCCTACGCCATCGGCAACGGCGGCGGCGCCGACCCGCGCCGCCGCCAGGGCCTGCTCGGCGCCGACCTGGCCAGGGACGACGACGGCGTGTGGCGCGTCACCCGCATCCTGCCGGGCGAGTCGTCCGACCACGCCGCCCGCTCACCGCTGCTCGCCCCCGGCGTCGCGGTCCGTCCGGGCGACGCCATCCTCGCCGTCGGCGGTCGTCCCGTCGATCCGGTACGCGGCCCGCTCGCGCTGCTGGCCGGCACCGCGAACCAGCCCGTGGAGCTGACCGTGCGGCCCGCGTCGGGCGGCGACGTCCGCCGGGTCGTGGTCAGCCCGATCGCCGACGAGACCGCGCTGCGCTACCACGACTGGGTCGCCGACCGGCGCGCCCACGTCAAGGAGGCGTCCGGCGGCCGGCTCGGCTACCTGCACGTGCCCGACATGGGAGCGCCCGGATGGGCGCAGTTCCACCGTGACCTGCGCACCGAGATCGCCTGCGACGGGCTCATCGTGGACGTGCGGGAGAACGGCGGCGGGCACCTGTCGGAGCTGGTCCTGGAGAAGCTGTCGCGCAAGGTCACCGGCTGGTCGGTCTCCCGTGGCTACCGGCCGATGCGCTACCCCGACGACTCGCCGCGCGGGCCTGTCGTGGCCGTCGCCGACGAGTTCGCCGGGTCCGACGGCGACATCGTCAGCCAGGGCATCAAGAACCGCGGCATCGGGCCGCTCGTCGGCGTGCGCACGTGGGGCGGCGTCATCGGCATCGACCAGCGGTACTCGCTGGTGGACGGGACCGTGGTGACCCAGCCGCGGTACTCGTTCTGGCTGGAGGGGCCCGGCTGGGGCGTCGAGAACTACGGCGTCGACCCCGACGTCGAGGTCGTCATCACGCCGCAGGACCGGGTCGCCGGGCGGGATCCGCAGCTCGACAAGGCGATCGAGCTGGCGCTCGCCGCGCTCGACGAGCACCCGCCGGCGACGCCGCCCCAGCTGCCGCCGCTGCCCGCCTGATGATCGGCTCTGATGATCGGCTCTGCTGATCGGCTCTGGTGATCGGCTCTGATGATCGGCCCTGCTGATAGGCCCTGCTGATCGGCTGGGCCGCTCGTGGCGGCCCGGCCGGTCTCAGAGAACGGTCAGCCGGGTGAGGATCTCGGCCAGGATGGCCTCGGTGGTGGCGAAGTTGAGCCGTACGTAGTGCTCGCCGCCGGGGCCGAAGCCGGCACCGTCGTTCAGCCGAACTCTGGCCTCGCGCTCGATCACCTCCGCCATGCCCGGCCGCCCCGCCTCCAGCCAGGCCAGGTACGTCGCCTCCGGCAGCCGGTAGCCGAACGTCTCCGGCAGCCGGGCGGCGATCGTGCGGCGGTTCCGGTCGAGCAGGGCCAGGGTCTCGGCCAGCCAGGCGTCCCCGTGCCGCCAGGCCGCGACCGTGGCGTCGACGCCGAAGACGCTCGGGGAGCCGTACACGAAGGGGGGTTGTGCTTCCAAGGCCGCGCGGACGCCCGCGTGGCCGAGGTGCGCGACCGAGCAGCGGATGCCGCCCAGGTTGAACGCCTTCGTGGCCGAGGTGAGGGTGACGGTGCGGTCCGGGAGGATCGTGGCGAAGGGGATGTGGTGGTGGGGTGCGTACACGAGGTCGGCGTGGATCTCGTCGGCGATGACCAGCAGGTCGTGGCGCTCGGCGCACTCGGCGAGCGCGGTCAGCTCGGCGCGGGTGAAGACGCGGCCGGTCGGGTTGTGCGGGTTGACCAGCAGCAGGACCCGGCAGCCCGACAGGTCGGGCACCTCGAAGCGCCAGGTATCGCCGTCCGGTTCGAGTCTGATCGGATGGAGCGGGCGGTCCATGACCTCCAGCGTGGTCAGGAACGGGTGGTAGGCGGGGACGTGCAGGGCCACTCCGTCGCCGGGCCGCGTCCCGATCTGGAGCAGCACCTGGAGCGCCTGGTTGAGGTCGTTGAAGGGGCGGACGTGGGTGGGGTCGGGGTCCCAGCCGTGGCGGGCCGACATCCGCTCGGCGAACGCCTCGGCCAGCGGGCCCGCGCTCGGGTCGAGCAGCCAGGCGGGGTAGCCGAGGTCGCCTGCCGTCCGCCTGGCCAGGGCTTCGGTGACGGCGGGGGCCGTGGGCAGGTCCATGTCGGCGACCCAGGCGGGGATGACGCCTGGGTCCACCGCCGCCCACTTAAGCCCATCGTGTACTGATTTAAGGTCTATTGGGGGATATGCGTCCTCCACGTGGCCATTCTAGGATTTCTGAATGTGATGAGGCGGTGGCGCGGGTTATGGCAGGCTGGGCGGCCATGACGCCCCACCCGAAGATCGACGCGATCGTCGAGACGTACCTCTCCGTGGCGGACGCGGAGGCCCCAGGGCTGGTGGAGGGGCTCTACCTCGAGGGCTCGGCGGCGCTCGGCGACTACCGGCCCGACACCAGCGACATCGACTTCGTGGCCGTCACCACCGGGCCGCCGGCGCCCGGCGTGCTCGAACGCATCCACACCAGGCTCGGCGCCCACCCCGTCGAAGGCATTTACCTCACCTGGGACGACCTCGGCCACGACCCCGCCGAGCTGGGCGAGCGCCCCCAGGCGCAGGGCGCCAGGCTCAACCGGCGCGGCGAGCCGGACCCCGTCACCTGGCACACCCTCGCCCGCCACGGCCTGACCTGCCGGGGGCCGAAGCCGGAAGAGCTGAAGATCTGGAACGATCCCGCCGCGCTGGCCGCGTGGACCGACGGCAACCTCGACCGTTACTGGCGCCGGCTGGTCCACCGCGCCTCCCGCCTTCTGTCCCCGTGGGGCGTGACCTCGCTCGGCGCGTACGGCACGGTGTGGGTGGTCACCGGGGTCTCCCGGCTGCACTACACGCTGGCCACCGGCGAGATCGCGTCCAAGACGGACGCCGCGCTGCACGCGCTGGAGACGTTCCCGGAGCGCTGGCACCGGGTGGTGAACGAGGCCCTGCGCCTGCGTCAGGACGACTCCGCGCAGCCGTCCTTCGCCGGGCTGGTGTCGTGCTTCGGCGAGCACTTCGGCACGCCTCGGCGCTCGCTCTACGGCTCGCCGTTCGAGCGGCGGAGGGACGTGCTGGAGTTCGCCGGCCACGTGATCGTGGCCGGGCACCGGCTGTTTCAGGCGCGGGGGGATTGACCGGGCGGCCGGTCCGGGGTACGAATGCGATCCCGTCGGCGCGGAGCCGGCTGGCGTTATGTTAGCGCTAACACCGGCTCCCCTCCGGAAAGGACGCCCATGACCGCCCTCCGCCGGACTGTGGCCTTCGTCCTCATGGCCACAATGCTGCTCGTGATCCTCCCACCGGGCGCCGCCCACGCCTCCCCGGCCGTGCAGTACACCAACCCGATCGCCGCCCGCCGCGCCGACCCGCACGTCTTCCGGCACACCGACGGCTACTACTACTTCACCGCCACCGTCCCCGAGTACGACCGCATCGTGCTGCGCCGCGCCACCACCATCCAGGGCCTCGCCACCGCACCCGAGACCGTCATCTGGCGCCGGCACACCAGCGGCGAGATGGGCGCCCACATCTGGGCCCCCGAGATCCACTTCATCAACGGCAAGTGGTACGTCTACTTCGCCGCCGGCCGGGCCGACGACGTGTGGCGCATCCGCATGTACGTCCTGGAGAACGCCGCCGCCAACCCGCTGACCGGCACCTGGATCGAGCGCGGCCGCATCACCACCCCCTGGGACACCTTCTCGCTCGACGCCACCACGTTCGTCGCGGGCGGCGTGCGCTATCTCCTCTGGGCGCAGCAGGAGCCGGGCATCGCGACCAACTCCAACCTCTACATCGCGCGGATGGGCGCCAACCCCTGGACGATCACCGGGTCAGTCACCCGGCTGACCGTGCCCACGCTGGCGTGGGAGACGCGCGGCTACAAGGTGGCCGAGGGGCCCGCCGTGCTGCAGCGTAACGGGCGGCTCTTCCTGACGTACTCGGCCAGTGCCACCGACGCCAACTATTGCGTCGGCCTGCTCACCGCCTCGGCCTCCGCCGACCCGCTGCAGGCCGCGTCGTGGACCAAGAGCCAGAACCCCGTCTTCGCCGGCAACGCCGCCACCAGTCAGTACGGCCCCGGGCACAACTCGTTCACGGTCTCCGAGGACGGGCAGAGCGACCTCATCGTCTACCACGATCGCAACTATCGGGACATCTCCGGCGACCCGCTCAACGACCCCAACCGGCGGACTCGCGTACAGAAGGTGTACTGGCGCGCCGACGGCACCCCCGACTTCGGCATCCCGGTGGCCGACGGGGTCACGCCGGTGCGGCTCATGTCGTACGACGTGGCCGGCTCGGCCGTACGGCACTGGGACTTCCGCGCCCGTCTGGAGAACAACGTCACCCCGCTGGCGGACTCCCAGTTCAGGCTCGTGACCGGGCTGTCCGGCACCGGCACCGTCTCCCTGGAATCGACCAACTTCCCTGGCTACTACCTGCGCCACCGCAACCATGAGGGATGGGTCCACCAGCGGGACGGCTCGGCCCTCTTCGACGCCGACGCCTCCTTCACCCGGCGTACCGGCCTCGCCGGCAGCGGCACCGTGTCCTTCGAGTCGATCAACTTCCCCGGCTACTACCTGCGGCACCGCGCGGGAACGGTGTGGGTGGAGCGGGACGACGGAACGACCACGTTCCGCAACAGCGCCAGCTTCATCCTGGAGTGATCAGGGGCCGCCGGCCGGGGCAGGGGCCGGCGTCGCCACAGCACACATCGTGAGCGACACCGAGAACGTGAGGAGCCGCCGGCCCTGCCACCCTCACCACGACATTCAGGAACCTGGAGAGCACATCAATCCGCGGGACCGGGGACGGGACGCACGCGTCCTGCGCCCCGCCTGGCGCTCGGACGTGTGCCCGAGCGCCATCCCGCGAGGAGTCGGAGGAAGATCAGGGGTCAGAGGCGGCGCAGGACCGCGACGACCTTGCCCAGCACACTGGCCTCATCGCCGGGGATGGGCTCGTAGTTGGGGTTGTGCGGGACGAGCCAGACGTGGCCGTCCTTGCGCTTGAAGGTCTTGACCGTGGCCTCGCCGTCGATCATCGCCGCCACGATGTCACCACTCTCGGCGACGGGCTGCTGGCGTACGACCACCCAGTCGCCGTCGGCGATCGCGGCCTCGATCATCGAGTCACCGGTGACCTGCAGGAGGAACAGCGTGCCCTCACCGACGAGCTGCTTCGGCAGCGCGAAGACGTCTTCGACGCTCTCCTCGGCGAGGATCGGGCCACCGGCGGCGATGCGGCCCACGAGCGGGACGTAGGCGGCCGTCGGCCGGTTGACCGTGGGCTCCTCGGCACCGGCGTCGGGGTCGACCCACAGCACCGGCTCGCCCGGCAGGCGCACCTCGAGCGCGCGCGGCCGATGCGGGTCACGCCGCAGGTAGCCCTTCCGCTGCAGGGCGGTGAGCTGGTGCGACACGCTGGACGTGCTGGTCAGCTGCACCGCCTCGCCGATCTCACGCATGGAGGGCGGATATCCGCGCTGCTGCACCGAGTCGCGGATCACTTCGAGGATCTTGCGCTGCCTGGGCGTCAGGCCCAGGGAGTCTCGTCGGCGCACCGCGAGGTCGCTGACCCCGTTGGTGTCATCCCGCTCGGTCATGCTCTTCCTCCTCGCCTGGCTGCCCGCCTCACCGGCGGACCTCCCGGTCTGTGGTCCCGATGTCGCACACAGCGACCGTATCGCTGTTGAAGATCATCTTCAAACAATTGTTCGAGTCTTCCTCGAAATTGTCGCCAGTGTGGTGTACAACATCGTACGGGAGTTCGATCGACACCGTGTTCGATTTGCTGATCTTATTTGGCCTTTTCCTCAGGCCACACGGCAGGAGGTCATCCATGCGAAGGCCCACAAACACGGACACGACCAGCGAAGACGTCAACCGGCTCACCTTGATCGCCGAAGCCACGCGAAGTAACGATCGACGGGGAGACAATACGCGGGCGGGGGGTGGCGTTCGCACGAATTCCGGCAAGAGGTTGGGGCCCCGCGCCCGCCACGGCGGAAGACCCCATTTGCACCTCGTCCCACCCCCACGCCCCGCCAACCCACCCGACGCAGACACCCCCGGGAACGCAGCCGCCGCCAGGCCGTCGGGCCGTGGCACGACGGCGGGCGGTGCGGGGCTGGGCAGTGAAGGGGCGCCGGGGAGGGGTAGAGCGAAGCGCGACGCACAGGGGCGGAGCGGGGCCTCGGGCAGGGGCGGGGCTCGCCGGGAGCAACGCGGCGCGGGCCCGCTGCGCGACGATGTCCCACCTACGCGCAAAGCACGCCGACGTGGCACCAAGGTCAGCGGCCCGCCCCCCGACGTGACACCGCTGAGCTCTCGCCTGACACCCGCACGCCCTGACGTCGCTCCCTCAATCTCGCGCGATGCCAGGGACGACACCCCGCTCGGCCGTGTCGTCGCTTCCCGCACCAGCAGCGGTGAGGGCATCCGCAGCAACGGTGGTATCCGTGGCGACGGGGGTGTCCGTGGCGACGGGGGCCGTGGCGACCGGGGCGGGAAGGGCGTCCAGGGCATCGCACCTTTCCGGCGTTTCCGGCGCTTCCGGAGGGAGCGGGCCGACGCGGGCGACGCCTGCATGCTCAGCCGAGGCCCGCTGACGCTGATACAGAGCGAGGCGAATGCGCCCGCGCCGGGTAGGAGCGCTGGAGCCGGGCGACGTCCTATGTGGATCGCCTCGGAACGCGGCGGCGCGTTCTCACAGGGCCGGGCCGGAGGTCGCGCACGGCGAGGGGAGCGCACGACCATGGTGGAGAAGGCCACCGGGCGAAAGAAGACCGCCGGCCGGGAGGACGTGAGCGGGCGGGAGAAAGGAAGCAGCAGGGAGGAAGCAAGCGGGCGGAGGAAAGGAAGCGGACGGGAGAAGGCGGCCAAGCGTAAGAAAGCGCTAGGGCGCGGGATCACCGCAGGACGGGCGGGCATGGCCGGAGGGGCGGGCATGGCTGGACGGGCGGGCATGGCCGGACGGGACGGCGCGCCCGGGCGGCCACGCTTGGCGGGGCGGCCGAATCCGGGCGGGCGGCGAGGTGCGGTCGGGCGCGGAAGCGGAGTTGGGCGGGGAAGTGTGGGTCCGGCGGGGAGCGTTGGGCGGCGGGAGCGGGTCGGTGTGCCTGGGCTGGGGAGGGCCGGGGCGCGGCGGCAGGCGGCTCCTGTGCGGTTGACGCGACGCGGACGGATCGTGGTGGTCGTCGCGATGGCGCTGCTGTCGCTGGGCGGCTTCTGGCTCGGCACCCGGGCGGTCGGTCATGCGGAGGTGCGGGTCGTGGTGGCGGCCCACGCCGGGCTGCCGTGGGTCGAGGTGCACCAGGGGGACACGTTGTGGAAGATCGCTGATGCTCTTGCGGAGGGCGAGGACCCTGCCGTCCTGGTGGAGGAGATCAAGCGGCTCAACGGCCTGCCCGACTCCTTCATCCGGCCCGGCAGCCGCCTGTACGTACCGGGGGGCACCGCCGCCTTACGGTGACGACCGACCCGGCACCACCGGCCATGGTGCCCGCTGGTCATGGGGCCGCTGACCACGACGGCCGGGTCGGAGATGGTTTCGGGCTGCGATGGTCCTGTCCTGGCGTGGCTCGGGTCCGGGGTGCCGGTCCGCCGTTGCGGTGCCGCTGCCCGTGGCGGCTGGGCACGGCTCGCCTCGGGCGGCAGGGGTCTCGTTCTGCGGCTACGAGCTCTACCGGGCTGGCAAGGCCGCGCTCAACCAGCTGATGCGCAGCTACGCCGCCCGACACGCCGATGACGGTCACACCACGCTGCTCATCGACCCCGGGCACAACCAGACCCGGCTCGGCGGGCCGGGGGCGCCTCTCAAGCCTGAGGAGAGCGCCCCGGCCGTCGTGGACGTTCTCGAAGCGCAGGCGGGTGCACCCGATCTGGGGTTCCTGGACCGACACGGCGACGTCGTCCCCTGGTGACCTCACGACAAGGGGGCTTGCCTGGGTGATGGGTGGGTAGGGCTGCCCGGCTTTCCTGGTGACGCGGCCAGGCGGTCAGGCAGCCGCGGCAGGCGGGCGGGTGGGCATGGGGTGCGTTGGGTTCCTTCTGAAGGGATGGAAGTGCAGGTGGATGGGGTTGTACGAGGTGCCGTTCCGGGTGGGCGGTGGTGCGGGCGTGGTTCTCGCGTTGGGAGTCGGTGGCGGGGGGCGCCTTCGCCGAGGGGTGTTACAGGGGGTCAGGGCGGTGGGTGCGAGTGCTGGGATTGTCCGGTGGTAGGGGTGTGAGAGTTGTTCACGTGCGACCGCTCGAATAACCGATGTGACGTCTCTACCTGCGTAAAGATCACCACCGGTGGGCCGACACGCCCGGGGCGGATGAGGCGAGGGTGCTGATCAGCGACTTCGGCGGGAAGGGGTGACTCAACTTGCGTTCATGGTCGCGCGCTTCTACGGTTGGACCACAACATCTAGTAGTTACACCGATGTAGTTCACCACACCTTGTGTTTCCGTGACCGCTCCATGGGTTCCCGTGGAGCGTGCGTCAGCGTCCCGTCAGGGCGGTTTCTGCCGTGTGTGGTGGCCGCAGGTCTTGGAGGCGAAAAGCGTGCACTGTCCGTTCTGTCGCCACCCTGACACCAGGGTCATCGACAGTCGCTCGACGGACGACGGTGCGGCCATCCGGCGTCGCAGGACCTGTCCCGAGTGCGGGCGCAGGTTCACCACGCAGGAGACCGTACTGCTCATGGTGAGCAAGCGCAGCGGAGTGACCGAGCCGTTCTCACGTGACAAGGTCGTCGCGGGCGTGCGGCGGGCCTGTCAGGGCAGGCCGGTCAGCGAGGATTCGCTGGCGCAGCTGGGGCAGCGGGTGGAAGAGGCCATCAGGGCGAAGGGCGCGGCCGAGATCCCGTCCAACGAAGTGGGCCTGGCCATCCTGGGGCCGCTGCGGGAGCTGGACGAGGTGGCGTACCTGCGGTTCGCATCGGTATATCGCGGTTTCGAGAGCCTGGCGGACTTCGAGGCCGAGATCAAACAGTTGAAGGCGGAGAAGGGGGAGTCATGACGGAGACGGCCAGCGGTTCAGTGGCGCGCGGGGGCAAGCGTCCGCGTAAGGGCCTGAAGATGAAGCGGATCTTCACCACGCCCGGTGTGCACCCGTATGACGAGATTCAGTGGGAGCGCCGCGACGTCGTCATGACGAACTGGCGCGACGGGTCGATCAACTTTGAGCAGCGGGGTGTCGAGTTCCCCGACTTCTGGTCGGTCAACGCGGCGAACATCGTGACGACCAAATACTTCCGCGGCGCCGTGGGCACGCCGCAGCGTGAGTGGAGCCTGAAGCAGCTCATCGACCGGGTCGTCGGCGTCTACACGAAGACGGGCATCGAGCACGGCTATTTCGCCAGCGACGAGGACGCCGAGATCTTCGACCACGAGTTGAAGCACGCGCTGGCGCACCAGGTGTTCGCGTTCAACTCGCCGGTGTGGTTCAACGTGGGGACGCAGTCGCCGCAGCAGGTGAGCGCCTGTTTCATCCTCTCCGTGGACGACACGATGGAGTCGATCCTGGAGTGGTACAAGGAAGAGGGCGTGATCTTCAAGGGCGGCTCGGGGTCGGGGGTCAACCTGTCCCGCATCCGTTCCTCCAAGGAGCTGCTGTCGAGCGGCGGCACGGCCAGCGGGCCGGTCTCGTTCATGCGCGGCGCCGACGCCTCGGCGGGGACGATCAAGTCCGGCGGCGCCACCCGCCGGGCCGCCAAGATGGTCGTGCTCGACGTCGACCACCCCGACATCGAGGAGTTCATCGAGACGAAGGCGCGCGAGGAGGACAAGATCCGCGCGCTGCGTGACGCCGGGTTCGACATGGACCTGGGCGGCAAGGACATCGTCTCCGTCCAATACCAGAACGCCAACAACTCCGTCCGCGTCTCCGACGAGTTCATGCGCGCGGTGGAGAAGGGCGACGACTTCGGGCTGCGGGCCCGCCTGACCGGCGAGGTCATCGAGAAGGTCGACGCCAAGGACCTCTTCCGCAAGATGGCCAAGGCCGCCTGGGAGTGCGCCGACCCCGGCCTGCAGTACGACGACACGATCAACGACTGGCACACCACCCCAGAAACGGGCCGCATCACCGCCAGCAACCCCTGCAGCGAGTACGTCCATCTCGACAACTCCTCCTGCAACCTGGCCAGCATCAACCTGCTGAAGTTCCTGAAGGACGACAACTCCTTCAACGTCGCCGACTTCGTCAAGCTGACCGAGCTGATCATCACCGCGATGGACATCTCGATCGTCTTCGCCGACTTCCCGACGGAGAAGATCGGCGAGACGACGCGGGCCTACCGGCAGCTCGGCATCGGCTACGCCAACCTCGGCGCGCTGCTGATGGCGACCGGCCACGCGTACGACTCCGACGGCGGCCGGGCCGTGGCGGGGGCGATCACGTCCCTGATGACCGGTGTGTCCTACCGGCGCAGCGCGGAGCTGGCGGGGGTCGTGGGCCCGTACGACGGATACGCCCGTAACGCCGAGCCGCACAAGCGGGTCATGCGCAAGCACGCGGCGGCCAACGACGACCTGCGCACGGTCGGCACGATGGACGCGAAGATCCACGCCGAGGCGTCCCGCCAGTGGTCGGAGTGCCTGAAGCTGGGCGAGAAGAACGGCTACCGCAACGCCCAGGCCAGCCTCCTCGCGCCCACCGGCACGATCGGCCTCATGATGGACTGCGACACCACCGGCATCGAGCCCGACCTGGCGCTGGTCAAGTTCAAGAAGCTCGTCGGCGGCGGCTCCATGCAGATCGTCAACCAGACGATCCCGAGGGCGCTCAAGCAGCTCGGCTACCAGCAGGAGCAGATCGAGGCCATCGTCGAGTACATCGCCGAGCACGGCCACGTCGTCGACGCCCCCGGCCTGCGCCAGGAGCACTACGAGGTGTTCGACTGCGCGATGGGCGAGCGGGCGATCGCGCCCATGGGCCACGTCCGCATGATGGCGGCCACGCAGCCGTTCCTGTCCGGCGCCATCTCCAAGACGGTCAACCTGCCCGAGTCGGCCACGATCGACGACATCGAGCAGGTCTACCTCGAGGGCTGGCGGCTCGGGCTCAAGGCCCTGGCCGTCTACCGCGACAACTGCAAGGTCGGCCAGCCGCTGTCGGCCGGCGACGGCGCGAAGAAGCAGGAGCAGAAGGCCGAGCAGGCGGCGGAGCCCGAGGTCAAGGTCATCGAGGTCAACCGGCCGACCCGGCGGCGCATGCCCAACCAGCGGCCCAGCATGACCACCCGGTTCACGGTGGGCGGCGCGAAGGGCTACATGACCGCCTCGTCCTACCCGGACGACGGGCTCGGCGAGGTCTTCCTCAAGATGTCCAAGCAGGGCTCGACGCTGGCGGGCGTCATGGACGCCTTCTCGGTGGCGATCTCCATCGGGCTCCAGTACGGCGTGCCGCTGGAGACGTACATGAGCAAGTTCGTCAACATGCGGTTCGAGCCGGCCGGGATGACCGACGACCCCGACATCCGCATGGCCACCTCGGTGATGGACTACATCTTCCGCCGGCTGGCCCTCGACCACCTGCCCTACGAGGAGCGGGCGGCGCTCGGCATCTTCTCGGCGGCCGAGCGGGCGGCGCAGCAGCGCGGCGAGGACCCGGCGGCGCTGCAGGAGACGGTCGACCGCGAGGCGCTGGCCCAGTCGGCGCCGATCGAGTCGGCCGCGGCCGCTCAGCCGAAGGCGGAGGAGGAGCTGCCGGTCGTCAAGCAGGAGCTGACGCTGGAGAGCCACCAGCGCTTCACGGCCGACGCACCGCTCTGCATGACCTGCGGCACGAAGATGCGCCCCGCGGGCAGCTGCTACGTCTGCGAGGGCTGCGGCTCGACCAGCGGCTGCAGCTGAAAACAGGCCAAATTGGAGCGGCTACGACATTCGGCGTTGCGCGCCTAACAAGATAGTGCTGGTCAAGAGGGGCGGCGAGGTATGTTGCCTCGCCGCCCCTGGACCTCCCCGGCCCAGCCGGGCCGGGGAGTTGGCAGTCAGGAGCAACAACGTTGCTTGAGATGCTCCGCAGCGGAAGGCGACCCCGGATGCCCCAGCGGAGCGCACTGCAAGCTCCGAAGAAGTGATCTCTCCAAGTACATCAAGTACTTGATGTACTTAGCTTGAGGTGGCATCATGAAGCGAGTCTCTCTGAAGGGGCCGCCATGGCAGCCGTTCACTTCGACAGCTATACCGAAGCTCGTACGCATCTCAAGGCGCTGCTGGACGCGGCGGAGCGGGGGCGCGTGGCCACAGTGCGGCGTGAGTCGGCTGTGACGGCCCTCGTGGACGTCGATAGGCTGCGCCACTACCTTGCCAAGGTCATCCCTTCTCATGCGCAGGTGATCTCTGAGGCGGGTGGTTGGTCGGTTTTCATCCCAGGGCTACCTGTTTCCGCGGACGGTGCGACCTTTGATCAGGCTGTTGCGGAGATGATCGAAGGGCTACGTGAGTACGCCGAGGACTGGCAGGACCGCCTGCTCGACGTTCCCAATCACCGTGAGAACTGGGGGGTCGTGCAGTTGATCAGCCTCAGTGATGACACTCAGCTGCGCGAATGGCTGGTGGGGGCTGCACGGTGAGCTGGCCACAGCCCACTCATGATCATCAGGATTCCTTTTGTCGGATTGAGGGCTGGCGTCAGGTACGGAACGCCCGAGGTGGAACGGGCACCGACCACGTCACCTATGAGCTGGATCTTCCTGATGGCAGGATCTTGAGGACTCGGATCTCTCATCCGGTCGATCGCAGCACCTATGGTCCAGGTATCTGGAGCCACATACTCCGTGATCAGCTTCAGGTGGATGAGGCGACGTTCTGGGGATGCGTTCAGAATGGCGTGAAACCCGATCGAGGAGTGCCCGAACTGCCTTCGGAGGCGTTGCCCGCCGATCTTGTCTTCATGTTGATCTCAAGGGTGGGTCTCGACGAGATGGCCGTCGCGGCGATGAGCAAGGACGAGGCCATCGCCAGACTGCAGAAATACTGGATAGACGGCACCTGATCCGAGGGGATGCCGCACCCTCCAGATCAGTGCACCGCCCGAGGATCACAGCGCTGCACCAGCAGGTCGGAGCGGGGAGCCGGGAAGATTCCGGTTCCCCGCTCCTGTTTGTCGCCGTGCGGCTCTCAGGAGTCGAGTACGTCGCGCAGGACGTCGGGTTTGTTGCTGATGATGCCGTCCACCTGGTACGTCAGCATGCGCCGCATCGTGTCGGGGTCGTCCACCGTCCAGGTGAGGACGTCCATGCCGAGCTGGTGGACGCGGCGCACGTATGCGGCGGTGAGCTCCCCGTACGGCGGGTTGATCTGGTCGGCGAACGAGGCCAGCCCCCGCAGCTCCCCCGTCGAAGGCGTGCCCAGCAGCCCGATCGGCACCTGCGGCAGCAGCCGCCCGAACCGGCGCATCGAGTCCCAGTCGAACGACTGCACGACCAGCCGCCCGGGACCCAGCCACCAGGAGTGGCGGCGCAGCTCGGCGGCGATGCGGGCCTCGACGCCGGGGTAGAGGTGCGGCGACTTGACCTCGAGCAGCAGCCCGATGCCCGCGCCGCGCATCTCCTCCAGCGCCTCGGCCAGCGTGGGCACGGGCTCGCCGGTGTACTCGCCGGACAGCCAGGAGCCGGCGTCGAGCTCGCGGATCTGGGCGAGGGTGAGGTCGCCGACGTTCCAGGGGGACAGGCCGGGGAAGCGGCGCTCCGCGTCGGTGGTGCGGGTCAGGGTGGTGTCGTGCATCAGGACCAGGTGGTGGTCCTTGGTCTCCTGGACGTCCACCTCGAACATGTCGGCGCCCTGGTCGGCGGCGAGGTGGAGGGCGGAGACGGTGTTCTCCGGCGCGTACGCCGACGCGCCCCGGTGAGCGACGGCGGTGACCAGCGCGGTGGAGGCGGCGCTCGCGGGAGCGGCGGGCGCGAGGAGGGTGAGGGACAGGGAGGTGATGGTCAGGACGGCGAGCCGATGGAACATGAGTCTCCTCTGGTGGGAAGAGATGACGACTCGACGGTGACAAGGCCTTGTGACGGCGAGTTGAGGGCAGGGTAACTCGGCGGTGCCGCGCAGATGAGCAGAACGCGCGACACCGGTTCACTTCATGCGAAGATCGGCGAGCCTCAAATGCGCACGTCAGGTGATATGTCCGCACAAGCGGCCGGCCTGCGGGAGGGCCGCAGGCCGGGTCAGTCCGTGGGGAGCGTCGTTCCGTGGAGGTGGGTCAGTCGGTGGGGAGCGTCGTTCCGTAGAGGCGGGTCGCCCGCAGCCTGATCACCAGGCGCTGGTCGGCCACCATCTGCTTCAGGAACGCCTCCTCGTCCCCGGGCTCCTGCGGCGCCATGGCCAGTAGCTCCCTGCCCACCTCGTCACCGGGCTCGCTGCTCACCGGCGACAGCTCCGCCTGTCCCTCGGCGACCACGAAGGCCATGAAGTCGTCGCTGGCGACGTAGAGGGCGCAGCGCGGGTCGTCGCTGAGCTGGCGCACCTTGAGCCGGCCGGCGACGGTGGAGATGCGCGCGACGCGCTGCTCCGGGTCCCAGTGGTAGAGGACGGTGGACACGTGGGGGTGACCGCTGCTCTTGGTGGTGGCCAGCGCGCCGAAGCGCTGTGAGGCCAGCAGGCCGGAGAGCTGCTGGTCCTGCAGGGAGCGAGGCGCGGGCCCGGCACCGGGACCGTAGGTTTCCGACATGCACCAACCTGATGGCTAGATAATGGGAAATATCACCCTATACCGAGCTGTCGGCTGAACATCTGGACGTCGGAGATCACCCAGTACTCGGCGAACCTCCCGGAACGCGCCCGCAGAATGTCGTGCCCGCTGAAGGCGATCCTGGCGCCCGAAGGAGCCGTCGCCCCGGGCAGTCCGCCCCGATAAGTCCCGGCGAACGTCCACCGCGCCGACACCAGATCACCGTCCACGATCGGCCCCACGTCGAGCGTGACGTCCACGTCCGCGAACGGCTCGTGCGCCTGCCGCAGCGCCTCGGCCAGCCCGGCGGGCCCCGAGACGTCCATCCCCGGCCAGTGCCCGGCGAAGTCGGCGGTGACCAGCTCGTCGGCCAGCCCGAAGTCGCCCTTCCACAGCTCCAGCAGCCATCGTCGGTAAAGGTCAGCCAGCATTGAGGCCACCTACCCGGCGAGCTGTAAGTTACAACGCATGAATCTCGCCATCACCAGTGGATACGTTGTGCCCGTCGACGGCGACCCCATCGACGGAGGAACCGTCCTCATCCAGGACGGCAAGATCACCGCGGTCGGCCGCGACGTCAGCATTCCTGAAGGCACCGAGGTCGTGGACGCCGCCGGTAGCTGGGTGCTGCCCGGCTTCGTGGAGGCCCACGGCCACCTCGGCGTGTACGAGGAGGCCGAGGGCTGGGCCGGCCAGGACACCAACGAGATGACCGACCCCAACGGCGCCCGCCTTCGCGCACTCGACGCCATCAACCCGGCCGACCTGGCCTTCGGCGACGCGCTGTCCGGCGGCGTGACCACCGCCGTGATCAAGCCCGGCTCCGGCAACCCGATCGGCGGCCAGACCGTCGCGATCAAGTGCTGGGGCAGGTCGGTGGACGAGATGCTGGTCAGGGAGCCGGTGAGCGTCAAGAGCGCGCTCGGCGAGAACCCCAAGCGCGTCTACGGCGACCAGAAGAAGCTGCCCTCCACCCGCCAGGGCGTGGCCGCGGTGATCCGCGACGCGTTCATGAAGGCCCAGGACTACAAGGCGAGGAAGGCCGCGGCGGCGGACGAGGGCAAGCCGTTCGACCGTGACGGCACGCTGGAGACCCTCGTACGCGTGCTCGACGGCGAGCTGCCCTGGTGCCAGCACACCCACCGCGCCGACGACATCGCCACCGCCCTCCGGTTGGCCGACGAGTTCGGCTACCGCCTGGTGATCAACCACGGCACCGAGGGCCACCTGCTGGCCGACACCCTGGCCGAGCGCGACGTGCCGGTCATCATCGGCCCGCTGTTCACCAGCAGGTCGAAGGTGGAGCTGCGGGAGCGCTCGCTGCGCAACCCCGGCATCCTCGACCGGGCCGGCGTCGAGGTGGCGATCACCACCGACCACCCCGTCGTGCCGATCCACTTCCTCGTCCATCAGGCCACGCTGGCGGTCAAGGAGGGCCTCGACAGGAACGCCGCGCTGCGCTCGATCACCGTCAACCCGGCCCGCATCATGGGCCTCGACGACCGGGTGGGCGCGCTGCGGCCGGGGCTCGACGGTGACGTCGTGATCTGGTCCGGTGACCCGCTCGACGTGATGAGCCGCGCGCTGAGGGTTTTCATCTCGGGCCGGGACGTGTATTCGTACACAGACGGTGAGGCCGTGGTGGCGGATCCTTATTACCGGGAAACGAGCGACCGTTAAGCGTGCGTGACGGCCGGGGCGCATAGCCGGTCGTGGAGACGGGAAGAGAGGGCACCACCATGACTGCACCGCTGCTCGCCCAACGCCCCAGCAAGGCCCTGCTGATCGGGCTCGTCGCCTCCGGCCTCATCGCGCTGATCGTCCTCGCCCTGATGCTGTACGCGGGCGGCCCCGTCGGGTTCGGCCTGTCCGCGCTGCTGGGCCTCGCCCCCCTTCCCGTGCTGCTGGCCGCCGTGCTCTCGCTGGACAGGCTCGAACCCGAGCCGAAGCTCAACCTCGCCTTCGCCTTCGTCTGGGGCGCGGGGGTGGCGATCGTGGCGGGCATCGCGCTGACCCTCGCCGGTCAGGAGCTTTTCAGCAGGGCCGGCTATGCCGCCTCGACCGTCAAGGACGTCGGCTCCGTCGTGCTGGCCCCGGTGATCGAGGAGGCGCTCAAGGGCTCGGCCCTGCTGCTGCTCCTGCGCAGGCGCGCCGAGATCGACGGGCTGACCGACGGCATCGTGTACGCCTCCATGACCGGCCTCGGCTTCGCCACCGTCGAGAACGTCGGCTACTACCTGCTGGCCTTCGGCGAGGACGGCCCCGGCGCCGCGGTCCAGCTCTTCGTGATGCGTGGCCTGATAGACCCGCTCGGCCACCCGATCTACACCTCGATGATCGGGCTCGGCATCGCGTACGCGCTCACCCGCGGCACCCCGGGCAGGTACGCCGCCATCCCGCTCGGCTACCTCGGCGCGGTCGTCCTGCACGGCCTGTGGAACGGCGCCGCCACGACGGGATCGCTGAACGTCCTCGGCGGCGCCTACCTGGTGATCATGGTGGCGCTGATCGCGCTGATCGTGGTGACCGTGAACGAGCGCCGCCACCTCATCGCCAGGATGGCCCACTACCTGCCCGCGTACCGGCAGACGGGGCTGATCAGCGACGCCGACCTGCGCATGCTCACCACGCTGTCCACGCGCAAGACGGCCCGCAGGTGGGCCAGGGGAGTGGGTCTGGGCCGGGCCATGAGCGACTACCAGCACGCGGCGACCGAGCTGACCATGCTGCACGTGCGGGCCGAGCGCAAGCCCATGGATCCGGCGCGGTTCGCGGCCGAGCGTGACGCGTACCTGGCGGCGATGGCGAGGTCGCGCCGCTGGTGAGGGTCAGGCCCTGACGAGCAGCGCGGCCGCCGCGGTGAGCCCGGTCAGCACGATGGCGGCGGCCACCGAGATCAGCGTCCCCTGCGACAGGCCGGCGGCGGCGATCGTGGCCGCGATGCCGGCCGCGCCCAGGGACGAGCCGATGTACCTGGCGGTGTTGTTGGCCCCCGAGCCCATGCTGACCCGGTGGGCGGGCACGCTCTCGATCGCCAGGTGGGTGATGGAGGAGTTGATCAGGCCCGAGCCGGTGCCGCTCACCGCCAGCCCGGCGATGACCAGCGGCAACGACAGCGTGGCGGCCAGGCTCAGCAGCCCGGTGTAGCCGGCCGCGCTGAGCCCGAGGCCGAGTGCCAGGCGGGCGGCGGCGTTCAGGCGTACGTGCCGCGACAGCAGCGACGTCACGAACGACAGCCCCGACCAGACCGCGAACAGCAGCGCCGTGTCCAGCGCGGTCAGCCCGTGCGCCTCCTGCAGCACGGTCGGCAGGTAGCTGAGCAGCCCGACCACCGCCGCCCCCACGACGGTCGCCCCGCCCGTCGCGACCAGGAACAGCGGCCGCCTGAACAGCTCCAGGTCCAGCAGCGGCTCAGGCCGGCGCCGCTCGACCGCGACGAAGGCCGCGATCAGCACCACGGCCGCGGCGAACGCCCACACCACGACCGGCCGCGACCAGCCCGCCCGGCCCTCGGTGACGCCCGCGACCAGCGCCGCCACGCCGAGGGTGAGCAGCACGACCCCGGGCACGTCGAACCGGCGCGGCACCGCCGCCCGCGACTCGTCCAGCGTCCTCGCCGACACCACGGTCAGGGCCAGCGCGCCGGCCGCCATCAGCCAGTAGGCCGCCCGCCAGCTCGTCGCCGTCGCGACCAGGCCGGACAGCAGCGGGCCCGCCGTCGTCCCGAGGCCGATCATGGCGCCGTAGCGGCCGGTCGCGCGCACCCGCTCCGCCCCCACCGGGTACGCGTGCCCCACGATGCCCAGGCTGGCGGCCAGCACGGCCGCGCTCGCCCCGCCCTGCACGAGCCTGGCCAGGACGAACACCGCCACGTTGGGGCTCACGGCGGCCAGCACGCTCGCGGCGGCGAGCACCCAGCCACCCGCCACGAGCACCCGCCTGCGCCCGTGGTCGTCGGCGAATCCGCCCGCGACCAGCAGCAGCGACGACAGCCCGAGCGCGATCGAGCCGAGGATCCACACCGGCCCGGTCGGCCCGGCGCCCAGCGACCGCGCGGTCTGCGGCAGCGTCGCCATCGGCAGCGAGAAGTTCGTCATGACGAGGAACGGCGCCGACGATGCCACGGGCAGCGTCCATCGCCGCAGGAGGACTATCGGTTCGGTCACTGAACTCATGTCGGGCACGCTAGCACGGTTCGGTGAATGAACTAACATGGGGCCATGGCGCTCGGGAAGAACTACGAAGGTCAGAACTGCTCGCTGGCCAGTGCCCTCGAGGTGATCGGCGAGCGGTGGACGCTGCTCATCGTCCGCGACGCCCTCTACGGCGTGCGGCGCTTCGGAGACTTCCAGGCCCATCTCGACATCCCCAAGGCGGTGCTGTCGCAGCGGCTGACCACGCTGGTCGCCGCGAGCATCCTCGAACGCCGCCGCTACCAGGACTCGCCGCCGCGCGACGAGTACGTCCTGACGCCCAGGGGTCGCGAGCTGTGGGTGCCCGTGCTGGCTCTGGCCGCCTGGGGCGAGCGGCACCTGGCCGAGCACGGCCCGCGCCGGCTGTTCCACCACGTGACCTGCGGCACCCGCCTCGACCAGGTCTCCTTCTGCCCTTCCTGTGGCAGGAACGTCGCGCCTGAGGAGGTGGAGCTTCGCCCGGGCCCCGGTCTGCGCGATGGAGTCGTACGGGATGATCCGGTCAGTCTCGCCCTCCGAACACCACACCGGATGCTCGCCCCCATCTCTGACAAGATGGTGGAAACCCCCGAAGGGAGATCACATGACGTGGACGGAGATCGAGTCGGAGGCTGAGCTGCGCGAGCTGCTGGGGGAGGTCATGCCGCGGGCCGCCACCAAGGACCGGCCCCGCCTGCACCCCCGCGACCGCGAATGGCTGGCGGCCTCGCCCTTCTGCCTGATCGCGACGTCCGACGACACGGGTGCCTGCGACGTCTCACCCAAGGGCGACCCGGCCGGGTTCGTGCACGTCATCGACGACACGACGATCGCGATCCCGGAGCGTCCCGGCAACCGCAGAGCGGACGGATTCCGAAATGTCCTGAAAAACCCGCATGTGGGGTTGATCTTTCTCATCCCCGGGCGGAACGAGACCCTGCGCATCAACGGGCGCGCCCGGCTCGTCCGCGAGGCCCCGTTCTTCGACGAGATGATCGTCAAGGGCCACCGCCCGCGCCTCGCGCTCGTGGTCGAGATCGAGCAGATCTTCCACCACTGCGCCAAGGCGTTCCTGCGCTCGGAGCTGTGGAAGCCGGAGACCTGGAACCCCGACGTCCTGCCGTCCAACGCGAGGATCATCAAAGAGGTGCAGACGGTGACCGAGACGGTCGAAGAGCTCGAGCGCTATTACGGGGAGTCGTACAAGCAGCGGCTGTACGGCTGAGCATGATCAGGTCCGGGCCGAAAGAGCGGCCCGGACCTTCTGGCTCAGGCGGCGGGAGTGGGCCCGCCGGGAAACCGGATGACGTTTCTGCCGGTGTAGGCGCGCAGGTCGACGACCTTGGCGTCGGCGGGCGGCTTGCGGTGGCGGTCGGCCGCCCGGATGTCGCGGATCTTGTGCCTGGCAACAGCTGGCGGCACCACCACAAGCCTCTTCATCGTGAGCCCCCCGTGATATTCCTGTTACCTATGTTATCTACAGATACCCCCGTAAGTTCGGTGTAAGGAGCAAGTCAGTAGGGAAGCCGACGACCTGCCGGTGACCGCAGGTCGAGCTCCAGCGCCGGCCGGGGGCGCCGCTTGGCCGACTTCGTGACTCTGACGCGTTTCATGGTGTTTCCCCCTTCGGAAGCGCGTCCTTTCTCCTTTCACGACGCTGCGCCGCGTGTCGCCGGCGACGTCATGACGGCCGGTTGACCTCCGTCATGCGCGCCAACCTAATCGGGGCCGCCCGCCCGCTCAACGCATTTCTACGAAGACGGCAGGGCGATGGTCTCGGCGAGTGATGATTCGTCTCAGGGCCGGGGCCGGCTGTGTCGCCCTGGCCTCCTCTTTCGGACCCTACCCCCCACCGGTCACCTCATTGGCCGCCTCATCAGCCCTTGCAGTTGCCCCACGACTTGCGGCCGCCGAACGCCGTGACGCGGTTGTCCGGGTCGCGCGTCCAGCCCGCGTACCGCACGCACTTCCAGGCCCCCTGGATGTGGCCGGTCTCGGCGTAGTAGCGGTAGCGCTGCTCGTCCTCGCTGCGGCCGCCGCCCTTGACCTCGATGTAGGCGCCGGTGGTCGTACGGGTGCCGGTGAAGGCGGTCTTGATGGCGGCCACGCAGTTCTTGCCGCTGCGCTTGCTGTACATCAGGTAGACGTGGCCGAAGACGACGCCGCGCTTGGTCTTCATCGCCCGGTGGCCGTCCTCGACGCGGTGGAAGCCCTTACCGCAGACGCGCTCGGGGGTGTACGCGGCGGTTGCCGCGTACGCGGTGGAGGGAACGGCGGCGATCCCTGCGGCGGCCAGCGCGGCCGCGACGATCGTTCGGGTGAGCACGTGGAGCCCTTCTGCGAGGTGTGCATGAGCAAGGACGATCTTTACTGTGCTCTGACCGAAATATCAAGCGAAACCCGTCATGTCGAGAAGCGTGACGAAAAGGCGGAATATGGCGGTTTCTTGGGGAAAGGGGACCACGGAACGGGGTATCCCACGAGGCGGATCGACTGACGAGGGGATCACCATGGCCGTCTGCGAGACCTGCGGAAACGACTACGACATGGCCTTCGAGGTGCGCGCGCAGGGAGTGACGCACACCTTCGACTGCTTCCAGTGCGCGATCGAGGCCATGGCGCCCATCTGCGAGCACTGCGGCACCAAGGTCATCGGGCACGGCGTGCAGTCCGGCGAGCACTGGTACTGCTGCGCGCACTGCGCCCGCCAGGAGGGCAGCCAGGGCATCGTCGACCGGGTGATGGCCGGCAGCGCCACCTGACCGCATGCGAGAGGCCGCCGCGCCAGGAGCGGCGCGGCGGCCGGACGGCCTGCGGGGCTCAGCCGGTGAAGCCGATGTCCTCGTACTGGAGGTCGAAGAAGCCGCGCGCCCCCACGTTGGCCAGCGACGCGCGCACGGCCACCAGCTGCGGGCGCTGGTAGAGCGGCAGCACGTTCACCAGCGGCCAGAGCAGCTTGTCGGCCTCGTTCGTCGCCGCCCGCGCCTGAGCCGGGTCGAGCGTCTGCGCGGCCCTGCTCATGGCCTGGTCGATGGCGGGCGACCCGGTGCGGCCGAAGTTGGCGTTCCAGTTCTGACCGTTCGTTGCGTTGGCGTAGATGCCGTAGCTGCTGGAGACCGGGAACGGCGTGCCGATGTACGCGAACGGGGTGATGTCGAAGTTGCCGGGGATGACGTACTTGGTGAAGAAGTCGTCGCTCGGCACGGCCTTGATGGAGAGCTTCACCCCGATCTGGGCGAGCATGCTCTGCGCCAGCTCACCCTCGGCCTTGCTGATCTGCACCCCCGACGGCACCACGAACCGCAGGTCGAGCGTCCTGCCCTGCTTCTGCCTGACCTGGCCGTTGAGCTTCCAGCCGGCGGCGTCGAGCAGCTGCTTGGCCTTGTCGGGGTTGTAGGCGCCGAGCGCGCCCGCGTTGTCCTGGTAGCCCTCCTGGGTGTTCATGAAGAAGTGGTTGTTCAGCGGGGTGACCGGCCAGTCGAGGCCCTGCAGGTCGGACTGCGCGATGGCCTCCCTGTTGATGCCGAGCTGGAGGGCCTGGCGGACCCTCACGTCGGTGAGCAGCGGGCTGGAGCCGTTGAAGGTGAAGTGCCGGAAGTCGGGACCGGCGGCCTGGCGCACCTGGGCGCCGGTGGTGGACCTGGCCCGCGCGTAGTCGGGCGCGGACGGGCCGATGTCGATGATGTCGAGCTCGCCGTTGCCGAACGCGCTGATCAGGGAGTCCTGCTCGGAGGCGCGGAAGATGATGCGGTCGAGCTTGGACCGCTCGCCCCACCACGCGTCGTCGCGTACCAGCGTGATCGTCTTGGCCGTCTGGTCGAACCCGCCGAACTTGAACGGCCCCGCCGTCACCGGGATCTTGTTGAGCCAGGCGGTGTTGAACGACTCCGCGTCGCGGTTGGTCGCGGCCGGCAGCAGCGGCCCGAACAGCGCCTGCCAGTCGCCGAACGGCCGCGCGAACGTCACCACCACCTCATGGTCGTCCTTGCCCCGCGCGACCTTCTCGATGTCCTGGTAACCGGTGGAGGAGACGATGCGGTAGTCGGGGTCGCGGCCGTTGAGCGCCTGCCACTGCGCGCGGTAGTCGGCCCACGTGATCGGCTTGCCGTCGGACCACTTCGCCTTCGGGTTCAGCCGGTACGTCACCACCTGCTTCGGCTTCGTGCTCGTCACCTGCGCGTCGAGCACGTAGTCGGTCTCGGGCGAGATCTCCGCCTTCTCGTCGGACCTGAACGGCGAGGGCAGCAGCGCGTTGCTGATCACCGCGGCCATCGCCAGGTTGCCGTCGACGTGGTTCCTGTTCCACTGGGTCGGGAACTCGTTGATGCCCCAGCGCAGCGTCCCGCCGTCCTTGACCTTCTCGCGCGGCTGCGGGTTGATGTCGAACGCCTTGATCGTCCGCTCGTCACCGGCGCTGTCGGTGGCCCCGGTGCCGCCGCCCTGCTCCTTGCCACAACCGGCCGGCAGCAGCAGCGTGCCCGCCAGCAGTGCCGACACCACACGACGTGATCGTTTCATCGAGCGATTCCCTCCCGGATCGAGCGAGGTCTAGACGACTTCGCGCCTGTCTGCGTAGTGGCAGGCCGCCCCCTGGTCCTCGCCGCCCAGCATGCGCACCTCGGGCTCGGCGTCGACACAGAGCCGGCGCTCGGCGTCGGTCAGCTCGGCGCGGAACTTGGGGCATCGGGTGCGGAAGCGGCAGCCGGAGGGGGGACGGGCGGGGCTCGGCAGGTCGCCTTCGAGCAGGATGCGCTCGCGCGAGCGCTCGCGTACGGGGTCGGGCAGCGGGATCGCCGACAGCAGCGCCTGCGTGTACGGGTGCATCGGCGTGCCGTAGACCGCCTCCACCCGCCCGATCTCGGCGATCCTGCCGAGGTACATCACCGCCACCCGGTCGGCGATGTGCCGCACGACGGCGAGGTCGTGAGCCACGAACAGGTAGGACAATCCGAGCCTGGTGCGCAGCGAGTCGAGCAGGTTGATCACCCCGGCCTGGATCGACACGTCGAGCGCCGAGACCGGCTCGTCCAGGACCAGCAGCCGGGGCTCCAGCGCGAGCGCCCTGGCGATGCCGATGCGCTGGCGCTGGCCGCCGGAGAAGTCCTGCGGGTAGCGGGCGGCGTGGGAGGGGTCGAGGCCGACGAGCGTGAGCAGCTCGCCGACCCGGCGGGCCGGCTCGGGCCTGCCGTGCGTGCGCAGCGGCTCGGCCAGGATGTCGTGCACGGTCATGCGGGGGTCGAGCGAGGCCAGCGGGTCCTGGAAGACGACCTGCATGTCGCGGCGGATCTCGGTGCGCTCGGCCCTGCCGAGCTTCGCGGTGTCGTGGCCGAGCACGACGACGGAGCCCTCCTGGGGCGCGGCCAGCTCAAGGATCTGCGTCAGCGTGGTGGTCTTGCCGCTGCCCGACTCGCCGACCAGGCCGAACGTCTCGCCCTGGCGGATGTCGAAGCTGACGCCGGCCACCGCGTGCACGGTGCCCACCCGGCGCTTGAAGACCGCGCCCTTGAGCAGCGGGAAGTCCTTGACGAGGTGGCGCACCTCCAGCACCGGCCGCTCGCCGCGCGCCCGCAGCCGCACGCCCTCCTCCGGAGCGGCGTGCTTGCCCGGCGGCCTGGGGTGCACCTCCTGCCAGCGGATGCACGCCGCCCGATGGCCCTCGCCGACGTCGTACAGCGGCGGCTCGGCGGCGTCGCACTCGTCGATGCGCATCGGGCAGCGCGGCGCGAACGGGCAGCCGGGCGGCAGCTCGGCGGGCGAGGGCGGGTTGCCCTCGATGGGCGTCAGCGGCTGCCTGGCGCCGGTGTCGACGCGCGGGATCGAGCCGAGCAGCCCCACCGTGTACGGCATCCGCGTCCGATAGAAGACGTCGTCCACGCCGCCCACCTCGACGGGCCGGCCGGCGTACATGACGAGCACCCGGTCGGCGAACCCGGCCACCACCCCCAGGTCGTGGGTGATCATGATGATCGCGGCGCCGGTCTTGGCCTGCGCCCGCTTGAGCACCTCCAGCACCTGCGCCTGCACGGTGACGTCGAGCGCCGTGGTCGGCTCGTCGCAGATGATCACGTCGGGGTCGTTGGCGATGGCCATCGCGATCACCACTCGCTGCCGCATGCCGCCGGAGAACTCGTGCGGGAAGGCCAGCGCCCGCTCCGACGGGTGCGGGATGCCGACGAGGTCGAGCAGCTCGACGGCCTTGACCAGCGCGGTCTCCTTGCTGACCCGCTGGTGCACGCGGACGGCCTCGGCGATCTGGTCGCCCACCCGGTAGACCGGGGTGAGCGCGGACAACGGGTCCTGGAAGACCATCGACATGGTCTTGCCGCGGAAGGCGTTGAGAGCGCGGTCGGGGGCGCCGATCAGCTCGCGGCCGTGCAGGCGTACGGAGCCGGTGACCCGGGCGCGGGGCGGCAGCAGGCCCATCACCGCGGCGCAGGTCAGCGACTTGCCGGAGCCCGACTCGCCGACGATGCCGAGCACCTCGCCAGGACGTACGGCGTAGCTGACCCCGCGTACGGCGGGCACGCCGCCGAACGACACGGTGAGGTCACCGACCTCCAGCACCGGTTTCATCGCGCCCCCCGGGACGAGGACGGATCGAAGGCGTCGCGCAGCGCGTCGCCGACGAGGTTGACCGCCAGCACCGTGACCACCAGCAGCCCGGCCACGAACCAGAACGTCCAGGGCGCGTAGACCGCCGTCTTGGAGCCGTCGGCGATGAGCGTGCCGAACGACACGTCGGGCGGCTGGATGCCGAACCCGAAGTACGACAGCGAGGTCTCGGTGAGGATGGCGCTGCTGACGTTGAGCGTGGCGTCCACGATGAGCAGCGAGGACAGGTTGGGGATGATGTGGCGGAAGATGATCCGCACCGGCGGCACGCCCATGTAGCGGGCGGCCTGCACGAACTCGCGCTCCTTGAGCGAGATCGACATCCCGCGCACGATCTTCGAGGTCACCATCCACAGGAACAGCGCCAGCATGATCACGAACAGCGGCCACTGGCCGGAGCCGAACAGCGGCGACAGGATCGCCAGGATGAGGAACGCCGGCAGCACGAGCAGCAGGTCGGTCAGCCAGCTCAGCGCCCGGTCGGTCCAGCCGAGGAAATAGCCGGCGAACGCGCCCACGACCGCCGCCAGCGCCGTGGACACCAGCGCCGCCAGCAGCCCCACGACCAGCGACTTCTGCATGCCGCGCAGGGTGACGGCGAAGACGTCCGAGCCGGTTTGGAGCGTTCCGAACCAGTGGCGCGCCGACGGCGGCTGCAGGAACGCGGTGAAGTCCTTGTCGGTGTAGGTCCACGGGCTGAACAGCGGCCCCACGAACGCGAGCAGGAACATCAGCGCCAGCACCGCGAACCCGACGCGCCCCTGCGTGGAGCGGAAGAACCGGCCGGCGACCACCCGCGTCCTGGACGGCGCCCTGGTCAGCGTGCCGTCGGACAGTTCTTCCGCCAGCTCCTCCTCCGACAGCGTCATCCGGCCCGCACCCTCGGGTCGAGCGCGGCGTGCAGCAGGTCGGCGGCCAGCGAGGCGCACAGCACGGCGATGGCGGCCAGCAGCGAGATGGCGGCCACGGTGTTGACGTCGTTGCTGAAGATCGAGTTGATCAGCTGCTCGCCCAGCCCGTGCCAGCCGAAGATCTTCTCGGTGAACGTGGCCCCGGTCAGGAGCGCACCGAAGGTGAACGCGAAATAGGTCACCACCGGGATCATCGCCGTGCGCAGCGCGTGGCGGGTCAGCGCCTTGCGCCTGCTCAGCCCCTTGGCCCTGGCGGTGCGGACGAAGTCGGCGCCGAGCACGTCGAGCATCATGTTGCGCTGGTAGCGGCTGAACACCGCGATCAGCCCGACCGACAGCGAGATCGTCGGCAGGATCAGGTGTTGCAGCCGGTCGACCACGTGCCCCCAGAAGCCGGTGGTCAGGCCGTCGCTGTATTCGCCGCTGACCAGCAGCACCGGCCGCCCGAACAGGTCCTCGTTGGCCCACGACGCCACCAGGATCAGCATGTTGGCCAGCACGACCACGGGGATCGCCAGCACCAGGAACGACACGCCGGTGGACAGCCGGTCGAACCAGCCGTACTGGCGGACCGCGGCCAGCGCGCCGGTGAGCACGCCGAGCAGGCTGCCGCACACCAGGCCCAGGATGACCAGCCGGAACGTCACACCCATGCGGCGCTTGAGATCCTCGTTGACCGGCGAGCCCGCGACGGTCTTGCCGAAGTCGCCGCGCAGCACCCCGCCCGCCCACGTCGCGTAGCGCTGCAGCAGCGGCGTCTTGTCGTTGAGGTTGAGCGCCGTGAGCTGGGCGTCCACGACGCCGGGCGGCGGCTTGGGCGTGCGGTCGGCGTAGTTGGAGCGCGGGTCGAGCGCCATGGCCGCCAGCAGGTAGGCGAGACTGGCGGCCACGACGACGAGCACGGCGTAGTTGAGCAGCCTGCGGGCCAGGAACCCCGCCATCGCTCCCCCTCCTACGCGGCCACAGATACGACACGCCACCGAATGTGGCCCATCGTAGTCATATAGCTACACGATGTTAGGGGCGCGGCGCACCTCATGCGTCAAAGAAAGTCAGCGCCCGGCCGTCAGCGCCCGGCCGTCAGCGCCCGGCCAGCTCGTCCACCGCCGTGCGGACGTCCTCACTGGTGATCGTGGTGAGGTCGGCCGCGCTGGCCGAGCCGCCGCGCGCCGCGTGGGCGGCCAGCCGCACGTCGCGGCGCATGGCCGCGCGCTCGAACAGCGAACGCGCGAAGCGGCCGTTGCCCAGCCCGTCGATCAGCCGCTCCTCGCACACCCAGGCGAACACCTCGTCGAGCCTGCTCAGCGCCTCGTCGTCGAAGGTGTCGCCGGACTTCTCGGCCAGCAGCACCGCGATCTGCGACAGCTCGGCGGGTGAGTAGCTGGGGAAGGCGACGCGCTGGTTGAAACGGCTGGCCAGGCCGGGGTTGGTGGCGAGGAAGGCGTCCATCTCGCGCTCGTAGCCGGCCAGCACGATGACGAGCCGGTCGCGGTCGTCCTCGGCCCGCTTGAGCAGGGTCTGCACGGCCTCGGCGCCGAACGCGTCGCCGCCCTGGTAGCCGGGGTTGACCAGGCTGTAGGCCTCGTCGATGAACAGCACGCCGCCGAGCGCCCGGTCGACCAGCTCGTTGGTCTTGATCGCGGTCGAGCCGAGGTGCTGGCCGACCAGGTCGGCGCGGTGCGCCTCGACGACGTCGGGCCTGGGCAGCAGGCCGAGCGCGGCGAAGACGCGGCCGAGCACGCGGGCCACCGTGGTCTTGCCGGTGCCTGGCGGGCCGGTGAAGACGAAGTGGCGCATCTGCTGCGGCGTGGGCAGGCCGCGCTCCTGGCGCATCCTGGCCACCTGGAGCTGGGCGGCGATGGCGTGCACCTGCCGCTTGACCGGGGCGAGCCCGGCCATCCTGTCGAGGTCGGCGAGCGCCTCCTCCAGCGTGGGCGTGGCGACGTAGCCGCGGAAGCGGGCGGTCAGCTCGTCGAACGCCTTGGTGACGTCGGGCGTGGTGGTGGTGACGAGGTCGTGCGTGGTCGGGGTGCCGCCGGCGCCCACCACGCGCACGTCGCGGGCCTGCGCGGCGGCCTCGACCAGGCTGCGCGCGAAGCGGGCGTTGCCCAGCTCGTCGACCAGGCCGCGGCGGTGGACGTCCTCGTAGAGGCCGAGCAGCGCGCGCCGGGTCTCGGGCGCCATCGTGTCGCCCCTGCGGCGCTGCAGCAGCTCGGTGACCTCGACCAGCTCGGCGGGGGAGTAGCCGGGGAAGCGCACCCGGGTGGCGAACCTGCTGGCCAGCCCCGGGTTGCTGGACAGGAACGCGCTCATCTCCTGCTCGTAGCCGGCCAGGATGATGATCAGCCGGTCGCGGTCGTCCTCGGCCCGCTTGAGCAGGGTCTGCACGGCCTCGGCGCCGAACCGGTCGGGCTGGCCGTCGGAGGAGTTGACCAGCCCGTACGCCTCGTCGATGAACAGCACGCCGCCGAGCGCCCGGTCGACCAGCTCGTTGGTCTTGATCGCGGTCGCGCCCAGGAACTCGCCCACCAGATCGGCCCGCTGCGCCTCGACGACGTAGGGGGTCTCCAGCAGGCCGAACGCGTAGAAGATCTTGGCGAGTGCGCGGGCGACGCTGGTCTTGCCGGTGCCGGGCGGACCGACGAAGACGAAGTGCCTGGTGGGGCGGCCGGTGGTGTAACCGGCCTCGGCGCGCAGGCGGCCGGCCTCGATGGAGGCGGCGATCGAGCGCACCTGCTCTTTGACCGGCTGCAGGCCGATCATGCTCTCCAGCTCGCCGAGCGCCTCCTCGACGGAGATCTGCGGCGGGGCGCCCTGCTTGTCCTGGGGCGACTCGGGGCGGCCCTCGCGCACCCTGACGCGTACCTGCTGCTCTTCCGCGGCGGCGGCCTCGGCCTTGACCCGGCGGGCCACCAGGAACCGCTGTACGAGCACGGCCGCGGCGGCGGCGTAAGCGACCCAGACCGCGGCAGCGATGGAGGAGAAGGCGAAGGCGACCAGGGCGCCGAGCACTCCTGCGGGGGCGAGCGCCATCAGTGTGGTCAGCCACGGCGTCACCCAACGGATCAGGTGGGCCGCGCCGGCGACGGGCAGGGACAGCGCGACCATGAGGTGCACGGCCCCGGCACCGGGACCGAACAGTGTGGAGAAGAGCGGCAGCGCCAGCACCACCCAGCCCGCGACGACCAGCATGGTCGCGGCGGCCCTGGGAAAGCGCATGGTCAGCGCCACGAAGGCGAGCAGCAGCAGCACCAGGGGGAAGGTCTGGAGAAGGTCCCAGCCGAGTGCCGCGCCCACGCCCATGACGGTCACGAGCACGACCGCGTAGAGGACCCGGCGCACGGCCGGGGGAATCTGGAAATAACGCAGCCGAACCTTTTCGAACAGATCCCGCGCCGCGGCCCTCCCCGCGGTCTGGGTCCTGCCGGACTCACGCATCACGCCTCCCCGGTCCGCCCCCGGTTATACCGCACCAGGCCGACAGTTGGGCGGTCCTGACACGCTAGGTGGAGGTCACGAAAAGGGCTATCCTGCGGCCGAGCTCGGCGCCCGCGTCCTCTTGCAGGAAGTGCCCCGCGCCTTCGATCTCGGGATGCCGCAGGCCCGCGGCGCCGCGCAGCGACTTCTTGAGCACGGGCGCCATGCCGCCGGTGATCGGGTCGCCGTCGGAGAAGGCCACCAGCACCGGCCGGTCGAGCGTGGTCAGGATCTCCCAGGCAGCGCGGTTGGCGGGCGCCGCGGGGTCGTCGGGCGTGTTGGGCACGAGACCGGGCATGGCGCGCGGCCCCGCCTTGTAGGACTCGTCGGGAAACGGCGCGTCGTAGGCCGCCCGCACCTCGGGCGCCAGCTTGGTCGTGCAGCCCGCCTGGATCAGCCGGGCGATGTCCAGCACCGGCGCCTTGCGCACCGCGTCCCTGAACCGGTGCCACACCTCGGGCATGGGAATGTCACCCGTCGGCAAGCCCGTGTTGGCCGCGACGATCCGCGCCACCCGGCCGGGGTGCTCGGCGGCGATGCGCAGCCCGATGAGGCCGCCCCAGTCCTGGCCGGCGATCGTCACGCCCGTCAGGCCGAGCGCGTCGAACAGCAGGGCCCTGGTCCACTCGACGTGCCTGGCGTAGGTGTGATCGGCCTGCTCGGCGGGCTTGTCGGAGCGGCCGAACCCGATCAGGTCGGGCGCGATGGCGCGCAGTCCCGCCGCGGTCAGCTCGGGAATGACGTGCCGGTAGAGGAAGGACCAGCTCGGCTCGCCGTGCAGCAGGACGACGGGCTCGCCGTCGGCGGGGCCCGCCTCGACGTACGCCATCCGCAGCCCGTCGCCGACCTCGGCGTAGTGCGGCTCGTAGGGGAAGCCGGGCAGTCCGGCGAAGCGCTCTTCAGGGGTGCGCAGAATCCGCATAGAACAACATTCTACTCAGCGGCGCTGGTGCCGCCCGGGGAACTCGCCGACGAGCACCTGCTTGGGCGTCACCCACAACACGTCGGAGTCGGCCTGCGCCACGCCGCGCACCTCCACCCAGAACCGCCGCTGCAACGGGTCCGCGGCGAACACCGCCACCCGCGGGTCGTCCTCGATGGCCTGCCACGCCTCGGTCTCGGCGATCAGCCGCAGCTCGCCGGCCGAGGTGACGGTCGCCACCGCGCCGGCGACGCGGGGCCCGAGCGCGTCGCCGTACGACAGGACGATGCTGCGGGCGTAGGAGAAGGTCTGGCGGACGTCGGAGTCGAGCGGGACCGACGGCTCCGCGCCCATCGGCAGGTCGCACATGAGCATCGAGGAGCGCCACGGCCCGGGACCGCCGCGCCACCAGGCGAGCAGCGCGCGCCCCGCGAACACCGCCGCCACCGCGAGCAGCGCGCCGAGCCCGGCGCGCCACGCCCACGCCTGTCCCAGCAGCCCGCCCGCCGCGCACGCCACCGCGCCCAGCACCACCAGCGCCGACGCGACGGCCAGCGCCCTGTCACCGTGCCCCCGCGCCCGCAGATACCCCCGCACCAGCGGGTACGGCACCGCGACGGCGGCCACCACCGCCCGCGGCTCCACCACCAGCGCCCCGGCCACCAGCGTCACCAGCACCGACCACGTCCTGCCGAGCACGATCCACAGCAGTACGCCGGTGTTCCGCCTGGCCGCCCGCTCGGCCGCCCGCGCGGGCAGCGTCTCGGCCAGCGCCGGCAGCGGACGCCCCCGCCACGTCTCCGCCAGCGCCCGTACGCCCGCCAGCGCGGGCCAGCTCAGCACCACGTAACCGGCCAGCCCCGCCCACACGGGGTCGAAGGCGCGCGGCAAAGCAGGTACGGCGCCCAGCAGCAGCCAGGCCGCGAACGCCGGCACCGCCAGGGCCGCCGACACCACCGACCCCCCGAGCCAGGGGTCCCGGCGCAGCATCGCCCTCGCGTACGACCAGACCGCCACCCGCCGCGCCTGCCTGACCGTGAGCGGCACCAGCAGCACCAGCACTGCGAACCCGCCGAGCCGCGCCTGCGCGCCCCAGTCCAGCAGGAGCGCGCACGCCGCAACGGCCGGCGTGGCCACCGCGAGCAGCAGCCTGACCTGGCGCGACCAGACCTCCAGCGCCCGCCTGGCCCGCCCTGTCTCGCGCGGCACGACCGGCCAGGCCGGGTCGTGGTGCGCGCGGGGCGGATCCCACCGCAGCAGGGCCAGGCCCAGGTTGACGCGGGCCTGCGGGTCTTCGGGGTCGAGCGCGAGCGCCGCCCGGTACGAGCGCGCCGCGCGTACGTGCTCGCCGCGCAGCAGCGCGAGGTCCCCCAGCATCACCGCGGGCCCCGGCTGCTCGGGCGCGAACTTCTCGGCCAGGATCGCGTGCTCCACGGCCTCCTGCCAGCGGCCGGGAATCCGGCGCAGCACCGCGGCCAGGCGCAGCCGGGCGGGCCACGAGCCGCGCGAGAGTTCCACGGCCCGCTCGGCGGCGGGCAGGGCGTCGGCGTCGCGGCCGAGCCGCTCGTGGGCGAGGCTGATGAGCCGGTACGGCCACTCGGCGCCCGGCTCGCGGTCGGCGGCGTTCCTCGCGGCTTCGAGTGCGGACTCGGGGCGGCCGGCGTTCAGCCTGGTCACGGCCTCTTCGCACCATTCGCGGGAGGACCGGTCGGAGGGATGGGTGGTTGTGTCACGTCCGTCGGTCCCCACACGTACCATGATCGGCTCCGATCCGATCGATGGATAGATGCCGACATATGGCTGTATCTCTCTAGAGAGGTCGGGGCCGACCGTGGATCGTCCGATACCGCTATGACAAGTGCCTGACATGGCCTAAGCTGCCACGCAAGCCGGAGCGCCGGAGCCAGGACACCCCACCGCGCTTCCGCCCCCGGTCGATCACCAGCACGTGCGGGCCCTGTGATTCGGATCGGCCTGCAAGGAGGCCCATGACCGTCACACAGGCCGCACCCCTCGTCCGCGTCGCCGACCGGGATCCTCGTGACCGCCGCTGGTCCATCCTGGTGCTGCTCTGTCTGAGCCTGCTGCTCATCACGGTCGACGCGACCGTCCTGCACATCGCGGTGCCCGCGCTCACGGCCGCGCTCGAACCCTCCGCGGTGCAGCTCCTGTGGATCATCGACATCTACTCGCTGGTCGTGGCGCCACTGCTGATCATGTTCGGCACGCTGGGCGACAAGTACGGCCGCAAGCGGCTGGTGCTGTGCGGTTTCGTGCTGTTCGGGGTGGCCTCGGCCGGGGCCGCGTTCGCCCCGACGCCGCTGACGCTCATCCTCGCCAGGGCGCTGCTCGGTGTGGGCGGCGCGATGATCATGCCGGCCACGCTGTCGCTGATCCGCCAGGTCTTCACCGACCGGCGGGAGCGGGCCATCGCGCTCGGCGTCTGGAGCGCGGTCGCCGCCGCCGGCGCCGCCGTCGGGCCGCTCATCGGCGGCGTGCTCGTCGGTCTCTGGTGGGGCGCGGTCTTCCTCATCAACGTGCCGATCCTGCTGGTGCTGCTGCCCGCCGCCGTACGCCTGCTGCCCGAGTCGCGCGAGCGCCCCGACCGGCCATGGGACGTCGCCAGCGCGATCCTGTCGGTGCTCGGCATCCTGGCGCTGGCCTTCGGCCTGAAGGAGGCCGGCTCCGGCAGCCTCATGCCGCTGTGGGCCTCGGTGCTGGTGTTCTTCACCGGGGTGGGGCTGCTCGTGGCCTTCGTCCGCCGCCAGACGCGGCTGCGCGAGCCGTTCCTGGAGGTCGGCCTGTTCCGGCGGCGCTCGTTCACGACCGGCGTCACCGGCGTGCTGCTCGGCGTGTTCGCGCTGGTCGGGCTGCAGCTCATGCTCGCCCAATACCTGCAGCTCGTGCTCGGCGACAGCCCCGTGCGCGCGGCGCTGCGCATGCTGCCCCTGGTCGCCTCGGCCATCGCGGGCGGTCTCGCCGCCGCCCACATCCTGCCCAAGATCGGCATGCGGGCCACGATGAGCGGCGGGCTCGGCCTCGTCGCGTTCTCCCTGACCCCCACGCTGACCTGGGGCGTCGAGGGGCATCCCGTGATGCTCGCGTGCTGCTTCGTGGGCATCGGCTTCGGCGTGCAGGTGGCGCTGCTCGCCGCGTCCGACACGATCATGGCCGCCGCCCCCGAGTCGCAGGCGGGCGGCGCGGCGGCGATCGAGGAGACCGCGTACGAGCTGGGCGCCGGACTCGGTGTGGCCGTGCTCGGCACGATCACCGCCATCGTCTACGCCCCCGGGCTCCCGTCCGTCCCCGGCGTGCCCGCGGGCGGCATGGACGAGGCCCGCCAGTCGCTCGCCTCGGCCGCCCACGTCGCGAACCAGCTCGGCGGCCAGACCGGCGGCGCGCTGCTCGACGCCGCCCGGTGGGCCTTCGTCAACGCCCTGCACACGACGGTGGTCGTGAGCGTCGTCCTGCTCAGCCTGACCGCCGTCGTGGTGGCCATGCTGCTCAGCCGTGATTGAGGTGTGCCATGTCCCGATTAGGGCAGACAACTCCCGTGAAACAGTCGCTACGTGATCTTGCCGCGCTCGTCGCCCGGTTAGGCGTGGGCGGGATCTTCTTCGCCAACGGCTGGGCCAAGCTCGAAGACGGCCTGAAGATCACCGGGGCGAAGTTCCTGGAGCAGGGCGCCCCCGCTCCCGGCGCCTGGGCCACGGTCACCATGCTCGCCGAGCTCATCGGCGGCGCGCTGCTCATCGCCGGGCTCGCGGTCTCCATCACGGGGCTGATCCTCTTCGCCGAGGCGCTGGCCGTCTTCCTGGTCGCGCCCCCGCTCAATCCCATCAGCCTGAACGAGCTCATCCTCCTCGGCGCGGCCAGCCTGCTGCTCGCCGTCGTCGGCGCGGGCCGCGTGTCGGTCGATCACATGGTCGTCATCAGGCGCAGGGAGTCGCAGGCGGCCGACGAGTTCGCCGCCGACACCGAGGCCGACCGCGTGATCGCCGCGCTCAAGGAGCCCGAGGAGAAACCCGCCGAACCGGCTCCGGCTCCGGCTCCGAAGACGGAGGAGACCCCCTCCTCGTCCGAGGACACCGCGCCCCACCCGAAGCCGCGTACCGCGGCCAAGGAGCCGGGCAACGGCGAGGAGGTCACGACCGCAGCGGGAGACACGCTGGTGGCGGGCCGCAAGAAGCCGGCGCCGCGCAACCGCCGCCCCTCCACCGACTGATCGAACACCCCTGGGGTTTCCGGGCGGGCGGCGTTGGACTCCCCGCACCCACCTCGACCGTCCCACCCGACAAGGTGCTGGCGAGCAGGGAGGGCACGTTCGAGAGCGAGAAGTTCAGGATCGACGTCGTCCAGAGCCGATGTACCGATCGCGCGCTACAGGTCAGCGGTGAGCCGGGCGACCGTGCGCATCTTGTTCATCGCGTCCAGCGCCGCCACCTTGTACGACTCCGCGAGCGTCGGATAGTTGAACACCGCGTTGACCAGGTAGTCGACCGTGCCGCCGCACCCCATGACGGTCTGCCCGATGTGCACCAGTTCGGTGGCGCCCGTGCCGAACACGTGCACGCCGAGCAGCCGGCGGTCCTCGGAGGACACCAGCAGCTTGAGCATGCCGTACGAGTCGCCGATGATCTGCCCCCTGGCCAGCTCCCGGTAGCGGGAGATGCCCACCTCGAACGGCACCTTGTCGCGGGTCAGCTCGTCCTCCGAGCGGCCGACGAAGCTGATCTCGGGAATGGTGTAGATGCCGATGGGCGGCAGCTCGGCCAGGTCGCCCGACGGCTCGCCGCAGGCGTGCTGCGCGGCCAGCCTGCCCTGCTCCATCGAGGTGGCGGCCAGCGCGGGAAAGCCGATCACGTCGCCGACGGCGTAGATGTGGGGCACCTCGGTGGCGAAGTTCTCGTCCACCTTGATCCGGCCGCGGTCGTCGGCGGACAGTCCGGCGGCCTCCAGGCACAGCTCGGCGGTCTTGCCATGGCGGCCGGCCGAGTACATGACGCAGTCGGCCGGGATGATCTTGCCGCTCTCCAGCAGGGTCAGCGCGCCGCGCGGGCGGCGCTCGACGGCCGCCACGTTCTCGCCGAACCGGAAGGTGACCGCGAGGTCACGCAGGTGGTACTTCAGCGCCTCGACGATCTCCAGGTCGCAGAACTCCAGCATGCGCTCGCGCCGCTCGATCACGGTCACCTTGGTGCCGAGCGCGGCGAACATGGAGGCGTACTCGATGCCGATCACCCCGGCACCCACCACGACCAGCGTCTCGGGCACCCGGTCGAGCCGCAGGATCGCGTCGGAGTCGATCACGGTCTTGTCGTCGAACTCGACGCTCGCCGGCCGGGCCGGCGAGGTGCCCGTCGCGATCACGATCTTGTCAGCGGTGACCTTCTTCTCGTCCTGGTCCTCGCCGGTGATGCCGATCGTGTACGGGTCGAGGAAGCGGCCGGTGCCCTGCAGCACCGTCACGTGGTTGCGGGCCAGCTGGGCGCGGATCACCTGGATCTCGCGGCCGATCACGTGCTGGGTGCGCATGCCGAGGTCGGTGACCGTGATCTCGTCCTTGACGCGGTAGCTGGCGCCGTACAGCTCCCGCTGGTTGAGCCCCGTCAGATAGAGGACGGCCTCGCGCAGCGTCTTCGACGGGATCGTGCCCGTGTTGATGCACACGCCGCCGATCATGTTCCGTTTCTCGATCACCGCCACACGCCTGCCGAGTTTCGCGGCCGCGATCGCCGCCTTCTGCCCGCCCGGTCCCGAGCCCAGGACCACCACATCGAAGTCCGCCACGCCGTCCAGTCTGCGGGGTCGCCCGTGCGGCGGAAAAGACCCCTCTGGGAGACTCCGGGGTATGTCTCGCAGATTCACGCAGGTCGACGTCTTCGCCGCCACTCCGTACCTCGGCAACGCGCTCGCGGTCGTCATCGACGCCGACGGGCTGAGCACGGAGGAGATGCAGCGCTTCGCCCGATGGACGAACCTGTCGGAGACCACCTTCCTGCTGCCGCCGACCAGCGGGGAGGCCGACTACCGGGTGCGCATCTTCACCCCCGACCGCGAGCTGCCCTTCGCCGGGCATCCCACGCTGGGCTCCTGCCACGCCTGGCTGGAGGCGGGCGGCGTGCCGCGCAAGGAGGGCGAGGTGGTGCAGGAGTGCGGGGCCGGGCTCGTGCCGCTGCGCGTCACCGGCGACGGCCTGGCCTTCGAGGCGCCGCCGCTGATCCGTTCGGGACCGGTCGACGAGGAGCTGCTCGGCCGGGTCGTCGCCGCGCTCGGCATCGCGCGCGCCGACATCGTGGCCGCCGAGTGGGCCGCCAACGGCCCCCACTGGATCGGGGTGCTGCTGGCGGACGCCGAGCAGGTGCTCGCGCTGCGCCCCGGCACGGTGCCGGAGGACATCGGCGTGGTGGGTCCCTACCCCGAGGGGTCGGAGTGCGCGTTCGAGGTGCGGGCGTTCTTCCCGCAGAACGGCGCCACCGTCGAGGACCCCGTGACCGGCAGCCTGAACGCCGCGCTCGCCCAGTGGCTGCTGCGCACCGGCCGGGCGAGCGCCCCCTACGTCGCCTCGCAGGGCACCGTGATCGGCAGGCGGGGCCGCGTGCACGTCTCGACCGACGCCGAGAGCCGGGTCTGGGTCGGCGGCGCGGTCACGACCTGCGTCACGGGCACACTCAACCGCTGAGCCGCCGTGCGCGTCACGAGCCGGCCGGGCGGGCGAGGCCCCGCGCGAGCGTGAAGCGGACCTGGTCGCCTGGTCGCAGCTGGGCGGCGACCGGCAGGTCGGCGTCCAGCACGACCGCGATCACCGGGTAGCCGCCGGTGGGCGGGTGGTCGGCGAGGAAGACGATCGGCTGCCCGCTCGGCGGCACCTGCACCGCCCCGGTCACCATGCCCTCGCTGGGCAGCTCGCCCTCCCTGGCCCGCGCCAGCTCGGCTCCGTGCAGCCGCACGCCGACGCGGTTGCTGTCCTGGCTCACCTCGTACGGCCGCCCGCACAGCACCTCCAGCGCGCCGCCCGCGAACCAGTCGTCGCGCGGCCCCGGCACCACCCGCAGCGCGGCGGGCCGCGGCCCCGGCAGCGGCGCCTGATCCACGGTGATCAGCCCGCCGGCCGCGCCGACCGGCAGCGTGTCGCCGGCCCGCAGCGGCGGTGGCCCGAGCCCGGACAGCGAGTCGGTCGACCTGCTGCCGAGCACCGGCTCGACCGCGACGCCGCCGCGCACCGCCACGTACGTGCGCAGCCCTGTCTCGGGCATCCCGAAGACCAGCTCGGCTCCGGCGGGCACCCAGAACGGCGCCCCCATGCCGGGCCGCACCCCGGAGGCGCCCGCGGCCCGCACCTCCAGCGGCGCCCCGGTGACCGCCACCCAGGCCGCGTCCGCGAACCGCAGCCGCGCCCCGCCGAACGTCAGCTCGACTCCCGCCGCCCACTCGGCGTTGCCGACCAGCCGGTTGGCCAGCTTCAACGCGGGCGCGTCCGCCGCGCCCGAGCACGGCACGCCCAGATGCGCGAACCCCGGCCGCCCGAGATCCTGGACGGTCGCGTAAGGACCCGGCGCCACGACGTCGATCATGCGACCTCGAACCGCACCCGCGTGCCCGGCCTGAACAGCGACGGTGGGTCGGCGGAAACGTCCCACACCCGCACGGACGTCCGCCCGAGCAGCCGCCACCCGCCCGGCGACGCCGTCGGATAGACCGCCGAGTAGGGCCCCGCGACGGCCACGGACCCGGCGGGCACCGACGTGCGCGGCGTGTCCAGCCGGGGCATCTCCAGCACCGGGTCGAGCCCGGTCAGGTAGGCGAAGCCGGGGGCGAACCCCAGCCACCCCACCACCAGCTCGCGGCCGGTGTGCCGGTCGATCACCTCCGCCACGGAGATCCCGGCCAGCTCGGCCACGGACTCCAGGTCGGCCCCGTCGTAGACGACGGGGATGGTCACGACAGGCCGTTCGCGGCCTTCGTCCGTCGCCGTCTTGCCGCCCTCCTCGCGTACGACCGACTCGAGCCGCGCCCGCAACCGCCCCTGATCCGCGCCAGGCGCCACCACCAGCACCGTCGCGGGCCCCGGCACGATCTCCACGACGCCCGCCGGCCGCGCCGCGCGCAACGCCGCGTCGACGCGGTGCGACAGCTCCAGCGAGCCCGTCTCCACGAGCAGCCCGTGCTCCCCGGCCGTGCGGATCACGCGAACGCCTGCAGGACCACTCCGGCGGCCAGCAGCGCGTCGCGCACCCCCTGCGCCAGCCTGACCGCGTCAGGCGTGTCTCCGTGGACGCAGATGGAACGCGCGGAAAGAGGCACGGAACTGCCGTCAGCGGCCGTCACAGAGCCTTCCACGGCCATCTGGCGGGCGCGGGCGGCCACCGCCCCGGGGTCGTGGATGACCGAGCCCGGCTCGCGGCGCGGCACCAGCATGCCCGCCGGCGTGTACGCCCGGTCGGCGAACGCCTCGCTCACCGTCGGCACCCCCTCGGCCGCCGCCACCCGGTGCACCACCGAGCCGGGCAGGGTCAGCACCGGCAGCGCGGGGTCGTAGTCGGCGACCGCCTCGATCACCGCCGTGGCCTGCTCCTCGTCGCGGCAGATCCGGTTGTAGAGCGCGCCGTGCGGCTTGACGTAGGAGACCCGCCCGCCCATCGCCCTGGCGATGCCGTCGACGGCGGCGAGCTGGTAGAGCACCTCGGCGCACAGCTCCTCCGGCTCGACCTCCATCTCCCTGCGCCCGAAGTGGGCCAGGTCGCGATAGGACACCTGCGCCCCGATCGACACCCCGCGGTCCACGGCCGCCGCGCACGTGCGCCTGATCGTCACCGGGTCGCCCGCGTGAAAGCCGCAGGCCACGTTGGCGCTCGTGACGATGTCGAGCAGCGCGAGGTCGTCGCCGAGCCGCCAGATGCCGAAACCCTCGCCCAGGTCAGCGTTCAGGTCGATCACCATGGCACCCATCATGGCGGGTAGGGCTACCTCGGCGCGACGAACAACGTCTGTGTGGCCGCGCCGATCTCGCCGCTCTCGTCGTACAGGGTGCTCCGGGTCAGGCCGCGGCCGGACGGTCCGACGACGGTCTGCGCGTCCATGCAGACCCATTCGCCCGCCGGCGCGCGGAACAGCGAGATCGTCAGATCGACGTTCACGAACACGTGCGTGCCGAAGCCGAGGGCGGCGCTGATGCCGTTGCCGCTGTCGGCGAGCACCGCCACCCGCTCGAACGGCGTCGGCTCCTCGTCCTCGACCAGCGGCACGCGCAGCCTGCCCCACGCGGTCGCGGGGCCCGGCTCACCGGGGCCGCCCGCGACGAACCGCCACTCCATCGCCCGCCCGTAGCCGAAGTCGGTGGCCAGCCAGGAGCCGTCGGGCTCGACGGAGCGCGGGGGAGCGGGCGGGGCGGCGCCGCCCACCGGGGCCATCTCCTCCGTACGGATGCGCCAGGCCGTGGCCCTGACGTATTCGCGGCCGCCCGACGACACGCTCGCCGACAGGCACTGCACCCGTTTGCCGTCGCGTACGACGTCGGTCGTGACCTCCAGCTCGGCCACCGGCACCGGCGCGAACACGTCGGCCACCAGCCGGGACGGCTCCAGCCCCGGGCGCGGCGCGGTCTGGGCCAGCTCGTGCGCGATCAGCGCGGCGACCGGCCCCATGTGCTGCGTGCGCGGGTCCCAAGGACCCTGGGTGTGCTCGGAGGCCAGGTAACGGCCCGCATGATCAGCACGGGTGAGTCGCCGGTACATCGCCATGGAAGAAGACTCTAGAACTCGTCGGGGATGTCCGCGATGTCGTCGAGCGCCGCCGCCAGCTCGTCGGGATGGCCGCCGATCCGCTCGACGATCTCGATCAGCACGTGGAGCACGTCGTGGCGGTCGTGGCCGAGGTCGAGCAGCCGCTGCGCGGCCTCCCACAGCTGCGGCGGGTCGCCGTCCCACAGCCGGCTCGCGATCTCCTCGTGCCAGGCCAGGTGCTCCTGGTCGATCACGGTGCCGTGGTCGATCTCGAGTAACGTACGGCGGTCGGCTGCGTCGGCCGGGTCGAGCCGGTCGAGGTCGATGCCGTTGTGGGTGCCCTGCAGATAGGGGAAGGCGAAGGCCCGCCTGGCCAGCGCCGACAGGTCGCCGTCGGGCAGCAGCCGCTCCAGCAGCGGCCGGTCGAGCCCGAACGTCGTCGGGTCGCGGTAGGCCTCGGGGAACTTCCCGATCGCCTCCCACACCGCGTCGAGCGTGGCCTTGAGCCCCTGCTCGGGCAGCCCCGTGCGGCGCGCCGCGAAGCGCACCCACGCCGCCAGCACGTGCGGCATCGCCTCCTGCTCCGCCTCGCTCAGCATGACCTTGCGCGGCAGCCAGTCGAGCAGGAACGTCTCGCACTTGGTCGGGCTGACCCGCAGCGGCCGGTTGAAGTCCTGGTCGCAGCCGTAGTCGATGATGTGGTCGGCGCAGCGCGAGGCCGCCGAGGGGTCGGACAGGTGCTCGGCCGCGTCGGAGGCGAGGAACTCCGCCGCCAGCATCGCCCGCCGCTCCCTGCTGTAGGGGGCCTCGGTGTGCAGCGGCGCGGGACGCTTGCGCCCCGGCGGCAGCGCCTTGAGCCTGGCCCTGGCGAAGGCGTGGTAGGCGCTGTAGCTGTCACTCACCGGCGGCGGCGTCTTCGGCTCTCTGGTGGCCTTCATCGCCGACTCCAGCAGCGCCCTGGCCTGGTCGGGCTCGATCTCCTCGAACAGCAGCAGCGGGTTGTCCGCCGCCTCGGCCCTGGCCTGCTCAAGCAGCTTGTCGACCTGCGAGGAGACCCAGGCGTCGCGGGCCATGCCGCTCATGTTGTAGTCGACCACCAGGACCAGCGCGTGGCGGTCCATCGGCTGCTCGCTGTCGTTCCAGCGGTAGGCGAAGGTGCAGATCACCGTGTCCTGGTCGCCGTAGGCGTCGCGGGAGACGTAGCAGCCGGCCGGTTTGACCGCGCCGACCCGGTCGGCCCAGCCGGGGCGCGCCACCCCCGACTCCATCATCGCCAGCGCCGCGCCCTCCGCCTTGGCGCCCTGGCGGGCGGTGCCGAGGTAGGCCAGGCAGATGAGCAGCGTGAGCGAGGCCGGGGTGCCGGCCTTGGCGGCGTAGTCGACCAGCCCTTCGCCGAGCACCTGCTCGACGTCGCCGCCCCTGACCCGCCTGCCCCACCAGGCGCCGATCATGTCGGAGACCATCAGCTCCGCGTCGAGGGGAGTGCGTACGGCCAGCAACTCACGAGCCGCCTGCACCATCTCCTTGAACACGTCGTCAGGAGGGGTGCTCTCCCGGGGATCTCGTCGGTGTCGGCGCACACCCTCACTCTCTCGTATTCCGGGCGCGGACGGTGCGGAGAACACGGCCCGGTGACCTCGATGTTATCGGCGGCGGCGATCGAGAAGGACACGAGACGGACACGCCGATCAGGACACTTCACGCTCGTCACGCCGTCTCGGGACGCCGTGCGCCGGCGCCCCGGGGTCAGCGGATGCCGCGCGGCGGCGGCGCGGAGTTGACGATCGCGAGCAGGTGCTCCCGGGCGATGCGTTCCACGATCTCGGGTGTCGCCGAGATGCCCAGGTGCTGCGCGCACGCGCACACGTCGGCCACGCATCGGTCGATCGTGTCCACGGGCACGGTCAGGAACTCTTCGGCCAGCCTGAGACTGACCGGCTCCCGCAGGAACCGTGTGGCCAGAGCGAGCATAGGAGTGAGATTCCTCTGGAACCGTAGGGGCAAACCCCCAGGAATGTCTGCAGGGCGACTTGCGCTCCCATTCCACCTTTTCTCGGGCGCGTGTCAAGGCTCCGCACGGCCTGTGTTCACTTCACCGGGTGAGCTTTCATGCAAAGCTGTCTCCATGCGCATCCAGCTCGCCCAGCGGAGCGAGGCGAATGAGCTCCTCGGCCGCAGTCCGTTCGCCCTGCTCGTCGGCATGCTGCTCGACCAGCAGATCCCCATGGAATGGGCGTTCACGGGGCCGTACACGATCTCCGAGCGGCTCGGGCGCGACCTGACCGCGCAGGAGGTCGCCTCCTACGACCCCGAGGCGTTCACCGCCCTGCTCGCGGACAAGCCGGCCGTGCATCGCTACCCCAAATCCATGGCGGCCCGCATCCAGCAGCTGGCTGCCTATATCGTCGAGCACTACGACGGACGGCCCGAGAACATCTGGGCCGACGCCGCCGACGGTCAAGAATTGGTGAAACGACTCATGGCCCTGCCGGGATACGGCAAGCAGAAGGCCCAGATCTTTTTGGCATTGCTGGGCAAGCAGTTGGGGGTCCAGCCATCAGGCTGGCGTGAAGCAGCCGGACTCTACGGCGAGGAGGGGTCGTACCGGTCGGTGGCCGACGTGGTCGACGCCGGCAGCCTGGCCCGCGTGCGGGCGGCCAAACAGGAGGCCAAGCGCGCGGCCAAGGGCCAGTAGGGGCCCAGAGGTCGTGGCGGGATCCGCCCCGGCGATCTGGCGCTGTAACCTGATCTTGCTGCGCAATGTGGAGCGACTTTGACAGGATGCGTAGACCCTAGAGGCGACAGGGCCGCGGCGGGGGCTTCCGTCCGTACATGCCCATCGTCGATGATGTACTGCAGAATCCGGTCGCCCGGAGCTGCGCTACGCCGATACACAGTTATGGAGATGTGCCGCGTGGGAGACCCTGGCACGCGACGGAGGTGCGGACCATGAGCGCCGAGACCTCCGTTCCCCGTCCCCGGGAGTCGGATGTGGACATCTCAGACTCCGCCCTCTTCAAGGGCATGTTGTCGGAGGCCGAGTTCGCCTTCGCGTTCTTCGACGCCGACAGCCGCATCCAGCGGGTCAACGACGTCTTCAGCGACGTCGTCAACGTGCCCGCCGACCGCATGATCGGCAGGCAGCCGGTCGAGGTGCTGTCCGCCGACCTCAGCCAGATCATCACGCACGCCGTGCAGGCGGTCATCGAGGGTGACGCGCCGGTCACCGAGGGCCGCGTCCGCGTGCGCTCCGCTGAGGGCGACACGCGTCACTGGTCGCTGTCGTTCTCGCCGGTCCACGACGACGCCGGCGAGCTGCGCGCGATCGCCCTGGTCGGGCTCGACGTCACCGAGAGCCGCCAGACCGAGGAGGCGCTGCGCCGCAGCGAGGAGCGCTACCGCTCGCTGGTCGAGGCGCAGTCCCAGCTCGTCTGGATCACCTCGCCCACCGGCGCCGTGGTCGAGGACGCCCCGCAGTGGCGCGCCATCACCGGCCAGGGCCTGGAGGAATACCTCGCCAACGGCTGGCTGGAGGTCGTCCACCCCGAGGAGCGGCAGCAGACCGAGGAGGCGTGGCGCGAGGCGCTGCGCGGCCGCACCATGTTCGAGTGGAACTACCGGGTGCGCACCCGGGCGAGCGGCTACCGCCACTTCGAGGTGCGGGCCGTGCCGATCATCCGCCACGGCAGGGTGGTGGAGTGGGTCGGCGCCAACACCGACGTCACGCCGCAGCGCGAGGCAGAGGAGATGCGCGGCAGGCTGACCGACCAGCTCGGCGCCGCCGCCCTGCGCACCGCGCGGCTCCAGGGCGCCACGGCCATGCTGGCGGAGGCGCTGACGGTCGAGCAGGTCGTCCAGGTCATCATCGACGTGGGCCGCACCGCGCTGGCCGCCGACCGCTCCGCCGTGGCGCTGCTCGACACCGACCGCGCCGCGCTCAAGCTGATCAACGGCGAGGGCATTCTGGAGGCGTCAGGGGCCACCGGCGACGAGATCCCGCTGTCCCACTCCAACGTGATGACCATGGCGGTCAACAGCCGCCGCCCGGTCTTCGCCGAGTCGCCCGAGTCGCTGAAGGCCCAGCTCCTCGAGGCCGGTGGCGACGAGGAGGTGCTGGCGCAGTTCCTCGCCCGCGGCGACGAGCGGGCCTGGGTGGGCCTGCCGCTGCTGGCCGCCGGCCGCGCGCTCGGCGCCCTGCGCTTCTCCTTCACCAGGCCACAGAAGATCTCTCAGGAGGACGGCGTCTTCCTGGAGGCGCTGGCCGGTCAGTGCGCGCTCGCCGTCGAGCGGGCCACCCTGTTCGAGCGCGAGCACCGCACCGCCGAGACGCTGCAGCGCAGCCTGCTCCCCGACCGCCTGCCGGTGATCAAGGGCCTGGTACTGGCTCAGCGCTTCCGTTCGGGCAGCCGCCACGTCCAGGTCGGCGGCGACTGGTACGACGCGTTCGAGCTGCAGGACGGGCGGGTCGCGGCGGTCGTCGGCGACGTCATGGGCAAGGGCGTCAAGGCCGCCGCCGGCATAGGCCGCATCCGCAACGCCATGCGGGCGCTGGCGCTGACCAACCCGCCGCCCGCGGCCGTGCTCACCGGTCTCGACCGCGTCTTCGACGCGACCGAGGAAGAGGAGCAGGTCACGACGCTGGCGTACATGGTGGTCGAGCCCGTCACCGGCGAGGGCACGCTGGCCATGGCGGGACACCCGCCACCCGTCCTGGTCTCTCCGCAGGGCACGGCGATCCTGTGCGACGCAGAGCCCGGCACTCCGCTAGGCTGGCCGACCAGCCGGAGGCAGTTCAGGTTCGTGGTGCCGCCCGGCCATACCGCCGTGCTCTACTCCGACGGTCTCGTCGAGAACAGGAAGCGCGGACTGGATGCCGGGCTCGCAGAGCTTTGCAGTGTTGTGACCGAAGCGCCGCCTGAGGTGGTGAGTAGTCCGCACATGCTGCTGGACTTCCTGGTTGACCGGATGTTGTCTGGATATGAACAGGATGATGACGTTACCGCGCTCGCAATCCACGTCCCACCAGCCACGAAGAGTGACTGAATGAAACAGTCATAACGGTTGCTTTCGGGTATCAGTGCCCCGCTTACGTACGCACTACTGTCTTGGTCGGCCTAGGGTGGAGGTCAACCGCCGGGAGGTGGCCGTATGGATCGCGGGGTCGTGCCACAATGCTGTGCAGGTCCGTCGCGGTCCGCACGGCCTCACCGATCTCCGAGAGAGGCAACAGCCCCCCAGCGGGCATCTGGGTCCATTGTCGCCACGCGTTCGTTCGAGAGGTGTTCGTGTCGCCTGCAAGTTCGACTCGCTCGAAGCCACAAGAGCTGAACGAGCCCGTCATTCAGCGACTGCTCGAGCGTGGGCGCTCGCAGGGTTTCCTCGAGTCTGAGGATGTCCGTCAGGCCTTCGAGGAGGCGGACATCCCCATGTCGCACGCCGCCGCGTTCTTGCGGAACCTCAGCAAAGAGGGCGTGACCGTGGTGGTGACCGCCGCGGATTCGGCTGCGCCGAAGAAGTCTCGTCCAGCAAAGCGCCGCACCGCCGCCCCCGTCAAGACCAAGACGGCGGCGGCCGCCAAAGAGCAGCAGCCCGAGACCGTGACCGCGGTCGTGGGCACCGCTGAAGCCGAGCCGGCCGCCAAGAAGGCGGCCCCTGCCAAGAAGGCCGCTCCGGCGGCGAAGAAGGCCGCGGCATCCGCCGCCGCCAAGAAGGCCGAGCCGAAGAACGCTGGGCCTGCCGAGACCAAGCCCAAGGGGCCCGACGCCGCGCGTGACGCCGACGACGACGAGGACATCGAGCTCGACGGCGACGTAGTGCTCGACGAGCTCGAGGACATCGACGTCGACGACGACGAGATCGTGGCCGAAGGCGACTCCGAGGGCGACTCCGACGACGACACCGAGTCCGACGACGAACCGAAGGCCGCCGAGGTCGCCGTGGAGAAGAGCGAGGAAGAAGTCCTCATCCTCTCCGACGACGACGATGACGCCCCGGTCGCCCAGGTGGCCGCCGCCGGCGCCACCGCCGACCCGGTCAAGGACTACCTCAAGCAGATCGGCAAGGTCCCCCTGCTCAACGCCGAGCAGGAGGTCGAGCTGGCCAAGCGCATCGAGGCCGGCCTGTTCGCCGAGGAGCAGCTGGGCGGTGCCGAGACCGACGGGCTTCCCGTCGACGTCAAGGCCGAGCTTGAGTGGATCGCCGAAGACGGCCGCCGTGCCAAGAACCACCTGCTGGAGGCCAACCTCCGGCTCGTGGTCTCGCTGGCCAAGCGCTACACCGGGCGCGGCATGCTGTTCCTCGACCTGATCCAGGAAGGCAACCTGGGCCTCATCAGGGCCGTCGAGAAGTTCGACTACACCAAGGGCTACAAGTTCTCCACCTACGCCACGTGGTGGATCCGGCAGGCGATCACGCGTGCCATGGCCGACCAGGCGCGGACCATCCGCATCCCGGTCCACATGGTCGAAGTGATCAACAAGCTGGCCCGGGTTCAGCGGCAGATGCTGCAGGACCTCGGCCGCGAGCCCACGCCGGAAGAGCTGGCCCGCGAGCTGGACATGACGCCCGAGAAGGTCGTCGAGGTCCAGAAGTACGGCCGCGAGCCCATCTCCCTCCACACCCCGCTGGGCGAGGAGGGCGACAGCGAGTTCGGTGACCTCATCGAGGACTCCGAGGCCATCGTGCCGGCCGACGCCGTCAGCTTCACGCTGCTGCAGGAGCAGCTGCACTCCGTTCTCGACACGTTGTCGGAGCGGGAGGCGGGCGTCGTGTCCATGCGCTTCGGCCTCACGGACGGCCAGCCCAAGACGCTGGACGAGATCGGCAAGGTTTACGGGGTCACCCGTGAGCGCATCCGCCAGATCGAGTCCAAGACCATGTCGAAGCTGCGCCACCCGTCGCGGTCCCAGGTCCTGCGCGACTACCTGGACTGACCCGCATCAGGGCCCTGGTTCGCCGGGGCTCACCTCGTTGTGCGAAACGCCCCGCCGGAGTTCCGGCGGGGCGTTTCGGCTTTTTCGGCGGCCTCGTACGTTCCTGGAGTACCAACTTTCTCAGAGGTGGATGTCCAGGACCCAGGGGCGCTTGGAGTTCATGGGAGCGGTGAGCTGAGTGGCGTAGCCGAGGGAGTCGAGGGTCTTGACCAGCTCCTCAGGCGTGGCCGGCTGGGTCGGCTGGTGGAGCAGGGCGCGGGCGACCTCTCCCCGGGTGGCCTTGGCCATGTGGCTGACGACCTTGCCGTCGCGGAACACGCGTACCGTCACCGAGCGTGACCCCGGCTGCCAGGCACCCGCGTACGTGGCCGAGCGGAGATCCACCACCAGCCCCGGCAGCCGGTCGAGCTCCTTGGAGACCACCGGACGCCAGAAGGCCGCCAGACCCCCGACCGGCGGCAGGTTGACGCCCATGGACAGGCGGTAGGGCGGGATGCGGTCGGTGATCCGCAGCACACCCCAGAGCCCGGAGAAGATCAGCACGGACTCCTCGGCCCGCGCGAGCGCCTCCGCCTCCAGGGTCGCCAGGCCGAGGTTGTCGTACAGGACGCCGGTGTAGAGGGCGGCGGCGGGCAGGGTGGGCGCGGTCGCCAGCGCGGTGTTCTTGGCCAGCTCACCCGCGAGGCCCGGCGTCAGGCCCAGCACGTCGAGGGCGTCGCGGCGTCTGGAGGCCCGGACGAGCGCGGTCATCACCCGCTTGCGGGACTTGCCGAGGGAGGGGAAGGACAGCTCGCCCACGGGCGGGCCGTCACCCTCCGACGCCTTGCCTTCGGACGGCGGCAACAGGATCAGCACAGTCCTCTACCCTATTGGCCCTGGCCAGTGGCCCTTTCCCGGGCTCGGGTCGCTAGGCTGCGCGGGTGGATGTCGACCTGCTCGTTCATGAGGCATGGCCCGCTTTCGAGGTGCGGGCGTACGACGGATGGCTGCTGCGACACGCCGGCGGAGTCACCAAGAGAGCCAATTCCGTGCTGGCGCTCGCCCGGCCGTCCGACCTCGGCCGGGCGATCTCGGCGGCTGAGGACTTCTACCGGGAGCGGGGGCAGCGGTGCTTCTTCTCCATGGGTCCTGGCACCATGCCGGGGCTGGACGAGGAGCTCGGACGCCGGGGATACGAGGTGGTCGATCCCACGGTCGTCATGTCGGGGACGCCCAAGGGCGAGCCCGCCCCCGAGGTCAGGATGGAGGAGCGCCCCTGGCCGGGCTGGCTGGAGACCTGGTGGGCCGTGGACGGCCGCTACGCCGACGGGCTCGCCGTGGCCGAGCGGATCTGCACCGGCGTGCCGGCCCTGTACGCGGCGTACGAGGAGGGCGGCCGGGCGCTGGCCGTCGGCCGGGCCGTCCCGCAGGGCGACACGCTCGGCGTCTACTGCATGGCCACGCTGCCCGAGGCCCGGCGCAGGGGACTGGCCAGGACGGTGCTGCGGGCACTGGTCGCCCGCGCGGGCGGCGGCGAGGCGTACCTGGTGGTGACGGCTCAGAACACGGGCGCCCAGTCCCTCTACCGAGGCGAGGGCTTCACGGCGACGGGCCGCTACCACTACCGCGCCGCCCCCCTCTGACCCGCACCCCCTGCCCCGGTGTCACCGCGATCCGGCTCCCCGGCATGTCGCCACGGCGGCCACCGTCCCTTGAGCTCCCCATGCACGAAGAGGACGTCACATGACGATCCGCGTGCGGTAGGGGTGCGGGAGGAGCCCGGAGCGGGCGTCGAAGGACGGAGAATCGCGGGCGGGTGAAAGCACGACGGCGACTCCGGGTGGACCCGGAGTCGCCGCCGTACGTTTCGCAATATGCAATATGTGGTTATCTCACACGATGAATGCTGTGATCAGCGCTCATCGCTGGGGGCGGATGCAGGGGTTTCGCTGAGCCGAGCCGACTCGTCCAGGATGTCGGCGCCCTTTTCACGCAACGCTGCGATGTGCTGACGCCCGTGGTGGGCGCAGAACAGCAGCTCCCCACCCACAGGCAGGGTCGCGCGAATGTAGGCCTGGGCACCGCAGCGGTCGCAGCGGTCGAGGGCCGTCAGCGGCTTAACGGGGGCGAGAGCTCCAGTCACGTATCGCCTTTCGGGTCACCCCCGCCGAAGCGAGGATCTGGCGTCAGTCACTTGGAACAACATCTAACCGGACGTGGACGTTCCCAACCGCCCCCTCTCTACGCCCAGAGCGGAATGTGCCCGAAAGTAATGACGATCAGCCGGTTGGTAACGGCAAACGAGCGACCATGGCAAGCTTGTACGCGCGCGTAGGGGAAGAACGGTAGGCTACGCACACGTGTTCGATGACTAGAACAGGGGAGCTGGAGTGACGCTAGTGGAGGCGGGTTACACGGCTCGTCACCTGTCGGTGCTTGAGGGTCTCGAGGCCGTCCGCAAGCGCCCGGGCATGTACATCGGGTCCACCGACAGTCGCGGGCTGATGCACTGCCTCTGGGAGATCGTGGACAACGGCGTCGACGAGGCGCTTGCGGGCCACTGTGACCGCATCGAGGTCGAGCTCTACGCCGACGGCTCCATCGAGGTGCGCGACAACGGCCGCGGCATCCCCGTCGACATCGAGCCCAAGAGCGGCCTGGCCGGCGTCGAGCTCGTCTACACCAAGCTCCACGCGGGCGGCAAGTTCGGCGGCGGCTCCTACGGCGCCTCCGGCGGCCTGCACGGCGTGGGCGCCTCCGTGGTCAACGCCCTGTCGGCGCGCGTCGACGTCGAGGTCGACCGTGACGGAGTGGTCCACGAGATCAGCTTCAGGCGCGGGGTCCCCGGCGTCTTCGACGGCGAAGGGCCCACCGCCAAGTTCAAGAAGAAGTCCGGCCTGCGCATCGGCGACAAGGTCCCGAAGAACGTCTCGGGCACCCGCGTGCGCTTCTGGGCCGACAAGCAGATCTTCCTCCCCGACGCCGAGGTCTCGCTCGACGAGATCCACGTACGCCTGCGGCAGACCGCGTTCCTGGTCCCCGGCCTGACCCTGGCCGTCTACGACAGCCGGCACGAGGAGCGCCTGGAGGAGGAGTTCCGCTTCGACGGCGGCATCTCCGAGTTCACCGAGTTCCTGGCCCGCGACGAGGCGATCTGCGACGTGCTGCGCCTGCAGGGCGTCGGCCACTTCCACGAGACCGTGCCGGTCCTCGACGACCAGGGCCACATGACGCCCACCGAGGTCCAGCGCGAGCTGACGGTCGACGTGGCGGTCCGCTGGGGCAAGGGCTACGAGTCCACCGTGCGCTCGTTCGTCAACGTCATCGCCACGCCCAAGGGCGGCACCCACCTCACCGGTTTCGAGCGCGGCCTGGTCCGTACGATCAACGAGCTGCTGCGTGAGACCCGCCTGCTGAAGAACGGCGACGACCCCGTCACCAAGGACGACATCTCCGAGGGCCTGACCGGCGTGGTCACGGTCCGGGTGCCAGAGCCGCAGTTCGAGGGGCAGACCAAGGAGGTGCTCGGCACCTCCGCCGCCACCCGCATCGTCTCCCATGTGGTCTCGCGCGAGCTCAAAGAGCTGTTCACCAACCCGCCGCGCGGCTACAAGCAGCCGCTGAGGGCGGTGCTGGAGAAGATCGTCGCCGCCGCCAAGGCCCGCATCGCGGCCCGCGAGCACCGCGACAACCAGCGCCGCAAGAGCGCGCTGGAAAACTCCGCGCTGCCGGCCAAGCTGGTCGACTGCCGCAGCGACGCCGTCGACCGCAGCGAGCTGTTCATCGTCGAGGGCGACTCGGCGCTCGGCACCGCCAAGCTGGCCCGCGACTCCGAGTTCCAGGCGCTGCTGCCGATCCGCGGCAAGATCCTCAACGTCCAGAAGGCGTCCGTGAGCGACATGCTCAAGAACGCCGAGTGCGCCGCCATCATCCAGGTGGTCGGGGCCGGGTCGGGCCGTACGTTCGACATCGACTCCGCCCGCTACGGCAAGGTCATCCTCATGGCCGACGCCGACGTCGACGGCGCCCACATCCGCTGCCTGCTGCTGACCCTCTTCCACCGCTACATGCGGCCGATGGTCGAGGCCGGGCGGGTGTTCGCCGCGGTGCCGCCGCTGCACCGCATCGAGCTGACCAACCCGGGACGCGGCAAGGACAAATACATCTACTGCTACTCCGACGCCGAGCTGCAGAAGGTGCTGCGCGACCTGGAGCGGCGCGGCAAGCGGTGGAAGGACCCGGTGCAGCGCTACAAGGGTCTGGGCGAGATGGACGCCGACCAGCTGGCCGAGACCACCATGGACCCGCGCCACCGCATCCTGCGCCGCGTCCGCATCGAGGACGCCGAGGCGGCCGAGCACATCTTCAACCTGCTGATGGGCAGCGAGGTCGCGCCGCGCCGCGAGTTCATCGTCAACAGCGCCGCCGAAGTCGACCGCGACCACATCGACGCCTGACCCACCACGCTTCCGGCCCGACCCCCGACCGCCCACGGGCGCTACGGCGGCCGGGCCGCTTGCGTGACCGTGGCGTTTGAGCGGGGGCCGGCCCGAGACGGACAAGCGGCACGCTGACCCGGAGCAGGCGGGCGGCGGTGCTGGCCTGGGGTGGGTGAGCGGCGCACTGGCCCGAGACGCGCGAGCGGCGGTACTGGCCCGAGGTAGATGAGCGGCGCACTGGCTCAAGGCGCGGTCTGCTGGCCTCGCTAGTGAGCGCGGGGTCCGCCGGCCTTGCCTGCGTGCTAGCGCGCGCGTTCCCCGCCCGCCTGGCTTGCGTGTGGCGGGGCGCGCTGGGCTGCTCGCCTCGCTTGCGCGTCAGAGGGCGTTGCATGCTCGCCTCACTTGCCTGCGAGGGCGCGTTCACCGCGCTTCGACCGTGTCCCTCGACCGTGTCCCTCGACCGTGTCCCTCGGCTGTGTCCCCGCCGCGCCTCGGCCGTGCCCCCACCGCGCTTTGTTGAACGGGGGGTCTGAAGGGGCTGGCGGGGTCTCAGCGGCTCTGTGCGGCTTTCTAGGCCCATAGAAGCCCCTTCACGGCCCCTTGATCGTCTCCGCGTGTCATTCGGGTGCTGAGGCCGTCTGAGAGCCCTTGAGCGGGTCTGACGGAGAGGTGAGGGTTGCGTCGGGCATGAGGAGGCTCGCTGCGGCGGGTCGGTGCCGCAGCGAGGGGTGGGCGGTCGTATGTAAGAGGGTGGCGGCGTGCTCGTCAGTCCGGGTAGGGGGACAGCAGGCCGGTGTGGACGTCGTAGAGGGCGCCTGCGACCGGCATGCCCGAGGGCAGGAACGGGGTGCTGCGGATCCGGGTGAGGTCGTGGCGCATGGCCGCGGCCTGGTCGGGGACGGTGTGGAAGTCCAGCATCCGGGTGTCCACCCCGTGGGCCTCGGTGAGGTCGTGTACGTCGTCGTCCCTCACCTTCGACATGCCGCAGTCCGTGTGCGCCATGACGAGCACCCGCTCCACGCCGAGCAGGTAAACGGCCAGCACCAAAGTACGAAGGACGTCATCCGTCACGCGGGCGCCCGCGTTACGCAGAATCTTGGCGTCGCCGGGTTTGAGCCCCAGCAGGCCGAGGGGGTCGATGCGCGAGTCCATGCAGGTCACCACCGCCAGACCGCGGGCCGCGCGGCCGGTCAGGTCGGAGGTGCCGAACTCCTTGGCGAACGTCGCGTTGGCGGCATACAGGTCGTCGAACGCACTCATGCATCAAATAATCCCCCACCCCGCAAAAGTCATGTTCGCGGGGGTCCGACTGGCCGTAGTTGGCAAACGTCCCACGACAGAGCCTCACCTTGAGTGATGATGTCGTAGCCGTACGTACGTGATCGAAGAAGGTTTGTCGTGAGTAGGTCAGAATCGCTCGCCGAGTACCTCCGTGCTCAAGCCCGGCGTCGCCTCGACCGCGTGGAGTCCAGGGACGAGGGGCGAAACGCCAGGTGCGCGCTCGCGCTCCTCGACGCCGCCGCGTACGCGGCCGCCCTGCCCGACGACGATCCCCTCATCCTCATGCTCGACCAGGCCGGCTGTTTCGGCCCCCTGGGGTGCGAGGAGTTCGATCCGGGGGAGGCGGGCACCACGCTGATCCGGCACTGGCAGGGCGGGGAACCCCACGACCTGCTCCTCGCCCTCCCCGCCGCGATCGCCGCCGCCACTTCCTGATCGGGAGGGGCTCACCCGGATCAGGCTTGTGCCTTGGTCCGGGCCCCGAGCAGGCCGCCGCCCAGGCGTGGGTCCGGCAGCCCGCTCGGGTCGGGCGGGCCGCTCGGGTCCGGCAGGCCGGATGGGGCGAGGGCCAGCCGTTCCGCGTGCGATCAGGCAGGCTCGTTGCCCGGCCGCCACTTGATGCCGCAGCCGATCGACGGCCGCTGGTCCTGTGGCACCGGCTCGTCCGCCAGCACCGCGTCGATGGCCGCGCGCAGCGACGCGCCGGTCACGGGCATGTGGTTCCCCGGCCGCGCCCCGTCGAACTCGCCCCGGTACGCCAGCCGGAGCCGTCCGTCGTACAGGAAGAAGTCGGGCGTGCAGGCCGCGCGGAAGGCCTTGGCCGTCTCCTGGGTGTCGTCCAGCAGGTACGGGAACGTGAATCCCGCCCGCGCCGCCTGCTCCGCGAGGTGTGTCGGGTCGTCGTCGGGGTAGGTCACGCTGTCGTTGCTGCAGATGGCGACGATCGACAAACTCGCGCCGTAGTCCTTGGCCAGGGCGGCGAGGCCGTCCTCGATCCGCCGTACGTACGGGCAGTGGTTCGACAGGAAGATCACGAGGGTGGCGGGCGACCCCTCGAGGTCAGCCAGCGACACGCTGCCGCCGTCGATGGCGGTCAGGTCGAAGGCGGGTGCGGGAGTGCCGAGCGGAACCATGAACGAGTTGGCAGCCATGACACCCATTGTCGTCACGGAGAGGCTGGACAGGATGGGCGGCATAGCCGTTTTCCGAACCACCGTCATCGATTGCCGGGACCCCAAGGGACTGGCGGAGTTCTACTCGCAGCTGCTGGGCTGGCCGATCACCTCGGTCGAGGACGACTGGGTGGTGGTCACGAACGGCGGCTCGCCCGAACGGCTGGCCTTCCAGCTCGCCCCCGACCACCAGCCGCCCGACTGGCCCGGCGCCGAGCGCCCGCAGCAGATGCACATCGACGTGACGGTGCCCGACATGGACGAGGCCGAGCGCCAGGTGCTCAAGCTCGGCGCCCGCAAGCACGAGCACCAGCCCAGCGAGAACGACTCCTTCCGCGTCTTCCTCGACCCGGCAGGCCACCCGTTCTGCCTCTGCCACGACTGACCACACCGCCCAGAGCCGCGACCGACCACGCGGCATCGAAGCCCGGGCCGGGCGAAGGGGACTGCTCCCGGCCCGGATGAGGGGCTGACCCCGCACTCCGCGAGGTCAGCCCCGAATCCTGTCAGGACGCCATGAAGGAGAAGAAGGGGCAGTGAGCGAGGCAGCCTAGGGCCCGCGACCTCCTGGTGACGATGCTGGACGTCTCCGGGCTCGACGCCGGCCTCGACGTGGTCGTGGCCGATGACGACGTCTCCACGGAGCCAAGAGGCCATGAGCTTCAGGCCCCCGGCCGGGGGTCTGAAGGGTCAGCGGGTTGCTCGGGTCAGCAGGTCCACTGCCTTGCGGACGTTGCCGGACGCCAGCTCGTGGTCGGCCAGTGCCTGGAGGTCCGGGCGTTTTCCGGACTTCTGGGCCAGATCGCGGGCCACCGAGACCACGGCGTCGGCCACCTCGTACGGCTCGTCCTTCGAGCGGTCGAGCAGGCCGGCGGCGACCGCCAGTCCGTCCAGCACCCTGCGCTGGTCGCGGACCGAGCCGTCGGCGTGCCAGTTCCGGCCGGACAGGGTGGCAGAGAGCGTCAGCGCGGCCGCCCTGGACGCGACGTCTCCGCGCGCGAGCCGGTCGCGGGCGTCCTTGAGCCGGTCGCGGGCCCGGTCGGTACGCAGCCCCCACCCGTACGGGAACAGCGGATCGTACGACGCGTCACCCACGTTGATCGGCAGCTGGGAGACGCTCCTGAACCAGGTGAACGGCAGCCGCCCCGTGTAAGGGACCGCGCCGAACAGCGGGTCGGCGACCCCGTCGCCCTCGGTGCCGGGCAGCCACGACGCGACGACCGCCTCGACGCCGGACAGGTCGCCGAGCAGCAGCGGCCGGCCCGACACGACGAGGACGACGCACTTCATGGCCCCGCACACCTTGTCCACGGCGGCCCGGTCGGCGGCCGACAGGTCGAGCGTGCGGCCGGCGCGGCCGACGTCGCCCTGCCCCTCGGCGTACGGCGTCTCGCCCACGACGACCACGCCCACGTCGTGCCCGGCGAGGTCCGCGGAGGCGTCGCGGGAGTAGGTGACGGAGGCGGCACGCGAGCGGACGGCCTCAAGGATGGTCGTGCCGGGCGTGATGGGCCCTGAGGAGCCCTGCCAGGTGATGGTCCAGCCGCCGCTCTGGTTGCCGATGTCATCGGCGTTGGAGCCGGCCACGTACACCTTCGCGTTACGGCGCAGCGGCAGCAGCCCGCCGTCGTTCTTCAGCAGCACCTGCGACTTCGCGGCGGCCTCGCGGGCGACCGCGCGGTGCGCGGGCGAGCCGACGTCGCGCAGGTGAGAGCGGTCGGCGTAGGGGCGTTCGAACAGGCCGAGCCGGAACTTCTGGGTGAGGATCCTGGCGACGGCGTCGTCGATCCGCGACATGGGCACCCGCCCGGCCTCGGCCTCGGTCTTCAGCGTGCCGGTGAACTCGGGGTAGGCGTACGGCACCATGATCATGTCGAGCCCGGCGTTGACCGAGGTGCGCACGTCGGACGGATAGTCGCCGGGGATCTGGTCGATGGCCTGCCAGTCGCTGACCACGAACCCCTTGAACCCGAGCTCGCCCTTGAGCGTCCCGTTGATCAGCTCGTCGTGGGCGTGCATCTTCAGCGGCCCGTCACCGAAGTCCACGCTGGAGAACGACGGCATCACGGTGGCGACGCCGCGCTGCACCGCCTCCTTGAACGGTGCCAGGTGGATCGCGGCCAGCTCCTTGCGGGTCGTCGTGGTGACGCCCTGGTCGATGGTGTAGTCGCCGGTCGTGGACGAGCCGAACGCGGTGCCGCCGTCGCCGGCGTAGTGCTTGGCGGTGGCCAGCACGCCGTGGTCCTGCAGCCCGTCGACGACGGTGGCCATGCGGGTGACCAGCGCGGGGTCCTCGCCGAACGACTCGTACGCGCGGCCCCACCGGTCGTCGCGGGAGACGCACAGGCAGGGGGCGAAGTTCCAGGGGATGCCGGTGGCCTTGACCTCCTTGGCGGTGATCGCGGCGGCCTGCTCGGCCAGGCGCGGGTCGCGGGCGGCGCCGAGCCCGGCGTTGTGCGGGAAGATCGTCGCGCCGACCACGTTGTTGTGGCCGTGCACGGCGTCCACGCCGTAGATGAGCGGCACCTGCAGGCGGGTCTGCCGGGTCTGCAGCTGGAAGGCGTCGATCATGTCGGCCCACGCCTGCGGGGTGTTCTGCGGGGGCGTCGAGCCGCCGCCGGACAGCAGGGAGCCGAGCCGGTACGCCGCGATGTCGCTCTGCTTGGCGAGGGCGCCGCGCTCGGCCTGCGTCATCTGCCCGACCTTCTCCTCCAGCGTCATCCTGGCGAGCAGGTCGGCGACGCGCTGCTTGACCGGCTTGCGGGCGTCGAGGTAGGGCAGGCCGTGGGCGTTGATGACGACGACGGGCGGCTCGGCGGGCGGGCGGGCGCCCTCGCCTGACAGCTCGATCGGGATGGTCTCGGCCACCTCGTTCTGGTGGTCGCGCAGCGTCCTGACGGTGATCGTCTTGGCCGAGCCCGACGCGGTGCCGGCCGGGAACCTCAGCGTGCCCTGGACGGGGATGTAGTCGGCGCCGGGGGTGGCGGTGCCCGTACCGGTGCGGTAGTCCACGGCCAGGTCGGCGGGCAGAGGTGCGCTGTCGGCGGTGGTGACGGTGACGCGCAGTTCGGCGCTGCCCTTCTCGTCCACCGGCAGGACGGGCCGGTCGGCGCTCAGCCGGACCGGGCGCGGGGGAGCGGTGCCGTAGAGGCGCACCTCGTCCCAGGTGAACGTGCCCGTCCCGACGGGCAGGCGCATCGCGTAGCCCCAGATCTCCACGAGGTCCAGCTCGCCGTCGGTGGGGGCGCCGCCCGGCTGGTAGTCGGTACGCCGGGTGAAGTCGGCGAACGGCACCCGCACCTCGCGCCAGCCGGCGACGTCGTCGGTGAAGGAGGACTCGAACAGCTCGGCGGTGCCGGGACCGCCGCCGCCGTCCTTGAGCTCGAAGAAGACCCGCTGTCCCGAGCCGGTGCCCTTGACGTGGAAGGAGAAGCCCTCGTACGCCGACCAGTCCGCGGTGGCGGGCAGGTCGTGGGACCAGCCGCCCCACTGGCTGATGGTGAAGGCGGAGGTGAGCACCCGGTTCGTCGCGGGCGCGTCGGGACGGTCGGCGCCGGGCTCGACGGTCAGGGCCGGGGTCGAGGCGGTGTCGTTGCCCCAGGCGTACACGCCGGCGGGCACGCCGTCCGACTCGAAGTCGGTGACGGTCAGCGGCTCGGCGGCCTGCGCGGGGGCGGGGGCGACGACGAGCGAGGCGGCGAGGACGAGGGCCGCCCATAACGGGGGTTTGAGTCGGGACACGTTTCCTCCAGATCCGGACGAAGAGAGAGCGCTCTCTCAGAGGATCGGTGGCAGGACGTGTTTCATAACAGAATCGCGGTGACCGAAGTGAGACAGGCGCGGGGGACGCGGGAGCGCCCCCCGTTCGCCCGCTACTCGTCCTCGGCGGGCGCCTGGCCCCCGCTGCCGCTCGGCAGGGCGTCGGGCGTGGAGGCGAGCGCGCCGCCGACGGCGCCGATCGTGTTGGTCAGGCGTACGCCGGAGCCGTCGCGGCGGCCCAGCTCCTCGGGCAGCGGCACCGGCTTGCCCACCGCAGAGACCGCCTTGGCCGGCGCCGGGCCCGCCCAGGCCAGCAGGAGTTCGTCCTCGCCCTTGAGGAAGCGCTGGGCGCGTACGCCGCCGGTGGCCCGGCCCTTGGCGGGGAACTCGGCGTAGTCGGACATCTTGCCGCCGCCCACCTGGGTGCCTGGCAGCGCCGTGGAGGAGCCCGCGATGGTGACCACCCGGGCGGGGACCTGCGGATCGACCACGCCGAACCAGATCACCCTGGCGCCGTCGTCGAGCCTGATGCCGGCCATGCCGCCCGCGGGCCGGCCCTGCGGGCGTACGAGCGAGGCGGGGTAGCGCAGCAACTGGGCGTCGGAGGAGATGAACACCAGGTCGTGGGACTCCGACACCAGCTCGACCGCGCCCACCACGCGGTCGCCGTCCTTCAGCGTGATCACTTCGAAGTCGTCGCGGTTGGCGGGATAGTCGGGCACCACCCGTTTCACCACGCCCTGAGCGGTGCCGAGCGCCAGGCCCGGGCCCTCGGGATCGAGTGAGCCGAGGCCGACCACCTTCTCGTCGGGCTCCAGCGAGACGTATTCGGACACCGGGTGCCCGCCCGACAGCGACGGCGGGTTGGCCGTGGACGGCAGCGTGGGCAGGTCGACGACCTGGACCCGGATCAGCCGGCCCAGCGAGGTGACGACGCCGACCTCGCCGCGTACGGACGTGCGTACGACGCTGACCAGCACGTCGTGGGCCGCCCGTTCGCCCTCGCCGGGCAGCGGCGAGGCGTCGGAGGTGCGGGCCAGCAGGCCGGTCGAGGACAGCAGCGCGAGACACGGGTCGTCGGCCACCTGCAGCTCCACCACAGGGGTGCGGGTGACGCCCGGCGACTCCAGCAGGACCGTGCGGCGCGGCGTGCCGTATTTCTTGGCGACGTCGGCCAGCTCGCCCGAGACCACCTGGCGCAGCTTGGTGTCGGAGGAGAGGATCTCGGTCAGCTTCGCGATCTCGTCGGTCAGCGTCTCCTTCTCCCGGTCGAGCTCCAGCTTGTCGTAGCGGGTCAGGCGGCGCAGCGGCGTGTCGAGGATGTAGGCGGCCTGGGTGTCGGTCAGGTCGAAGACCTCCATCAGGCGGGTGCGCGCCTGGGCGGAGTCGTCGCTGGACCGGATGACCTGGATGACCTCGTCGATGTTGAGCAGCGCGATGATGAGGCCGTCGACCAGGTGCAGGCGCTCCTCGCGCTTGCGGCGGCGGAACTCCGAGCGGCGGCGCACGACCTCGAGCCGGTGGTCGACGTAGACCTGCAGCAGCTCGCGCAGCCCGAGCGTGCGGGGCTCGTCGTCGACCAGCGCGACGTTGTTGATGCCGAACGTCTCCTCCATCGGCGTGAGCCGGTAGAGCTCCTCGAGGACCGCCTCGGGGATGAAGCCGTTCTTGATCTCGATGACCAGCCGCAGGCCCTTGTGGCGGTCGGTGAGGTCTTTGAGGTCGGCGATGCCCTGCAGCTTCTTGCTGGTCACGAGCTCTTTGATCTTGGCGACCACGCGCTCGGGACCCACGTTGTACGGCAGCTCGGTGACGACGATGCCCTTGCGCCGCGGCGTGATCTGCTCGATCGTGCACTTGGCCCGCATGCGGAACGTGCCGCGCCCGGTCTCGTAGGCGTCGCGCACGCCCTGCAGCCCGATGATCTGCCCGCCCGTCGGCAGGTCGGGCCCCGGCACGAACCTCATCAGCTCGTCGAGCGTCGCGTCGGGCTTCTTGATCAGGTGGCGGGCGGCGGCCACGACCTCGACGAGGTTGTGCGGCGCCATGTTGGTGGCCATGCCGACCGCGATGCCACTCGTGCCGTTGACCAGCAGGTTGGGGAAGGCCGACGGCATGACGACCGGCTCGGTCTCCTGGCCGTCGTAGTTGGGCTTGAAGTCGACGGTGTCCTCGTCGATCGACTCGACCATGAGCATCGCCGCCGGGGCCAGCCTGGCCTCGGTGTAACGCATGGCGGCGGGCATGTCGTCGGGGGAGCCGAAGTTGCCGTGGCCGTCGACGAGCGGCAGGCGCATGGAGAACGGCTGCGCCAGGCGGACGAGGGCGTCGTAGATCGCGCCGTCGCCGTGGGGGTGCAGCTTGCCCATGACGTCGCCGACGACGCGGGAGGACTTGACGTGGCCGCGGTCGGGCCGCAGGCCCATCTCGCTCATCGAGTAGAGGATGCGCCGCTGGACCGGCTTGAGCCCGTCGCGTGCGTCGGGCAGCGCGCGCTGGTAGATCACCGAGTAGGCGTACTCGAGATAGCTCCTGCGCATTTCGGAGGAGACGTCGATGTCGACGATCCGCTCCTCGAAGTCCTCGGGCGGGGGTGCTGTCGTGCGTCGGGCCATCGTATGCTGCGCGGCTGCCTCGGCCGTCGCGCCGAGGGGAAGCGCATCCTCCTTCTGTTCTTGTGCTCTAACGGTAGCCGTCAGCCCGCTGGAGAAGCGTCAGATCGGCGTGCGAGACGGCGATGCGACCCTCCCGAGCCGGCGCGGCCACGCGACCGGAAGGGGTGGGGACGTCTTCGCCTATGGCAGATGATCGCACGAGCCAGGTCTTCTGTGGCGTATCCATGGTGTCGCTCACGCTTCCGGTGCCCTGGGAGGGATCCTGCCGAGGCTCAGATCCTACTCGATCCGTACGAGTTATCGCTGACATGTTCGAGCGAGACGCATGGCTTGACCAAGCAATTGCTTGGGTCGTACGTTCGATCCGAGGGATCCGCATCTGTCTCCGGAGGGCGTCATGATCGAGTTCCATCCCGTGACCAAGCACATCGGCGCCGAGGTCACCGGGGTCGATCTGCGCAAGCCCCTGTCACAGGAAGAGGCCGCGGCCCTGCGGGCGGGCTGGCTCAAGCACCTCGTGCTGTTCTTCCGCGACCAGCCCATCGACGACGAGCAGCACCTGCAGTTCGCCCTGAACTTCGGCACGCTCAACCACCCCGCCTTCAAGAAGGACGCCACCAGCCCCATCCACGTCCTCGACCAGACCTCGCCCAAGGGGGAGGGCGGCGACGAGTGGCACAGCGACAACACCTTCGAGCCGACGCCGCCCATGGGCTCGCTGCTGCGCTGCGTGCAGCTGCCCAGCGTGGGCGGCGACACGTGCTGGGCGAACACGTACCTGGCCTACGAGACGCTCTCGCCCTCCATCCAGCGGCTGTGCGACGAGCTGACCGCCGTGCACGACATCACGATGTCCATGAAGAAGGCCATCGCCAAGGGGCATCCGTTCGACCTGGCCGAGATCCAGGCCAAGTGGCCGCCCGTGGAGCGCCCGGTCGTCCGCGTGCACGCCGAGACCGGCCGGAAGGCGCTGTTCGTCAACCGCGCGTCCACCACCCGCCTCGCCGGGCTGACCGACAGGGAGAACGAGGCGCTGCTGCCGCTCCTCATCGACCACATCCGCTCGCCCGAGTTCCAGGTCAGGCTGCGCTGGCGGCCCGGCACGCTGGCCTTCTGGGACAACCGGCCCACCCAGCACTACGCCGTCGCCGACTACACCGAGCGCCGCCGCATGCACCGGGTCACCATCAACGCCTTCCCCGAGCACGCCGACCCGGCCTGAGTCGCGGTAGCGGCGAATTTCGTCGCCCGGAGCTGGTAACAAGGAAGGCATGATTGATGCCCCCGATGCCGCGATGCTGCGGGAAGAGGCCGAAGAGCGGCTGCAGGCGCTGGCCGGCGAGCACGCCAGGCTCCGCGACGACCAGTGGTCCGCCATCCAGGCCCTGGTGCTCGACCGCCGCAGGGTGCTCGTCGTGCAGCGCACCGGCTGGGGCAAGTCGGCCGTCTACTTCGTGGCCACCGCGCTGCTGCGCGAGATGGGCGAAGGCCCCACGGTCATCGTCTCGCCGCTGCTCGCCCTCATGCGCAACCAGATCGCCGCCGCCGAGCGCGCGGGCATCAGAGCCGTCACGATCAACTCCGCCAACCCCGAGGCGTGGGAGGAGATCTACGGCCAGGTCGCCGAGGGCATGGTCGACGTGCTGCTGGTCAGCCCAGAGCGGCTCAACAACCCCGACTTCCGCGACAACGTCCTGCCCGAGCTGGCCGAGAGCGCCGGGCTGGTCGTGGTCGACGAGGCCCACTGCATCTCCGACTGGGGTCACGACTTCCGGCCCGACTACCGCCGGCTGTCCACGCTGTTCGCGCAGCTGCCGCCCGGCATCCCGGTCCTGGCCACCACCGCCACGGCCAACGCCCGCGTCACCCGCGACGTCGCCGAGCAGCTGAGCCTGCCGCCCGAGCTGCGTCCCGAGGGAGACGACACGCTCGTCCTGCGCGGCCCGCTCGAACGCGACAGCCTCCACCTCGGCGTCGTCCGCCTGCCCACCGCCGAGCAGCGCCTCGCCTGGCTCGCCCAGACGCTGCGCGAGCTGCCCGGCTCCGGCATCGTCTACACCCTCACCGTGGCCGCCGCCCACGAGATCGCCGGCTACCTGCGCGAGCAGGGCCTCGAAGTGGCCGCCTACTCCGGGCAGACCGAGCCGGCCGAGCGGCTGGCCGCCGAGGAGGCGCTGCTCGGCAACAAGATCAAGGCGCTCATCGCCACCAGCGCGCTCGGCATGGGCTTCGACAAGCCCGACCTGGGCTTCGTGATCCACGTCGGGGCGCCCCAGTCGCCGGTCGCCTACTACCAGCAGGTCGGCAGGGCCGGGCGCGGGGTCGAGCGGGCCGAGGTCATCCTCCTGCCCGGCGTCGAAGACCGCGACATCTGGGCCTACTTCGCCTCGCTGGCCTTCCCGCCCGAGCCCGTCGTGCGCACCACGCTCCAGACGCTGGAGGAGCGCGGCGTCATGTCCACCCCGGCGCTGGAGACCGCGGTCGACCTGAGCCGCGGCCGGCTGGAGATGATGCTCAAGGTGCTCGACGTCGAAGGCGCCGTACGCCGGGTCAAGGGCGGCTGGACGGCCACCGGCGAGCCCTGGGCATACGACACCGAGCGCTACGCCCGCATCGCCGCCGAGCGCCGCGCCGAGCAGGAGGCCATGCTGGCCTACCTCACCACCACCGAGTGCCGCGAGCAGTTCCTGCGCCGCCACCTCGACGACGACACCGCCACGCCCTGCGGCCGCTGCGACAACTGCACCGGCAGGCACCGCTCGCCCGAGATCGCCGCGCAGGCCGTCGAGACCGCCCGCGAGCGCCTGAGCAGGCCAGGCGTCGAGATCGACGCCCGCAGGCAGTGGCCCACCGGCCTGTCCGACCTGTCCGGGCGCATCAAGCCCGAGCTGGGCGCCGAGCCGGGCAGGGCGCTCGGGCGGCTGACCGACATCGGCTGGGGCAACCGGCTGCGCGAGCTGTTCGCCGGCGACGACGGGCCGATGCCCGACGACATGTTCGCCGCCGTGATCAAGGTGCTGTCGGCGTGGGAGTGGCGGGAGCGGCCCGTCGCGGTGGTCAACGTGCCGTCGGCGAGCCGGCCCAAGCTGGTGCGCGGGTTCGCCGAGCGGCTGGTGCAGGTGGGGCGGCTGCACTATCTGGGGGAGCTGGGCTACCGCGCGGGCTCACCGGGCAAGCAGTTCAACAGCGCCAAGCGGGTGCAGGCCGTCAGGGGCACCCTCGCGATGCCGAAGGACCTCGGTGCCGCGATCGCGCAGTGCGGCGGGCCGGTGCTGCTGATCGACGATCGCGTCGACACCGGCTGGACGATGACGCTGGCGGCGGCGCAGGTGCGCCACGCGGGCGCGCCGGCCGTGCTGCCGCTGGCGCTCGCCGTGACCAGCTGAGAAAGTACCGCGGGCGTCGTGACCGGCTGAGGGAGTGCGGCGGCCGCGGCGTCGTGACCGGCTGAGAGAGTGCGGCGGCCGCGGGCGCCGTGACCGGCTGAGGAGGTCTGAGTCTAGAACGGCGGGCGGGCGCCGAGGTGCATGATCGCCTTCGACGCCAGCCGGCAGCCGGAGGTCAGCGCCTCGGCCGGGGGCTTGCCCTCCAGCCATGGCGGCAGGAACCCGGCACAGAACGCGTCACCGGCCCCCGTGCCATCGACGATCTTGTCGACCGGCTCGGCGGCCACCCGCACGGGGTCGGGGCGCCCGTTGCTGAACCACAGCGCGCCCTCGGCGCCCATCTTGATCACGACCTGCGGGAACCACGCCGTGAGCACCTTGGCCGCGGCCTCGGCGTCGTCGCGGCCGGTCAGCACCTTGGCCTGGTCGATGTTGGCGAACAGCAGCTTCGCGCCGTTGGTCCACTCGAGGAACGGCTCGGCGCCCGTACGCTCGAGAGGCGCCGACGACGCGCAGTCGACGGAGATCGACATGCCGGTGTGCCTGGCCATGTCGAGCGCCGCGAGCCCGGCGTCGCGCGAGCCCTCGTTGATCAGCGTGTAACCCGACAGATGCAGGTGGGAGCCCTGGACGAAGAGGTCGCGCGGGAGGTCCTCCGGGGACAGCGCGGCGTTGGCGCCGGGGTCGGAGAGCATCGTGCGCTCACCCTTGTGCGTGACCAGCACCACGCACGTGCCGGTGGGCCGCTCGGGGTCCATGACGAGCCGGGCGTCGACGCCGTAGCCCATCAGCTCCATGTCGCGGTTACGCCCCGTGATGTCGGCGCCCCTGCGGCCGATGAAGGCCACCTCGCCGCCCTCGACGGCCAGCCAGGACGAGATGTTCGCACCCGAGCCGCCGCCGTGCATCGTCACGATCGCCGGGGTGTCGCTCGCCCTGGCGAGCGCATAACGGGCGCGCGCCACCGCGTCGGTCATGAGATCGCCCACCACGACGACCCGCGTCATGATGTCACCACCTTGCTGCCTTCAGATCGAGCCTGGCCACGGCAAAACGCCACCGCAAAACTAACAGCTTCCGAGCTGCTCGTGGGGCGTACCCCTGACACCGGGCAGGAGTCGATGCACAAGCGTTGCCCAACAGGGCCCCAGCGTCTTGGCATGTGGGATGCGGGTTTACGCTCAATTGTGTGGAGGCACAATATCCGGCCCATTGGGAGGCCGATGTCGTCCTTGCCGACGGCGGCACCGCGCACGTGCGCCCCATCAGGCCCGCCGACGCCGACCGTCTCCGTTCGTTCTACTCCCGTCTGTCCGACGAGTCGATCTATTTTCGGTTCTTCGGGCCGCGCCCCCGGCTGTCCGACCGTGAGGTCGAACGCTTCACCAACGTCGACTACGTCAACCGCGTCGCGCTGATCGCCACCATCGGCACCGAGATGGTGGCCGTCATCCGCTACGACCGCACGGGCCCTGGCGAGGCCGAGGTCGCCTTCCTCGTCGAGGACGCCCACCAGGGCAGGGGCGTGGCCTCCGTACTGCTCGAACACCTGGCGGCCACCGCGCGCGAGCGCGGCATCGAACGCTTCATCGCCGACGTGCTGCCCGCCAACATGCGCATGACCGGGCTGCTGCGCCAGGCCGGCTACACCGCGCAGAGCCAGTTCGAGGACGGCGTCGTCCGCATGACGCTCGACCTCACCCCCACCGACACCTCCGCCGAGGTGACCGCCGCCCGCGAGCACCGCGCCGAGTCCCGCTCGATCGCCCGGCTGCTCACCCCCGGATCCGTCGCGGTGATCGGCGCATCGCGCGAGCCGGGCGGCGTCGGCCAGACCGTGCTGCGCAACCTGCTGGCCGCCGACTTCACCGGCCCCGTCTACCCCGTGCACCGCGAGGTGCGGGCGGTGGCGGGCGTGCGGGCCTACCCGAGCGTCACGGCCATCGACGGCGAGGTCGACCTCGCCGTGGTCGCCGTGCCCGCCGAAGGCGTCCTCGACGTGGTCAAGGAGTGCGCGGAGAAGGGCGTGCACGGCCTGGTCGTGGTGTCGTCGGGGTTCGGCGAGACCGGCGCCGAGGGCCGGGCCAGGCAGGACGAGCTGGCCCGCATCGCCCGCTCCTACGGCCTGCGCGTCGTCGGCCCCAACTGCCTCGGCATCGCCAACACCGACCCCGCCGTCAAGCTCAACGCCACCCTCGCCGCCACCGTGCCGGGCCGCGGCAACGTGGGCTTCTTCAGCCAGTCGGGCGCGCTCGGCACCGCGCTGCTCCAGCGGGTCGCCCAGCGCGGCATGGGCATCTCGACGTTCGTCTCGGCCGGCAACCGCGCCGACGTCTCGGGCAACGACCTCCTGCAATATTGGGAGGAGGACGACTCCACCGAGGTCATCCTGCTCTACCTCGAGTCGCTCGGTAATCCGCGCAAGTTCACCCGGCTGGCCAGGCGCATCTCCCGCCGCAAGCCCGTCGTGGTGGTCAAGAGCGGCGGCACCCCGTCCGGCCACTCGGCCGCCGAGCTGGGGCTGCCCGACTCGGCGATCAGCTCGCTGTTCGAGCAGGCGGGGCTGATCAGGGTCGACGACCTCATCCAGCTCTTCGACGTGGGGCAGCTGCTGGCCTACCAGCCGCTGCCCGGCGGGCCGCGCACCGCGCTCGTCACCAACTCCGACGCGCTCGGCCTGCTCGCCGCCGACGCCTGCCTGGCCGCCGGCCTCGAACCCCGCAAGCCGGTCAACCTCGGCCCCGCCGCCGGGCCCGCCGAGTACGGCGCCGCGCTCGCGGGCGAGCTGGCCTCCCCCGAGGTGGACGCCGCCGTCGTCATCTACATGCCGCCGATCCCGGGCGAGACCGACGAGGTGGCCGCCGAGCTGCTGCGCGCCTCCCAGGACTCCGGCAAGCCGGTGCTCGCCACGTTCATGGGGCATCTCGGCATGCATCCCGCGCTGCGCGTCCCCGGTGACGGGCCCGCGCGGGGGTCCATCCCGTCGTACGCCGCCCCCGAGGAGGCCGTGCGCGCACTCGCCCACGTCGTCCGCTACGCCCGCTGGCGCGCCCAGCCGGTGCCGCCGCCGCCCGAGCTGAGCGGCATCGACACCCACCGGGCCCAGACGCTGGCCCGCGAGACGCTGGCGGGCACCGCGCCCGACATCCCCCCCGGCGGGTTCGCCCAGCAGGGGCCGCCCGTCGAGGTCGACGCGGCCGAGCTGCTGTCCTGCTACGGGCTGACCGTGTGGCCCGCCGAGACCGTCCGCTCGCCGGACGAGGCCGTGGCCGCCGCCGAGCGGCTGGGCTGGCCGGTGGTGGTCAAGGTGGCCGATCCGGCGGCCTCGCGCCGGGCCGGCACCGTACGCCTCGGGCTGACCGGCCCCGACATGGTCCGCCACGCCTACGCCGAGTTGCTGGGCGAGCATACGGAGCTGGCCGTGCAGCGGATGGCGCCGCAGCCCGCGGTGCCGACCGTCGTCGGGGTGGTCGAGGATCCCGCGTTCGGGCCCGTGGTGTCGTTCGGGCTGGGCGAGGTGACCGCGCGGCTCCTGCTCGACCAGAGCTTCCTCCTCGCGCCGCTCACCCCGGAGGACGCCTCCGACCTGATCAGGTCCGTACGCGCGGCGCCCCTGCTCTTCGGCCAGTACGGCTACCCGCCGGTCGCGGTCGACGCCCTGGAGGACCTGCTCGTACGCGTCGGCCGCCTGGCTCACGATCTGCCCGAGGTGGCCAGGCTCGACCTCGACCAGGTGCTCGTGGGGGAGTCGGCGGTGATGATCCTCGGGGCCCGCGCCACCCTGCGCACCCCGGCGGGCCCGCGGCTCGACGGGGGGCCGCGACGGCTGTCCTGACCGGCCCGCCCGGCGTCTCGGGGGCCCTCGGTCAGCCTTGAGCGAAGGGAGGGGACCGAGTGCCCCCTGATGACCCGGCATAAGACGTTATAGAGCGTTATATCCGGCGGGTGAGTGTACTGCCCGTCCCTGGCAGGATGGACCCATGAGGGAAACCCGAGTCTCAGCCGCGGGCCTGCGCGAAGCGATCGAGCGCAGCGGCTACTACCCCGACCTCGTCACCGATGCGGTCGAATCCGCGCTGGGCAAGGAGGCCGTGACCGCGTTCGTGGTCCACCACGAGGCGACCTTCGATCCCGCGATGGAGGTGCGCCGCCACGTCACCGTGCTGGTGCTGACGGGCACGCGGCTGCTGGTCTGCCACACCGACGAGCACCCCGCGGTGGAGGGGGTCTCGGCGTCCCATGCCTCCACCACCACCGAGGCGGTTCGGCTGAGCCGCGTCCAGTCGGTCGCCGTCACCCGCGTCGTGCCCGACCCCGCCTCCTACGTGCCCGGCATCCCTCCCACGGAGGTGACGCTCACCATCGGCTGGGGCGCCATCTCCCACGTCGATCTCGAGCCGGCCACGTGCGGCGACGAGAACTGCGAGGCCGACCACGGCTACACCGGCGCCATCACCGCCGACGACCTGTCGCTGCGCGTCAGTGAGGCCGCCGACGGCCCCGAGGCGGTCACCCACGTCCTCGCCTTCGCCAAGGCCCTCTCCGAAGCCACCGCCCGCGCCACCACCTGACCCCTTCACCAGGCGGCCCCGCCTGAGCCGGCCCTTGTCATGCGAACCCTGCGGCTGAGCCGTGAGGCCGGGAGCCTGATGCGTGTTCGCTTTCGGCCTGCTGTCGAGGCGTTCGCCGGCGCCGGGTGAGTGATCGGGGCGGGGCTAGACTGAGGGGCATGCTGGTGCCCGGATATGGTGGCGCGTCCCTGACCGACCTTCCGGGTTCGCTGCTGGCCGCGCTCGGCATGCGCGAGCCCAACCCGCTGGCCCTCGGCCCGGCCGACCGCGTCTGCCTGTTCCTGGTCGACGGCCTCGGCGCCGAGCTGCTCGACGCCCACCCCGAGCGGGCCCCGTTCCTGGCCGCACACCGCACCTCCAAGCGGCTCACCGCCGGCTTCCCCGCCACCACCGTCACCAGCCTGACCTCGCTCGGCACCGGCCTGACCCCGGGCGAGCACGGCATGGTGGGCCTGCTGCTCGCCGTGCCGGGCACCGGCGCCATGCTCAACTGCCTGCGCTGGACCTTCCCCGGCGGCGCGCCGATCGACCCCGAGACCTGGCAACCGGCGGCCACCGTCTACGAACGCGCCGCCGCCGCGGGCATAGAGCCCGTCTACGTCGCCCCCGCCGAGTTCGAGGGCACCGGCCTGACCAGGGCCGTCTACCGCGGCGTCCGCTACGTCCCGGCCGCCACCGTGGACGACCGGGTGGCCCGCGTCCACGAGGCGCTGCGGGCCCGCCGCCGGTCCCACGTCACCGTCTACTACGGCGACCTCGACGCCGCGGGCCACCTGCAGGGCTGGGGCGGCGAGGAGTGGCTGCGCCAGCTGGAGATCGTCGACGACATGGCCCGCCGCCTGGCCGAGGGCCTGCCGCCCGGCTCCGCCCTCTACGTCACCGCCGACCACGGCATGATCAACGCCACCGAGAAGATCGACGCGGAGAGCGTCCCCGAGCTTACCGAAGGGGTGGCGATGCTGGGCGGCGAGGCCAGGGCACGCCACGTCTATGCTCAGCCGGGGGCCGCCGCGCAGGTGCTCGACGCCTGGCGGGAGACGCTGGGCGAGCGGGCCTGGGTGGTGTCGCGGCAGGAGGCCGTCGAGTCGGGCTGGTTCGGCCCCCGCGTACGCGAGCCGTGGCTGGCCCGCATCGGCGACGTCGTGGCCGTCCCCCGCACCGACCTCGCCATCACCGCTCCCAGCAGACATCCCGTCGAGGCGGCGTTCACCGGTTACCACGGCTCGCTCACCTCGGCGGAGCAGCACGTCCCGCTCCTGGAGGTACGCCCGTGACCAGCCCGCTCATCACCCCGGCCGCGCTCGCGGAGCTCGTCAGGCAGGGCGAGGTCACCGTGCTCGACGTACGCTGGCGGCTCGGCGGGCCGCCCGGCCTCGAGTCCTACCGCGAGGGCCACATCGAGGGCGCCGTCTACTGCGACCTCGACACCGACCTCGCCGCACCGCCCGGCACCGGCGGGCGCCACCCCCTGCCCGGCGCGGCGGCGTTCCAGAGCGCGATGCGCAGGCTCGGCGTCTCGGCCGGCCGCCCGGTGGTCGTGTACGACGACGCCGCCGCCACGGTCGCCGCCCGCGCCTGGTGGACACTGCGCTACTTCGGCCACCAGGACGTACGCGTCCTCGACGGCGGACTGCCCGCCTGGCTCGCGGCCGGCTTCCCGGTCACCAAGGAGGCGCCGGCCCCGGCCGAGGGCGACTTCACGGCGAGGCCCGGCGGCATGCCGGTGCTGTCGGCCGACGAGGCGGGCGAGCTGGCCGGGCGCGGCGTGCTGCTGGACGCCCGCGCGGGCGAGCGTTACCGAGGCGAGGTGGAGCCGGTCGACCCGGTGGCCGGCCACGTCCCCGGCGCGGTGAGCGCCCCCACCACCGGCAACGTCGCCCCAGACGGCCGCTTCCTCGCCCCCGATGACCTGCGCTCCCGCTTCGCCGCGCTGGGCGTGGGCGACGGCGTCGAGACGGGGGCCTACTGCGGCTCGGGCGTGACGGCCGCACACGAGGTGCTGGCCCTGGAGGTGGCGGGCCTGCCCGCCGCGCTCTACGTCGGCTCCTGGTCCGACTGGGTCACCGACCCCGCCCGCCCGATCGCCACCGGCTGACCACCGAGCGTCCGGGCCGTGCGGCTCAGTAGACGGGCAGGTCGCCGGCGCCGAAGCAGGTGAAGCCCAGCTCGCCCGTCTTGGCCGCCGCGCAGGCCAGCGCCGCGTCGGGAGCCTGTCCGGCGGTGAGCAACTCGTGGAAGGCGCTCATCAGGGCCCGCGCCGACTCGTCGCCTACCGGCAGCATGCCGGCGATCACGCACGACGTGCCCTTGGACAGGAACGTCCCGGACAGCCCGAGCGGCGCCCCTTCCATGGGTGTGCGCGACATCCCCGAGTTGCACGCCGACAGCACCACCAGCCCCGCCGTACGCGGCAGGTCCAGCAGGTCGTACGCCATGAGCGCCCCGTCCTCCAGCGTGATGCCGGACACCAGCGGGCTGCGCGAGTGAAACACCCCGTGCGCCGCCAGGTGCACGACGTCGGCCGTGGCCAGCGCCTCCATCACCGGCCCCACCCGCCCGGGGGCCGAGCGCCCGCCGGGATGGCAGCGTACGACGTGCTCCACCTCGGCGTGCGCGTGCGAAAGCGCGGGCCCGGCGGCGGCGACCAGCGTGGGCGGGACGCCGGCACGACGGGCGGACGCGCGGGCCCGCAGCCAGGCCGCCGCCCCGGCGGCCACGCTCACCGGCCGCTCGCGCAGGCCGGGCAGCGCACCCCAGGGCAGCGTGTGCAGACCGGCCACCGGCACCACCACCAGCGGCCGGTCACCGATCGCCGGAGCCAGGGGCCGCAGGACCAGCTCTTCGAGCGCGACGGCGGCCGCCTCGGCGTCGTGCCGCTGCGCGGGCCGGCGCAGCGCGTACCGCAGCCGCAGGATCGCCTCACTGACCTGCCGCAGGTCACCGATGCGCCGCAGCAGCAGGCGCTCACCGGTGATGAGGACGGCGAGCAGCGTGTCGCGGTCGGCCACGTATTCGACCAGCGCGCCCCGCCCCAGCTCGGCCCGCACCCGGTCGGGGTCCACGAGCGCGCACGCGTGGGCGGGCGCGGCGACGGCCCGCCACCGCTCGGACCACTCGAACACGGCCCGCGCGCTCCCGTCGCGTACGGCCAGCTCAAGCCCGAACCCCGCCAGCCGCTCACCCGCCCGCGCCGCGTGGGCCCGCAGCGACGGGTCCTCCAGCCCCTCCACGCACCCGCTGACCTCGGCCAGCCCGTCGCGTACGGCGGCGAAGGCCCCCGCGAGGTCCTCCTGCAGCGCCGACCTGAGGGCGAGCGCGTGCTGGCGCACCGGCACCGGGATCGGCGACGTACGGGCGAGCTGCCGGGCCTGCGGCTCGGAGGCGAGGCGGGTGAGCCGGGTGCCCGCGGGCGGCCGCCGCTCCTGGGGGCCGGCGTTGCGGGTGAGCCGGGCGAGCTGCGCCATGGCCGTGCCGCGGTCGTCCACGGCGAGCGCCGCCTCGGCCGCGATCAGCCGCAGCGCCGCCGCACCGGCGCCGTGCTCGTCGCACTCCTCCAGCTCGCGGGCGCACTCGACCAGCTCGCCCACCAGCTCGCGGGTGACGGGCCCGAGCGCCAGCCGCGAGCGCAGCACGACCTCCCTGGCCAGCGGCAGCCACGACACGCGCTGCTGCTCCGCCAGCTCGGCCGCCGCCTGCTCGGCCACCTGCCAGGCCCTGGTGGGGTCGCCGGTGAGCAGCTCGACCTGGGCCAGTTTCAGCCGCGCCTCGGCCAGCGCGACCCGCGCCCCCGACGCCTCCAGGTCGGGCACGGCCAGGCTCAGCATCGCCCTGGCCTCGCCCGGCTGGTGGGCGGCCAGCAGCGCGCCGGCGAAGTCGGCCCGCATCGTGGCCAGCCGCTCGGGGTAGCCGAACAGGGTGTCCTCGGCCTCGTGGTAGTGCTTGAAGGCGGCGGCGAGATCGCCCCTGCGTACGGAGAGAAACGGCAGGTTGGCGGCCGACAGCCGCTCCAGGTGCCGCAGCCCGGCGTGCTTGGCGATCCCCAGGCAGGCCGTGAGGTCGCGCAGGGCGGCGTCCCAGTCGCCCCGGCAGGAGTGAATGAGCCCCCGGTTGAGCAGCCCGCCGGCCAGGAACCTGCGGTCGTCGAGCGTGCCGGGCGCCTTCACCAGCGCCCGCAGCGCGCGGTCGCAGGACGCGATGGCCTCCTGGTGCCGGCCGAGCCGCGCCAGCGCCACCGCGCGCTGCGTGTCGAGCTTGGCCTGGTCGAGCGGCGACAGGTAGGCCCAGGCGAGGGCCGCCACGCGCAGCGCCTGCAGCGGATGGCCGCGCTCGGTGCGTACGGTGACCAGCGACAGTCTGGCCTGCGCGACGCGCTCCGGCGGGATGTCGGTCATGGCGATGGCCGCCCGCAGGTGATGCTCGGCGCCTTCGAGGTCGCCCAGCTCCCGCGCGGCCAGCGCCATCGAGCGCAGTGCGACGGCCTCGGCCTCGCGGCACCCGTCGCGCCGCGCGGCCTCCCGGACGGCACGGGAGGCCCGCAGCGCGTGCTCGGGGTCGATCAGGGAACGCATCATGGCGGCCTCGGCCGCTCTGACGAGCGGATGGAGGTCCGGATGGCGGTCGTGGGGGTCCGATGATGCGCTCATGGCCGGCCTCGGAGGAGAAGACGGCCGGGAGAAATGCGCGGCTCTCCCGGCCGGGTCATTGGCGGGTCAGGGGCGGATGCGCACCCACGTGGTCTGCACGGGTGCGTGGCCCGGCCGGTGGCACACCACGCTCAGCCAGCCGGGCGGCAGCCCCGTGGCGACGAAGTGGCCGGTGGGGGCGATGCGCCTGGTCAGCGTCAGGTGCGGGGACCGCACGTCGACGAGGGCGCCCTCGCCGGGATAGGGGGAGATGTGGCCGGCGACGTCGATGAGCCCGTCGCCCTCCGTCACTTCCAGGTCGAACGTGAGGCCGGCGGCGATGAACCTGACCAGATGCGAGCTGTCGTCCTCGCGCACGCTGCGGATCGTGGCGGACTCCGCGTGGGCGGCCGCGGTCACCGCCATCGGCACCCGAAGCCGGTAGGCGTCACGTGCGGCGGCGGACACGTGACCCGGGATCGGGTCGTTCCCGGCGCCCAGCCGGAGGGCCGCCAGGAAGTATTCGTCGTTGATCATTGCGCTGTCTCCTGTAGTGAGAGCAGAGTGCGCAGTTTCTCCAGGCAGCGTGCCTTCGTCGGGCCGACGCTGCCGGCGGGCAGCCCGAGCCGCGATGCCACCTGCTGGTTGCCGGCCTCGTTCGCGACGAGTTCGAGGATCGAGCGGCAGGGTTCGTCGAGCGTGGAGACCGTCTGCCAGAGCCGGCGCCGCCCGTCGGCCTCCAGGACGGCGGCGGCCGGGTCGGGCTCACCGACCGGCTCGGCGGCGGAGACGAGGGGCGGGTCCTTGCGCTGCATGAGCAGGGCCTCGCGGCGCACCGTCGTCACGAGCCAGCCGCCCACGCTCGCCGGGTCTCTGATGTCGGTGAGGTGTTGCAGCAGGCGGAGCCAGGCGCCCTGGACCGCGTCGGCCGCGTCGACGGTGCTCAGGCCGCAGGCCCTGGCCACCGCCCACATGCGCGGCCCGAACCTCGCTTCGAGCTCGTCCCATGCCGCCCGGTCGCCCTTGGCAGCGGCCGTGAGCAGCTCCGCTGGATCACGCAGATCACGCATACGGCCTCCTTCCGCCCGGCCAGGGGAGGCGATCATGCCTCCCTGTGATGGTCCGGGGACTGAGCGTAAACTCTACAGACTCGCCGGGAAGAGGACCCCCAGATCCTGAATTTGCGGCGTCTCCTCGGAGTCGAGCAGCCGGTCTATCCACTGCCTGGCGGGCTCGTCCCTGGCCGCGTCGGCGATGGCGCCGGTCACCAGCGCGGTGGCGAACGACGTGCCGCTCCACGCCGCGTACCCGCCGAACTCGCCCACGTCGAGATAGCTGCTGGTCAGCCAGTCGCCTCGGGCGCAGGCGTCGACCCAGGTGCCGTAGCCCGAGTAGGGGGCGCGGCACTGCTGGGAGGCGTCCACGGCCGCCACGCCGACCACGAAGGGCAGCGCCGCGGGCCAGAACGGCCGGTCGGACGCGGTGTTGCCGGCGCACGCCACGGTCACCGTCCCCGTGGACGTGGCGCCCAGCGCGCCGATGGCGTCGGACAGCAGGGGCGGCCGCCGGTCGTCGAAGGTGTGGCCGCCGAAGGAGAGGTTCAGCACGTGCGGGGGACGTTCGCGCATGCGATGCAGGGCGCGGACGACGGTCGCCTCGTCGGTCACGCCGTCGGCGTCGAGCACCCGCTCCACGCGCAGCGACACGCCCGGGGCGCGGCGGGTCAGCAGACCCGCGATGAACGTGCCGTGCCCTGCCTGCTCGCCCTCCACGGCGTCGGCCTCCTGGGGGCCGAGGCGGGCGTACCATTCGCTGCCCGACCACCAGGGGTGCTTGGACACGCCGGTGTCGAGCAGGCCCACGACCACGTCGGAGCGGGATCTGTGGGTCCTGCCGCCGATCGGCGGCGTGGGAAAAGGCCGTGAGGCCGGGCCGCCGAAGAACAGCGGCTGGCCGCGGAAGACGTGGTTGGGAGAGGCCCGCAGGCCCTGCTCGCGCAACTCGGTGGTCAGCTCGCACGGATCTACGCCGTCGGCCAGATGGAGCACGCAGACGCCGTCCGCCTCCGAGACCGCCTGCGTCCAGCGCCGCGCGGCCGACAGCGCCGTCCGGTCGGTCAGCAGCTGGCGCGGGCGGACGAACGCCTCCCCGACTGATTGGATTTCCATGAGCGGGTATGTTTCCTGCGGAGACGACCTGTCACCCGCCACTTGCGCACCAACTTGGTATGGCCCCCCTCTGGTGCCGGATAGCGACCGACGGTAGTCTCTCCCTAGTCACTTGTGATCATCCCGGGACGAGGCCGTTGGGGAAGGCGCACCTCGTACCGAACGGGAGGTCCGGTGTCTGCTCGTGGCGTCCTTTACGTCCACTCGGCTCAGCCCGCGCTGTGCCCTCACATCGAATGGGCAGTCGCGGGTGTCCTTGGCGTGCCCGTAGACCTGACGTGGACTCCGCAACCCGCCGCGCCCAACGTCGTGCGGGCCCAGGCGGAGTGGGAGGGCCGGCCGGGCATCGCGGCGGCCATCGCCTCCTCCCTCATGGGCTGGCAGCGCCTCAGGTTCGAGATCACCGAGGACGCCTCACCCGGTGTCGACGGCTCCCGCCATGCCTACACGCCGACGCTCGGCCCCTTCACGGCCGTGATCGGCGTCAACGGCGACATCATGATCCCTGAGGACCGGCTGCGCTCCGCGATGATGATGGCCGCGCAGGGCCGGTGCGTGCTTGAGGACGAGCTGGACAAGATGCTGGGCCGGCCGTGGGACGAGGAGCTGGAGCCGTTCCGGTACGCCGGTGACGGCGCCCCGGTCAGGTGGCTGCACGCGGCCGTCTGACCCCGGAAGCGAGCACCCGGCCGCGAGGGAGGCGCCCCGAGCACCCGACCGGCCGCCTGAGCCCGTTGAACGCCCGACCTGCTGGTGGCGAGCGCCCGAGACCCGTGAAGGGCGCCCGAAGACACGAGAGAGGCCCCGCACCGATTACGGTGCGGGGCCTCTGCCGTGAGGTCGCGCGTTACAGCGGGATGTTGCCGTGGGCGCCCCTGGCCGGGGTAGCCTGGGACAGCACCTTGGCGATCGCGCCGCGCGTCTCGCCGGGCTTGATCACCTCGTCGACGACGCCCAGCTCCTGAGCCCTGACCAGCCCGCCGGACTCCTGCTTGTGCTCCTCGGCCAGGCGCAGCTCCAGCTCGGCCCGCTCCTCCTCGGGGACGGCGGCCAGCTGGCGGCGCTTGAGCACGCGCACCGCGGCCACCTCGCCCATGACCCCGATCTCGGTGGTCGGCCAGGCGAAGACCTTGGTGGCGCCGAGCGCGCGGGAGTTCATCGCGATGTACGCCCCGCCGTACGCCTTCCTGGTGATCAGCGTGACCCGCGGCACCGACGCCTCGGCGAAGGCGTGCAGCAGCTTGGCCCCGCGCCGGACCACGCCGTCGTGCTCCTGCCCGACACCCGGGAGGTAACCGGGTACGTCCACCAGGACAACCAGCGGCACCCCGAAGGCGTCACACATACGGACGAACCGGGCGGCCTTCTCGGCGGACGTGGCATCGAGGCAGCCGCCCAGCCGCATCGGGTTGTTGGCGATGACACCGACCGTGCGGCCGCCCATGCGGCCGAGCGAGGTGACGATGTTGGGCGCCCACTTGGGGTGCAGCTCCAGGCCCGGCTCGTCGAGCAGCCCGTTGACCAGGGGCTTGACGTCGTAGGCGCGGCGGGCGGAGTCGGGCAGCAGGGACGAGAAGTCGACCTCGCCGATCTCGCCCGTGCGCATGCGGCCCTGGTGGCCGAGCAGCGTGGCGAGCTGGCGCGCCTTGACGAGGGCGTCGGTCTCGGACTTGGTGACGATGTGGGCCACGCCGCTGCGCTTGCTGTGCGGGTCGGGCCCGCCGAGCGCGGCGGCGTCGACGTCCTCGCCGGTGACGCTGCGCACGACGTCGGGACCGGTGACGAAGATGCGGCCGGTGTCGGCGAGGATGACCAGGTCGGTGAGCGCGGGCCCGTAGGCGGCGCCCCCGGCGGCGGGACCGACGACCACGGAGATCTGCGGCACGATGCCGGACGCCTTGGTCATGGCGGCGAAGACCCGGCCGACCGCGTGCAGCGACTCGGCGCCTTCGGCGAGCCGCGCGCCGCCGGAGTGCCAGATGCCGATGACCGGCACCCGCTCACGGACGGCGACGTCGTAGGCGTGGACGATGTGCTCGCATCCCTCGCCGCCCATGGCGCCGCCCTGGACGCGGGCGTCGCTGCAGAACGCGACGACGGGGACGCCTTCGACGCGGCCCATCGCGGCGAGCGCGCCGCTCTTGTCCTCGGGCGTGATCAGCCGCAGCGAGCCCTCGTCGAGCAGCGCGGTCAGGCGGACGACGGGATCGCGGGGATCAGCGGGCTCCTGATCGGAGCCCTCGCTCACCACCCGGTTGTCGAGCACGGTCATTTAAGCCCCCTTAAACACGACGGTCACGTTGTGGCCGCCGAACCCGAACGAGTTGTTGACCGCGGCGATGTCGCCGTCAGGCAGCGCGCGGTTCGCGTCGTGGACGAGGTCGACCTCGATGCCGTCGTCGAGGTCGTCGATGTTGATCGTGCGCGGGACGATCCGCTCCTGCAGAGCCTTGATGGTGAAGACGGACTCGATGCCGCCGGCTCCGCCGAGCAGGTGCCCGGTCATGGACTTGGTGGAGGTGACGAGCGGGTGGGTGCCGATGGCCTTGGCCACGGCCTGCACCTCGCCGATGTCGCCCGCGGGGGTCGAGGTGGCGTGGGCGTTGACGTGCTTGACGTCGAGGCCCGTGACGTCGGCGTCGTTGAGCGCCTGCGTCATCGCCATGATCTGGCCGCGGCCCTCGGGCTCAGGCTGGGTGATGTGGTGCGCGTCGGCGGAGTAGCCGACGCCCGCGCAGTACGCGTAGATGCGCGCGCCCCGCGCCTTGGCGTATTCCTCCGACTCCAGCACGACGACGCCCGCCCCCTCGCCCAGCACGAAGCCGTCGCGGTCGCGGTCCCACGGGCGGGAGGCGCCCTCGGGGTCGTCGTTGCGGGTGGACATGGCCCGCGCGGCGGCGAAGGCGGCCATGTTGAGGCCGTGGATCGCGGCCTCGGTGCCGCCGGCCACGACCACGTCGGCGCGGCCCGCCCTGATCATGTCCATCGCGTAGCCGATGGCCTCGGCGCCGGAGGCGCAGGCCGACACCGTGGCGTGCACGCCCGCCATGGCGCCCAGGTCGAGCCCGATCCAGGCGGCCGGGCCGTTGGGCATGAGCATGGGCACGGTGAACGGCGACAGCCGGTTCCAGCCGCGCTCGCGGTAGGTGTCGTACGCCGACAGCGTGGTGTTGATGCCGCCGATGCCGCTGGAGACCACGACGCCGAGCCGCTCGGGCGCCACCTCGGGGGCGCCGGCGTCCTGCCAGGCCTCCCGGGCGGCGACCAGCGCGAACTGCTCGCTGCGGTCGAGGCGGCGGGCCTCGGGCCGCGGCAGCACCTCGGCGGGATCGACCGCCGCCGTCCCCGCGAACTTCACGGGGACGGTGTCGATCCAGTCCGTGGTCAGGGTCTTGACGCCCGACTGACCGGCGAGGAGCGCCGACCAGGTCGAGGTGACGTCTCCACCGACGGGCGTCGTCGCGCCAAGCCCGGTGACGACGACACGTACCCGGTTCGCACTCACGTTTCGCGCTCCTTGCTGGAATCAGTCATGGATGGATCGGATCGGTGATCGATCGCTCAGTTCTGGATGAAGGTGAGGACGTCCTTGACCGTCTTCAGGTTCTTGAGCTGGTCGTCGGGGATCTCGACGCCGAACTCGTCCTGGGCGGCCACGGCGATCTCGACCATGGACAGGGAGTCGATGTCGAGGTCGTCCACGAAGCTCTTCTCGGGGGTCACCTCGGACGCCGGGATGCCGGTGATCTCGTTGATGATCTTGCCGAGGCCCTCGAGGATGTCCTGCTCGGTGGCAGCCATGTCGCTAGTTCTCCTTTGGTTTTCTGGATTCTGTGCGGGCGATGCCGCACAAGTATGGAAAGGGTGGGCGAGCTCCCTACGGGATCTCGATCACCTGTCCTGCGTACGTCAGGCCCGCGCCGAAGCCGAGCACCAGCGCCAGGCCACCCGACTGCACCTCGCCACGCTCCAGCATGCGCGAGAGCGCGAGCGGGATGGAGGCGGCCGAGGTGTTGCCGGCGAGGACGATGTCGCGGGCGATGACGGCGTTGTCGGCGCCCAGCTTACGGGCGATCGACTCGACTATGCGCAGGTTGGCCTGGTGAGGCACGAACGCGGCGAGCTCAGAAGGCTCGACGCCGGCGCGCCTGCAGGCCTCGAGCGCCACCGGGTGCAGGGCGGTGGTGGCCCACCGGAAGACCGTCTGGCCCTCCTGGTGGAGGCTGTCGTTGCGGTCTTTGATGATGATGGCGTCGGACTTGTCGCCGGCGCTGCCCCACACGACGGGACCGATGCCGGGAGTGTCGGACGGGCCGACGACCGCCGCGCCGGCGCCGTCGGCGAAGATCACGGCCGTGGACCGGTCGGTCCAGTCGACCCACTGCGACAGCTTCTCGGCACCGATGACCAGCACGTTCTGGGCCGAGCCCGCACGGACGGCGGCGCTGGCGGTGCCGAGCGCGTAGCAGAACCCGGCGCAGGCGGCGTTGACGTCGAACGCGCCGGGGGCGTGGATGCCCAGGCGGTGGGCGACGACCGCGGAGGCGTTGGGGATCTGGGTCTCCAGCGTGCAGCTGGCCACGATGACGAGGTCGATGTCGTCGGGCGACATGCCGCAGGCCGCCATGGCCTTGCCGCCGGCGATGGCCGCCATGTCCTCGACGGACTCGCCGGCCGGGGCGACCCTGCGCTCCTTGATGCCGACCCGCGACTGGATCCACTCGTCGTTGGTCTCCATGGTCTTGGCGAGGTCGTCGTTGGTGACGACGTTGGCGGGCTGGTAGTGGCCGAGCGCCAGCACCTTCGCGCCGGGAACGATGTCGGGGATCTTCACTGGATCAGCTCCCTGGCCGCGTCGAGGTCGTCGGGGGTCTTGAGCGCCGCGGTGCGGACGCCGCGCAGGCCGCGCTTGGCCAGCCCGGTCAGCGTGCCGCCGGGCAGCAGCTCGATCATGCCGGTCACGCCGAGCGCGGCCATGGTCTCCATGCAGGAGTCCCACCTGACGGGGTTGCTCACCTGCTTGATCAGCCGCTGCAGGAACTCGGCCCCGGACGCGACCGCCTGGCCGTCGGCGTTGGACAGCAGCGTGACCGACGGGTCGGCGGGCTCGACGGCCGCGGCCGCCGCGCGCAGGCTCTCGACCGCGGAGGCCATGTGGTCGGTGTGGAAGGCGCCCGCGACCTTCAGCGGGATGAGCCTGGCGCGGGCGGGAGCGTCGTCCTTGAACGCGGCCAGCTGCTCGAGCGTGCCGCCCGCGACGATCTGGCCGGCGCCGTTGATGTTGGCCGGGGTCAGGCCGTGCTTCTCGATGGCCGCGAGCACGTCCTCCTCGACGCCGCCGAGCACCGCGGTCATGCCGGTCTCGGTGGTGGCGGCCGCCCTGGCCATGGCCTGAGCGCGCTCGCGGACCAGGCCGAGCGCCTGCTCGGGGGTGAGCACCCCGGCGAGCGCGGCGGCGGCGAACTCGCCGACGCTGTGGCCGGCCAGCACGTCGGGGGCCGCACCGAGCGCCTCGGCGGCGGCCAGCGCGGCGGCCACGAGCAGCGGCTGCGCCACGGCGGTGTCGCGGATCTCGTCGGCGCCGGCGGTGGTGCCGTAGGCGATCAGGTCGAGCTCGACGACGTCGGACCAGGCGCCGAGTCTGTCGGCCAGGCCGGGCAGCTCGAGCCAGGGAGTCAGGAAGCCCGGTGATTGGGCACCTTGGCCCGGGGCGACGAGTACAAGCACAAAAACCACCTTGCCCTGTAGAACTTCGACACGCGGATGGAGATCCGTACGAACTTTGTCCGGGGTGATTTGTAGGTTCCCTACAGTGGGGATTTCGGCGGCGTTACGTTAGCGCTCGCCACGTTTCGGCGCTCTCCGAGAGCCTGCCGAGGATGAGACCCACTTGGAGGGTGAAGGCGGACCTGCCCTCCGTCGGCTGGTAGCCGGTCAGCTCGGTGATCTTCTTCAGGCGGTAGCGCACGGTGTTGGGGTGCACGAACAGCAGCCGCGCCGTCGCCTCCAGCGAGGTGCCCTGCTCCAGGTACGTCGCCAGCGTGTCGAGCAGCGGCGTGCCCGCGAGCGGCAGGTAGACGTTCTCGATGAGCTGCTCCCTGGCGTCGGCGTCGCCGTCGAGCGCCCGCTCGGCCAGCAGGTCCTCGGCGTGCACCGGGCGGGGCGCGTCGGGCCAGCCGCAGGACGCCTTGAGCCCGGCCAGCGCCGCCCGCGCGGACCTGGCGGCGGCGTGCAGGTCGGGCACCTCGGGCCCGATGACGATGGGACCGACGCCGAACCTGGCCACGACCTGCTTGGCCGCGTGGTCGGCGTCGCTCGCGCCGCCCACGATCACGATCAGCCGGTCGGCCTGGACCCCGGCCAGCAGGTCCATGCCGATGCGGCGGCCCTTCTCGCGCAGCCCGTCGATGACCGCGCGCGGGTCGTCGTCGGGCGCGTTGCCGGCGATGACGACCACGGGGGAGGAGGTCCAGCCGAGCGCGGCGGCCCAGGAGTGCAGGCCGTCGTCCACTTCGCCGCGCACCAGCGCGTCGACGATCAGCGCCTCGAGCCTGGCGTCCCACGAGCCCCTGGCCTCGGCCTCGCGGGCGTAGACCTGGGCGGCGGCGAAGGCGACGTCGCGGGTGTAGCGCAGCATGGCCTGCTGGAGCTGGTCCTCGCCGCCGGGGGCGGCCAGCTCGTGGGTCTGCGCCTCGACCACCTCGACCACGACCCTGACGACGTCGACGGTCTGCTGGAGCGAGATGGAGCGCTTGAGCTCGCGCGGCGCGGTGCCGAAGAACTCGATGCTGGGCGTGAGCCGGCCCTCGCCGGCGTGCTGGAACCACTCGACGAACGCGGCGATGCCGGCCTGGGCCACCAGTCCCACCCACGAGCGGTCCTCCGCGCTGAGCGCGCGGAACCACGGCAGCTGCTCGTCCATGCGGGCCATCGCCGCGGTGCCGAGCGCGCCCATGGCGCGCTCAAGGCGGCGGGTGGTGTCCTCCCGGGTCCGGTCTGTCACGCCTCCTAGAGTGCCAGGTCCCTCCGGATGTCCGGAACGGCGGTTCGGAGCGCGACGGGTTCGCGGCTCAGATGACCGCGACCGCGGTGATCAGGCCGATCGCGACGTGCGTGACCGCGAGCAGGCGGGCGCCGGGCTGCAGCTCCTGCTCCTTGACGAGGTCGCGGACGGAGATCCCGGCCACCTTGTCGAAGATCAGCATGGCGAGCGTCTGGACCACGATGCCGACCAGGCCGAACACGGCCGTGCCCGCGAGTCCCTCTCCCAGGCGGCCGCCCGCCGACCAGATGGAGGCGGCCACGATGAGGCCGATCGCGGCCAGGGCGGAGGTGGCGAGCAGGGTGGCGTTGGGGTTGCGCTCGGAGCGGATGACCTCGCTCAGCTTGCCGGGCGTGGCCCAGTCGATCACGTAGAAGCCGACGATCAGCAGGATCAGGCCGACGGCGGCGTACGCGGCGATGGCGCCCGAACCGCGGGCGAGGGTCTCAAGGAGGGTCACGGAAGATCCATTCGAAACGGGTGGGTACGGGCTCAGGACTGGATGCGGTGCGGGACGAAGGAGGAGGTGTCGTCGGTGATGTAGCCGGTCGTCTCCCTGATGCCCAGGCCGGCCGCCTCGTCGGCGACCATCCAGGCGCCGAGCACCGGCCGCTGGCCCTCGAAGACGGGCAGCGCCTCGAAGCCCTGGTGGACGTAGCCCTCGCGGCCGTACTGGCCGGGCGTCTCCTGGACGCCCTCAGGGGTGACGATGCGCATCGAGGCGCCCTCCCTGCCGAGCAGCGGCTTGCTGATGAACGAGGTCAGGTCGCGGGGCCCGTCGAGGTAGGCGGGCAGCAGGCTGGGATGGCCGGGATTGAGCTCCCAGAGCACGGCGAGCAGCGCCTTGTTCGACAGCAGCACCTTCCACAGCGGCTCGATCCAGGTGGAGTGGCGTACGGCGTGGCGTCCGAACTCGTCGGACAGCATCCACTCCCACGGGTACAGCTTGAACACCGAGCGCATGACGCGGCCTTCGGTGTCCACGAACGTGCGGTTGAGCGCGTCCCAGCCGATGTCCTCCATGGCGACGGCCACGGTCGCGAGGCCCGCCTGCTCGGCGGTCTCCTGGAGGTAGGCCACGGTCATGGCCTCTTCGCCGGTCTCGTCGGCGCTGGTGAAGGCGAAGTGGGCGGGGCCGGACGGCAGGCGCAGCTCCCGCCAGCGGTCGATGAGCCGCTCGTGCACGGAGTTCCACTGGTCGTCGCCGGGGAAGACGTCCTGCAGCCAGAACCACTGCACGACCGACGACTCCACCAGCGACGTGGGGGTGTCGGCGTTGTACTCCAGCAGCTTGGCCGGGCCCGTGCCGTCGTAGCGCAGGTCGAAGCGGGCGTACAGGTGGTCGTCGCGGCGCTCCCATGAGCGGGCGACGTCCTCCCACGCCCATTCGGGGATCGCGAAGTCGGCGAAGCGGCCGGTCTCCACCACGTGCGCGGCGGCGTGCAGGCACATCTCGTGCAGCTCTTCCACCTGGCGTTCGAGCTCTTCGACCTCGTCCATGGAGAAGACGTAATGGACGGACTCGTCCCAGTAGGGGCGGCTCAGCCCGGCCGGGTGGGCGGCGCGGTGGTAGGCCAGGCCCTGGCCTTCGATGGTCTTCTCCCAGCCGTCCCTGGGAGCGGCGTGCTCGCGGCGCATGGCTTCAGCTCCCGCCGCTCCAGCCGCGGCCGAAGCCGCCGCGCTGGATCGACTTGCCGCTCCTGCTGCTGATGTTGACGTCGGAGGGCTTGAGCGTGGTGCCGCCGCGTACGCGGGTGCCGACGCGGTGGCCGCCGTAGTACCAGACGTAGGCGCCGTGGGAGCCGCCGTAGTGGTGGCCGGTGGAGGAGGAGCGGCTGTCGTCGTCGCAGTAGGAGTCGTCCACGACCTGGTAGGAGCCGTCGGAGGAAGTGCTCGTGGCCGCGGGGCTGTCGGTGGGGGTCGGGGAGGTGGTCGGGGACTCGGTGGCGGTAGGGGTGGCGCTGTCTGTGGCGGTGGGGGAGGCGGTCGGTGTGGAGGTCGGGGTGGGGGTCGGTGTGGCGGGGAAGTCGCCGCTGCCGTTCGGGCTGCCCAGCAGGACGCAGTCGGCCGTGACCTCCTCGTCGTCGTCGACCGCCGCGCAATAACCCACGACCATCACCGAGAGGACACCGAGGACCGCCAGCGGAACGATCTTGGACGATTTGCGCGGCGGTTGCTTCGGCGCCTGCGACGGGTGTGGCATGAAACTCCTGCTTTCCTGGGCCGATCAGACTAGCGGCGGCCCTTGGCCCTGATCAATGGTCCCTGGCCGATTTGCCCTGATCAGGGTTGGTGCTCCTGGTCGCCGCTCTCCTGGGGTAGGACTGGACGCATGGATCCGGTCGAGGCCCTGCGCGAGATCGCCTTTCTGCTCGAGCGCGCGGATGAGCCCCCGTACCGCGTGCGTGCCTTTCGCCGCGCCGCCGCGGTGATCGATGAGCTGTCCCCCGGAGAACTCGCCCGGCTGGCCCGTGACGGCGGGCTCGGTGATCTGCCCGGCATCGGGAAGGTCACCGCCCTTGTGGTCAACGAAAGCCTTATGGGTGAGGTTCCAACTTATTTGCGGCGAATGCGGGCAACTGCCGGGACGGAGCTCGACGCGGAGACCGCGGAGCTGCGCGCGGCGCTCAAGGGCGACCTGCACAGCCACTCCGACTGGTCGGACGGCGGCTCGCCGATCGAGGAGATGGCACGGGCGGCGATCGCGCTCGGGCACGACTACCTGGCTCTGACCGACCACTCCCCGCGGCTGACGGTGGCCAAGGGGCTGTCGGCCGAGCGGCTGGAGCGCCAGCTCGACGAGGTGGCCGCGCTGAACGAGCGGCTGGCGCCGTTCAGGATCCTGACCGGCATCGAGGTGGACGTGAACCTCGACGGCTCGCTCGACCAGGAGCCCGAGCTGCTCGACCGGCTGGACGTGGTGGTCGCCGGCGTGCACTCCAAGCTGCGCATGGGCGCGGAGGACATGACCCGCCGCATGGTCACCGCCATCGCCGACCCCCGCGTGGACGTGCTCGGCCACTGCACGGGCCGCGTCGTGCGGGCGGGCGGCAAGCGAGGAGTGAAGCGTCCCGAGTCGGAGTTCGAGGCGGAGCTGGTCTTCGAGGCGTGCCGGCGGTTCTCGGTCGCGGTGGAGATCAACTCCAGGCCCGACCGGCTCGACCCGCCCAAGCGGCTGATGCGGCTGGCGTACGAGATGGGCTGCCTGTTCGCGATCGACTCCGACGCGCACGCGCCGGGGCAGCTCGACTGGCAGCGCAACGGCTGCGAGCGGGCCGCGAGGTGCGGGATCGAGGCGGACAGGATCGTCAACACCTGGCCGCTCGACCGGCTGCTCGACTGGACGCGGGGCTGACGGCGCGGCTGAACGGTCGGCTGACCGCTCGGCTGGCGGCGCGGCTGATCGATCGGCGGGCTGGTCGGCTGACGGGAAGAACCGCGGATCGTCACACCGTGGAAAGGCGAGCACGGCTCGCATGTCGCATGGAAGGTCGTTCCGCTTTTTCCAGGGGGCGCCGGGGTGGTGACGCGGGCGTGAGACCCCTGTGGCGGCGCGGTTAGGTGGGTGTCGCGGGGCTGCCGCGCGGCCCGCGATTGTCGGTGGCGGCGCGTAGCGTTCCGCTTGTGAACCGTACCGACCGGCTCTACGCGCTCGTCGAAGACCTGCGCGCCATCGCGCCACGCTGCCGCTCCGCCCGCGAGCTGGCCGCGCGGTTCGAGGTGAGCGTACGCACGATCGAGCGCGACATCACCGCGTTGCAGGAGTCGGGCGTGCCGATCTACGCCGAGCCGGGTCGCAAGGGCGGCTACGCGATCGACAGGAAGGCCTCCCTGCCCCCGCTCAACTTCACGCCGACCGAGGCGGTGGCCATCGCGGTGGCGCTCAGCCGGGCCGGCGACCAGCCGTTCGGCCGCCAGGCCCGCAGCGCGTTACGCAAGGTGGTGGCCGCCATGCCGGGCGCCGAGGGCGAGCTGGCCAGAGAGCTGGCCAGGCGCGTGCAGCTCGCGCGCCCGCAGGACGAGCCGGAGGTCCGGCCGATGGGCGGCGAGGGCATCTCCAGGGCCATCGAGGAGGCGCTGCTGCGCCGCCGGGTGCTCAGGCTCGACTACGCCGACGCCAAGGGGGCGCTGACCTCGCGGGACGTCGAGCCTGGTGTGTTCCTGGGCGGGCGTGGCGGGTTCTGGTATCTCGTGGCGTGGTGCCGGCTGCGCGACGACGTACGCGTCTTCCGCCTCGACCGCATCGCGGCCGCCACCGTCACCGCCGAGCGCTGCCCCGACCGGCCCCTTGAGGGCTTCGCCACCGACGTGCCCGAGATGGTCGTGCACGGAACGGTGCTCGACTGACTGATCCGAGAGTTTTTTCGAAAACACCGACAGGGGGTTGTCGCCATAGGGATACATCCTTGTGGTGTTCGAACAATGAGGAGCGCATGATCATCCATTCCAGGTGATCATCCGCTCGCCGGCCGGAGAGAGCGCCTTCCCCGCGAGATCCCGGTCCCGGCGAGCGGGCCGCCCCGCCCGTGCGGGGCGGGTCACCCGTCGCCCTGGACACGCCGCCGATCGCCGAGCGGCGGCGCGTCCAGGGCCCTTGCGCTCGCGGTGATCGGGCGGTGCTCGGAGCCGGTGCTCAGGGCCGGTGCTCAGGGCCGGTGCTCAGGGCCGGCGGTCAGGGAGCAGGGCGGTGATCAGAGGGAGGCGGCCGACAGCCAGCGGTCGAGGAGGTCCTGGTCGCCGTGCACGGTCACCGCGGCGAGTGAGCGGCGGCCATAGAGCACGAGCAGCAGGTCGGCGACCGGGCCGCGCACGGCCACGTCGCCCTTGGCGTGCCCGCGCTCCCAGGTGAACGTCCCGGCGGGGCCCTGCGTGATGGTCCACTCGCCGTCGGCGTCGCTCGCGTGGAGGTGGATCGTGGCCCCCTCCAGGCCGAGCTCGGCCAGCGGCTTGGTGACCCACCGGGCGGACGGCAGGTTGTGCAGCAGCTCTTCGATGCCGTCGATCGCGGTCTCCGCCGGGATCTCCGGGTCGATGCCGAGCGCGAGCTCGGCGTCCACCCGGTGGATCAGCAGCTCGAAGAACATCCGGCGCGGCCACCACGAGGCCTGCTTCTCCGGCCCCCACGACCACACCGGCGTCGCGGGGTCGGTGGCGCGCAGCGTCTCCAGCATCTCGCCGGCTCCCGCCGTCAGCCACGCCGCGTCGCCGGGGACGCCCTCCGGCAGGCCGGTCGGCACCTGGAACGACCAGACCCGCTCCTGCACCTGGTTGCCCAGCACGTGCACGGTCCAGCGGTGCAGCCGCCCGACGTGGGTGACCAGGTCGGCGATCGTCCAGCCAGGACAGCTCGGCACCGGCACCGACAGGTCGCCCGACAGCGCCGCCAGCCTGGTCGTCTCGGCTTCGATCTTCGCGAGGTAGTCAGTCACCCGACCTACATTAGGCCGCCGGGCAAGTCGTGCCCTTCTGCGGCATCTTGCCGTCGATCAGGTACGCGTCCACGATCCCCTGCACGCACTTGCTGCCCGACAGGTACGCCCCGTGCCCCTCGCCCTCGTACGTCACCAGCGTCGCGGTCTTGAGCTGGGCCGTCAGCTTGGGCGCCCACTCGTACGGCGTGGCCGGGTCGCCCTTGCCGCCCACCACGAGGATCGGCGCGGAGCCGGTGGCGTTCACGTGCCTGGCCTCGTCGCTGCCCTTGGCCGGCCAGACCCGGCACAGCCCGCCCGAGCCCTCGCTGCCGAACAGCGGCGAGATCTTCAGCGCCGCCGCCTCCGTGCGGCGCAGCGTCGCCTCGTCGGGCCGCTCGGCGGTGTCGACGCAGGTGATGGCGGGGAAGCTGGTCATCTGCGTGGAGTAGTTGCCGTTCTGGTCGCGCCCGGTGTAGGAGTCGGCGAGGTACATCAGCGCCTCGCCCCGCCCCTTGAGCGCCTCGCCCAGCGCCTGCTCAAGGAACGGCCAGGTCAGCTCCGAGTAGAGCGCGGCGGCCACACCGGTGGAGGCCAGGCCCTGGGTCAGCGCGCGGCCGCCCACCTGCAGCGGCTTGGTGGTCAGCTGGTTCATCAGCCGGGCCACGTTCGCGTTGGCCTCCTCGGACGTCTTGCCGACCGCGCAGCCGCCCTCCTTCACGCACGCCTTGAGGAAGCTCTCGTACGCCTGCTGGAAGCCGCGCGTCTGGGCCAGCGTGCGCTGCTCGAACGTGACCGTCGGGTCGAGTGGCGCGTCGAGCACCATGCGGCCGACGTTCTTCGGGAACAGGGTGGCGTAGACGCCGCCGAGCTGGGTGCCGTACGACATGCCGACGTAGTTGAGCTTGGGGTCGCCGACGGCCTCGCGGATGCGGTCCATGTCGCGGGCGGCGTTCACGGTGCCGACGTAGGGCAGGATCTTGCCGGAGTGCTCCTGGCAGAGGGTGGCGAACTCCTTGTTGGCCGCCTCGGCCGCCTGGTGCGTCTGCGCGTCGGCCGGCAGCGTGTTGAGCGAGGTGAACCTATCCATCTCGGCGCCGTCGCCGCAGCGCACGCCGGAGCTGCGCTCGACGCCGCGCGGGTCGAAGCTGATCAGGTCGTAGCGGGCGCGCAGCGCGGTCAGCGCCTTGGCGGCCTGGTCGAGCGTGTCGACGCCGGAGGCCCCAGGCCCGCCGAAGTTGAACACCATCGAGCCGAGCTTCTTCGCCTTGCCGGCGGCGGGCAGCTTGATGAGCGCGAGGTCGATCTTCTCGCCGTCCGGCTTGGCGTAGTCGAGGGGCACCGCGAGCTTGCCGCACCGTATGGAGGCGTCCTGGCGGGCGGGCGGATCGCCGTCGGGACGCTTGATGTCGGTGCACGGCCCCCAGGCGATCGACCCTGATGCGGCGGGCCCGGGGCTCGCGCCGTCGAGGGCCTCGGAGGCCGGCTGAGCGGGTGCGGTGGAGCAGCCGGCGGCCGCCAGGACCAGGGCGGCGGCTATAACGCGACGCATGACGAAACTTCCCCTCACATCTCTTCAGGGGGAAGTAGTGCCCACAATACGGCAACGTGCACCAATCGTGAGTGAGGCGGCACGTACCCCCTCCTGAACGTGCCGCCTCAGCTGCCCGGCGGCCCGGACGGCCTGATATGACGGCGCTCCCGCGAAGATCTTCGCGGGAGCGCCGTATCTCGGTCGGGTCAGACGCCCATCGACTGGGTGTCGTTGCTCTCCGCGCCGCCCGCCTCGGTGACGCCGTTCTTGAGGTGGTAGCGGGCGATGGCCTCGCGCAGCACCTCGCCGTCGAGCTCGCCCCGCTTGACCAGGCTGCTCAGCACGGCCAGCGTGATCGAGGCGGCGTCGACGTGGAAGTGGCGGCGCAGCGCCGAACGGGTGTCGGACAGGCCGAACCCGTCGGTGCCCAGCGAGGACCAGTCACCCGGCACCCACTGCGCGATCTGGTCCTGCACGGCCTTCATGTAGTCGCTGACGCCCACGAACGGGCCGTGCGCCTGGGACAGCGCCTGGGTGACGTAGGGGACGCGGCGCTCGGCGTCGGGGTTGAGCAGGTTGTGCTCGTCGCACGCCAGCGCCTCGCGGCGCAGCTCCGACCACGACGTCGCCGACCACAGCGTGGCGGACACGCCCCAGTGCTCGGCCAGCAGCCGCTGCGCCTCCACGGCCCACGGACCGGCCACGCCGGAGGACAGGATGTTGGCCTTGGGCCCCTGCGTCTCCGGGCCGTCGGCGAACTTGTACAGGCCCTTGAGCAGGCCCTGCACGTCGATGTCGGCGGGCTGGGCCGGTTGCAGGTAGGGCTCGTTGTAGACGGTCAGGTAGTAGAAGACGTCCTCGGGCTGGTCGCCGTACATGCGCCTGAGGCCGTCCTTGACGATGTGGGCCACCTCGAACGCCCACGACGGGTCGTAGGCGACGACGGCCGGGTTCGTCGAGGCGATGAGCGGCGTGTGGCCGTCCTCGTGCTGCAGGCCCTCGCCGTTGAGCGTGGTGCGGCCCGCGGTGGCGCCCAGCAGGAAGCCGCGCCCCATCTGGTCGCCCATCTGCCACATCTGGTCGCCGGTGCGCTGGAACCCGAACATCGAATAGAAGATGTAGATCGGGATCATGTGCTCGCCGTGCGTGGCGTAGGAGGTGCCGGCCGCGATCGCCGAGGCCATCGAACCCGACTCGCTGATGCCCTCGTGCAGGATCTGCCCCTGCGTCGCCTCCTTGTACGACAGCAGCAGCTCCCTGTCGACGGCCTCGTACGTCTGCCCGTGGGGCGAGTAGATCTTGGCCGTCGGGAACATGGCGTCCATGCCGAACGTACGGGCCTCGTCGGGGATGATCGGCACGAACCGGTGGCCGATCTCCTTGTCACGCATGAGGTCCTTCAGCAGCCGCACGAACGCCATCGTGGTGGCGACCTGCTGCTTGCCCGAGCCCTTCTGGAAGGTGGCGTAGACCTCGTCGCCGGGCAGCTTGACCGGCTTGGCGCGCATGATCCGCTTGGGCAGCACGCCGCCGAGCGCCGCGCGGCGCTCCTTCATGTACTGGATCTCGGGGTCGTTCTCGCCCGGGTGGAAGTAAGGCGGCAGGTCGCCCTCCAGCGCGGAGTCGGGGATCGGCAGGTAGAGCCGGTCCCTGAACTCCTTCAGCTCGGCCTTGGTGAGCTTCTTCATCTGGTGGGTGGCGTTGCGCGCCTCGAAGTCCTTGCCCAGCGTCCAGCCCTTGATGGTCTGGGCGAGGATCACCGTCGGCTGGCCGACGTGCTCGCGGGCCGCCTTGAACGCGGCGTAGACCTTGCGGTAGTCGTGGCCGCCGCGCGACAGCTTGCGGATGTCGTCGTCGGTGAGGTGCTCGACCATCTTGCGCAGGCGCGGGTCGGAGCCGAAGAAGTGGTCGCGGATGTAGGCGCCCGACTCGACCGAGTAGGTCTGGAACTGGCCGTCGGGGGTCGTGTTCATCTGGTTGACCAGCACGCCGTCGACGTCGGCCGCCAGCAGCGGGTCCCAGTCGCGGCCCCAGACGACCTTGATCACGTTCCAGCCGGCGCCGCGGAAGTACGACTCCAGCTCCTGGATGATCTTGCCGTTGCCGCGTACCGGGCCGTCCAGCCGCTGCAGGTTGCAGTTGATCACGAACGTGAGGTTGTCGAGCTCCTCGCGCGCGGCCAGGCCGATCGCGCCCAGCGACTCGGGCTCGTCCATCTCGCCGTCGCCGAGGAAGGCCCAGACGTGGCTGCGGCTGGTGTCCTTGATCTGGCGGTTGAACAGGTAGCGGTTGAACCGCGCCTGGTAGATCGCGCCGATCGGGCCGAGACCCATCGACACCGTCGGGAACTCCCAGAAGTCGGGCATGAGCCGCGGGTGCGGGTAGGAGGGCAGGCCGTGGAAGCCGTGCGACAGCTCCTGGCGGAACGCGTCGAGCTGGGCCTCGTTGAGCCGGCCCTCGAGGAACGCGCGCGCGTAGATGCCCGGGGCCGCGTGACCCTGGAAGAAGACCTGGTCGCCGGACTCGCCGTGGTCCTTGCCGCGGAAGAAGTGGTTGAAGCCCACCTCATAAAGGGAGGCCGCCGAGGCGTAGGTGGCGATGTGGCCGCCGACGTTGGTGCGGGCGTTGGCTCGCGACACCATGACCGCCGCGTTCCAGCGGATGTAGGCACGGATGCGGCGCTCGACGTGCTCGTCACCCGGGAACCAGGGCTCGCGCTCCGGCGGGATGGTGTTGATGTAGTCGGTGCTGCGCAGGCCCGGCACGCCGACCTGGTGCTCGCGGGCTCGCTCCAGCATGCGCAGCATGAGATAGCGGGCTCTGGTGCGGCCCTCGGTCTTGACGACGTTGTCGAGGGACTCGAGCCACTCGTTGGTCTCGCTGGGATCGACATCAGGAAGCTGGCTGGGTAGGCCGTCGCTGATGATCGAGAATCGCTGGCGTCCGGAAGCCACTGGGTCTCGCCTTCCGAGATGGACTGATGTCTGGTCTGGGTCGCCTTCCATCCTGGTCTCTAGCCGGAGAAAACGCATCTCTACTAGCCAGTAACCAGAGTGTCCCTGCTGGCAGGGCCGCCCCTGATGGCCTAGACCACCGATGGTAGGACGAATCGCCACCAAAGGTTACATCCCGAAAACAATTTAACAAGACCAGAAAACCAACGAAATTTCGCTCGATTCCCGGCTGCTTCCCGCGATGTCTCCTCCGTAGCCTTAGCCTCCCCCTCGGGGGAGGCTTCTCACTCGCGGCGGGCGAGTCTATCCGGCCAGGTCGGCCGGGCGCTCAGGCCGCGATCACGGCGTCCGCCGGCCGCTCCTGGCCGGACCGCTCTTGGTTCAGGTGGCCAGGCGGATCACGCGCCGGTCATGCGCCGGCTTTCGGCGCGAACGGGCGGCGGCCCCGGCCTGTTCCTGTGCTGTCCGCCGCGGCCCTCGGGGGCCTTGCGCCGGTGTGCCCTGGAGCCTCTCCTCACCCCTTTGCCCGGTGTCCCACCGCCCGGGCGCGTCGCCGCCGATCGGGGCTTCCAACCGTCGCTCTCGCGGTGGCGACGTTCGCTCCATGCACCGTAACAATCCGGTCATGATTCTGGAGCGCTCTCCAGACCCGGCAAAACTTAGGAATCTCACTTTTCGTACGGCATTCCACGTACCAATGTGAGAGGTATGAATGCGACGGTTGGCGACCGCCTCCTGGTACATGGCAATACCGTGGGCGAAAGGGACAGGGGTGGCGTAATCACTGAGGTCCAAGGCGTGGACGGCGCGCCCCCGTACCGGGTCCAGTACGACGACGGGCACACCTGCCTGGTCTTTCCCGGGCCCGATGCCGTGGTGCTGCATCAGTAAGATTTTCGCGTGAGATCTGAAATCATCGCTGTGGCCACCGGTTCCCGGGAGACCGTGCACGACATCACGGCCGAATGTGCCGAATTCGTACGCGGTCAGGGCGGCGACGGGCTGCTGCACGTCTTCGTGCCCCACGCCACGGCCGGGGTCGCGCTGCTGGAGCTGGGCTCGGGCAGCGACGACGACCTGCTGGCCGCGCTGCGCGACCTGCTGCCCGCCGACGATCGATGGCGTCATGCCCACGGTTCGCGAGGTCACGGCAGGTCCCACGTGATGCCCGCACTGATCCCGCCGTACGCCACGATCCCCGTGCTGCGCGGGCGAATGGCACTGGGCACGTGGCAGTCGGTCGCCTTGATCGACCTGAACGTCGACAACCCGCAACGTCAGGTTCGGCTGTCGTTTTTGTCTGATTGATTCTGGCCGACCAGGGCCGTACCCGTGGCGACCGTTGACGACTGAGGGTCACAGCGTGTGGACTGTGCCGAAGCGATAAACCGCATAAGCGGGGCCACTCAAGCAGGAGGGATAAACGTGAGCGCGACCGCGGGTCAGGCGCAGGGCGAGCGCGGCCTGGCCGAACGACTCGGCCTCAAGCCGGGTCAGGTGGTGCAGGAGATCGGTTGGGACGAGGACGTCGACGACGAGCTTCGCGACTCCATCGAAGACCTGACCGGCAACGAGCTGCTGGATGAGGACAGTGATGACGTCGTCGACGTGGTGCTGCTGTGGTGGCGCGACGGTGACGGCGACCTCTTCGACGCTCTGACCAACGCCATGCGAGCACTCGCCGACGGCGGCCAGATCTGGCTGCTGACTCCCAAGGCCGGGCGCGATGGCCACGTGGAGCCGAGCGACATCGGGGAGGATGCCGCTACCGCGGGTCTCTCGCAGACGAGCAGCATCTCCGCCGCACCCGACTGGTCCGGGACCAGGCTCGTCCCGCCGAAAGGCAGCCGCCGGTAGGAGTCTCGAGCGCCTGCCGTACGGCAGGATGGATCTGTGAACGCACATCCTGCCGAGGTCGGCGCCCAGGCTCCTGATTTCGAGCTACAGGACCAGCACGGCACCCCGGTGAGCCTGCGACAGTTCCGGGGCGAGAAGGTCGTGCTGGTCTTCTACCCGCTGGCGTTCAGCGGCATCTGCGGCAGCGAGCTGTCCGCTCTGCGCGATCAGCCCATCGAGGGCGCGCGGTTGCTGACCGTGTCCGTCGACTCGGTCTTCACCCACCGTGCGTGGGCGGATCGCGAGGGTTACACGTTCCCCCTGCTCTCTGATTTCTGGCCACACGGACAGGTCGCGCGGGCGTACGGTGTGTTCGATGAGGCGAAGGGGCTCGCGCAGCGGGGGACCTTCATCATCGACGGCGAGGGCGTGATCCGGTGGTCGGTGGTCAGTCCGATCTCCTCAGCACGTGACGTCGCCGACTATGTCAAGGCACTCGCCGATATCGCATGACGTTCAAGGACATCGCCGACTTCGGAGGAAACGATGCCCTGCTTCCGGTGCGGGGCCCGGCAGACGGACCCGGTGCGCGGAGCCAGCCCGTGGCAGCGCGGGGTGCGCCACGAGTCCCAGGTGCTCATCTGCCCTGACTGTCAGCGGCTGCACGACCTCGACCTCGACTCCTGCTCGACGTGCGGGTCCACGGCGCTGTTCTGCCGGCTGGGCGAGGTGGAGTGCCGGGGGTGCGGCGCCGTCTGGATGGCCCGCTCGTCCACCGACCCCATCCACCCACCCACCGTCGCCGCACCCCCAGGGCTGTCGGCCGAGGTGGAGGCGGCGCTCAACCGGGTCCTTGGGCGGGCCTGAGGGGGCTTGTGCGGGGTTGCGGGTGTGTGCGGGGCTTGGTGGGCTTCACTTGGGTTCGCGGGGCTGTGTGATGGTCTGGGGCGTCTTGAACGGGATGCGCGCCTGAGCTTGATCGTGTCTGGGACGCCGCACCGAACTTGACCGGGATGCCGCACCGGACTTCTCTGGGATGCCCTGCCCCCGGACTCGGCACAGGTCGTGGGCCCCTTGTCGTGGGCCCCTTGTCGTGGGCCCCTTGTCGTGGGCCCCTTGCCATGGAGCCCTTGCCGCGGGCTCCCTGTCACGGGCCCCCTGTCACGGGCCCCCTGTCACGGGCCCCCTGTCACGGGCCCCCTGCCACGGAGCCCTGCCATCGACCCCGGTCTGGCTGGTTGATCAAGGTCGTGGTCGGCGGCCGGTCGACGTCGCGTTCACGTGCTGATCTTGTGCCTGGGGCCGGACACCCTTTCCGGACATTTGCTGAGCTGCGCTATCGTCTCCTTCCGTGTCCGCAATGAGTTCGTTCGTCGTCGCGCTTGACGTCGGTGGCACGTCCATGAAGGGCGGCCTGGTCAGCGAGTCCGGCGCGGTGCTGCTGAGCGAGCGGCGCCCCACCCCTCGGACCGAGGGGCCGGAGGCGGTCGTGGCCGCGATCTCCGACTTCATCAGCCACCTGGCAGGATCGGGCGACGGCATCCCCGCCGGCGTCGGCCTCGCCGTACCGGGGCTGGTGACGGAGAGCACCGCCGTATACGCGACGAACCTGGGCTGGCGCGACGTCCCCGCCACGGACTTCACCACCCTGGACATCCCGGTCATGCTCGGGCACGACGTACGCACCGGGGGCCTGGCGGAGAGCATCCTCGGCGCGGGCCGCGGCGTCTCCGACTTCCTCTTCCTCCCCATCGGCACGGGCATCGCCGGCGCCTCGATCATCAACGGCGAACCGTACGGCGGCGCCGCCGGCTGGGCGGGCGAGATCGGCCACACCCCTGTCTTCCCCGACGGCGAACAGTGCGCGTGCGGGCAGTTCGGCTGCCTGGAGACGTACGCGTCGGCGGCCTCCGTCGGGCGCCGCTACAGCCAGCGGGCCGGCGTCGAGGGCGTCAAGGCCGAGCAGGTGGTCTCCTCCGACGATCCCATCGCCATCGAGGTCTGGGACGAGGCCGTGGAGGCGCTGTCGCTGGCGCTGGCCACGTACACGCTGCTCCTGGACCCGTCCGTCATCGTCCTCGGCGGCGGCCTCGCCGAAGCCGGCCCCGCCCTGTTCGACCCCGTACGCACGCGCCTGATCAAGCGCCTGGCCTTCCGCGAGGCGCCCCCGCTCGTCCCCGCCGCACTCGGCGTGGACGCCGGCATGCTCGGCGCCGCCCTCCTGGGCTGGCGCGCCGCCGGCCGCCCCGAGCTGGGGCCCGGGTGGGTGGTGGATGTGCGATCGGGTCCGTTGGTGTCGTAAGGTGTAGTGCCGATCAGGGGCGGTTAGCTCAGCGGTAGAGCACTCGCCTTACAAGCGAGGGGTCACTGGTTCGAACCCAGTACCGCCCACCTGCGAAAACAAGTGATGTTCGATCTTGAAAACGGCGACTGAGTGACTAAGTGAGTGACTAACTCCCGAAGATCCTGTCCATCGCCGCAGCTCCCTGCATGATCACAGGCCGGATCTGGTGCCGATAGACCGTCTCGGTGACCACCGTGTTGGAGTGGCCGACCAGGCGCGAGATGTCCTCGATGGGGACGCCGGAGTCTGACAGCACGGACACAAAGCTGTGGCGTAGCTCGCGAGGTGACCACTTTCGTTCGGTGAGCCCCGCCGCCACGACGACCTTGCGGAAGTCACGCCGTACGTTGTGAGCCGTGACGGGTGTGCCCGTTCGCGTGCAGAACACGAGGTCGGTGTCCTGCCATCGGTTGCCCGCTTTCTCCCTCGCGAGGTCCTGCGCTTCCTTGAGGAGGCGCAACGCGTCCACGCAGCGCTGGGGGAGCTTGAGTGACCGGCGGGACTTCACCGTCTTGGTGTCGCCCTTCTGCCGGACGGATCGCCAGACGTAGACCGCGAAGTCGGTGTGCTCCCAGCCCGCCTCTGCCACCGGCAGCCAGGCTTCACGGCTCTCGTCGTACGCCACGACGTGCGACCAGAGCAGTGCCCGCAGTTCCTCCGTACGAGCCCCGGTCAGCAGGGACAAGACGATGTAGGCCCGTATGCGCTCGTTGCTCTTCTCCGCCTGGGCGAGAACGGCGAGAGCTTGGGCCAGCGTCAGGGCCTTGGACGGACGACCGGCGCGCCCCTCCGGGATGTCGCACAGATCCACGACGTTCCGCTTCACCTTGTCACGGCGCATGGCGCTCTTGACCGACCGGTTGAGGATGCCGTGGATCAGCTTCAGCGACCGGGTGCCCAGGTCACCGGTCTTACTGGTGAGCCACTTGTCCACGTCCTCCACCGAGAGGTCGCGCAGCTTGCGAGCGCCGAGGGCAGGGATCACGTGCTTGTCGGCGTAGGTGATGTACATCTTCACCGTGGCGTCCGACCTCCCACCGAGGCCGTGTTCCAGCCAGTAGCGCACCGCGTCGGCCACGGTGTAGTTGGTCGGCGCGATTGCCAGGCCGTCTTCGTAGTCGCGGATGATCTCTTTGAGTTTGGCCTTGGCTTCGGTCTTGGTCTTGCCGCTGGCCTTCTTGACGATGCGTTTGCCGGCCGGGGTGTAGCCGA
>NZ_JBFAQA010000018.1:0-216503 GCF_040677005.1 Nonomuraea sp. NPDC049421
ACGACGAACCGGGGCCTGCTACCGGGCGCTCCGATGCTTACCCGGACGGGACTTTCACCCGCAGGCCTGGACCAGCTTCCAGGACGCAACATGCGGCGCAGTCTAGGGCGGCGAGCCCGGTGCGCGGCGCCGTTTGCCGCTCTGCGTGGGGGTATGCGGCATTTGTCCCCGGCATCGAGGAGTCGAGCATGAAGGCAGTCACCTGGCACGGCAAGCGCGACGTACGGGTCGAGGAAGTGCCCGACCCCGCCATCAAGGAGCCCAACGACGCGGTCATCAGGGTCACCAGCAGCGGGATCTGCGGCTCCGACCTGCACCTGTACGAGGTCCTCGGCCCCTTCATGACCGAGGGCGACATCCTCGGTCACGAGCCCATGGGCGTCGTCGAGGAGGTCGGCTCCGCGATCACCACGCTCAAGCCCGGCGACCGCGTCGTCATCCCGTTCAACATCTCCTGCGGCCACTGCCACATGTGCGGCCTGGAGATGTACGCGCAGTGCGAGACCACCCAGGTGCGCGAGCAGGGCATGGGCGCCGCGCTGTTCGGCTACACCAAGCTGTACGGCCAGGTCCCCGGCGGCCAGGCCGAGTACCTGCGGGTGCCCGAGGCCCAGTTCGGCCCGATCAAGGTCCCGGACGGACCGCCGGACGAGCGGTTCCTCTACCTGTCGGACGTGCTGCCCACCGCCTGGCAGGCCGTCGCGTACGCCGACATCCCCGAGGGCGGCAGCGTCACCGTGTTCGGCCTCGGCCCGATCGGTCAGATGTGCGCCCGCATCGCCCGCCACCTCGGCCACCGCGTGCTCGCCGTGGACGGCATCACCGCCCGCCTGGAGCTGGCCCGCCGCCACGGCATCGAGGTCATCGACGCGAGCGAGGTCACCGACGTGCCAGGCGAGGTCAGGGAGCGCACGTCGGGGCGCGGCACCGACTCCGTCATCGACGCGGTCGGCATGGAGGCGCACGGCTCGCCCGCCGCCAAGCTCGCCCAGACACTCACCGGCCTGCTGCCCGACGCGGTGGCCGCGCCGCTCATGGCGAACGCGGGCGTCGACCGGCTGAACGCGCTCAACCAGGCCATCGAGACGGTCAGGCGCGGCGGCGTCATCTCCATCACCGGCGTCTACGGCGGCATGACGGACCCGCTGCCCATGCTGCGCCTGTTCGACAAGGGCGTCACGCTGCGCATGGGGCAGGCGCACGTCAAGCGCTGGGTGAGCCCGATCATGCCGTTGGTCACCGACGACGGCGACCCGCTGGGCGTGATGGACCTCGCCACCCACCGGATGCCGCTGGATCAGGCGCCGCAGGCGTACGAGATGTTCCAGAAGAAGGCGGACGGCGCGGTGAAGATCCTGCTCAAGCCCTGACCGCTGGTTTCGCCGCCGCGGGCTCGGGCAGCGGTGCTGCCATGAGAGTCGTAGTGGTGGGAGCCACGGGGAACGTGGGCACCAGTGTGGTGCGTGCGCTGGCCGCGGACGACGACGTCACCTCGATCGTCGGCGTCGCCCGCCGGCTGCCGGGCTGGCGGGCGGAGCGCACCGAGTGGCACCAGGCCGACGTGGCGACCGCCGACCTGACCAGGATCTTCGACGGCGCGGACGCCGTGGTGCACCTGGCGTGGCTGTTCCAGCCGACCAGGGACCCGGCGATCACCTGGCGGGCGAACGTGCTCGGCAGCATGCGCGTCTTCCGCGCCGCGGCGGAGGCCGGGGTGCCGGCGCTGGTGCACGCCTCGTCGGTGGGGGCCTACTCGCCGGGGCCCAAGGACCGGCCGGTGGACGAGAGCTGGCCCACGCACGGCTGGCCGGGGGCGGCGTACGGGCGGGAGAAGGCGTACGTCGAGCGGGTGCTCGACGTCTTCGAGCACGATCACCCGAACATCAGGGTCGTCCGCATGCGGCCCGGCTTCATCTTCCAGCGGGTTGCGGCGACCGAGCAGCGCAGGCTGTTCGGCGGGCCCCTCGTGCCGCGGCGGATGATCAAGGCGGGCCGGGTGCCGTTCGTGCCTGACATCCCCGGGCTGCGGTTGCAGGTGCTGCACGCCGAGGATGCGGCGCAGGCGTACCGGCTGGCCGTGACCAGGCCCGTGCACGGCGCGTTCAACCTGGCCGCCGAGCCCGTGCTGGATCCGGGCGACCTCGCCGAGCTGCTGGGCACGCGTACGGTGCGGGTGCCGCCCAAGCTGGCCATGGCGGCGGTCTCGGCCGCCTGGAACCTGCGGCTCGTGCCGGCCTCGCCCGGGCTGCTGGAGATGGCGCTGCGGATCCCGCTCATGCGGACCGACCGGGCCAGAGACGTGCTGGGCTGGACGCCCGGCCACTCGTCGTCCGAGGCGATGCGGGCGTTGTTCGAGGGGTTGCGGGAGGGCGCGGGCATGGACACCGCGCCGCTGGCCCCCGACGGCGGCCCGGCCGGGCGGGTCCGCGAGATGGCCTCGGGTATGGGCAGACGTCCTTGACACTCTGACTTTGTGTAAATTCCGGGGGTCGGGGAAAAGGATCACGTGAGGTCCTGAAGCGCGGCCTGTGTCGGAATTGGCACGGAGGAGCGCATGCGCGTGTTGTTCAGCCAGACCTTCACCTTCCACGACGTCGGCAGGCTGCGCCACGAGGTCGCCGAGCACGCCGGAAGTTGCGGGCTGCACGGGGTGAGACTCGACGACTTCGTGCTCGCCGTGCACGAGAGTGTGGTCAACGCCGTGGAGCACGCGGGCGGGTACGGCCGGTTGCGGCTGTGGACGGTCGACGGCGTCATCAGGGCCGAGACGAGCGACCGGGGCGCGGGCATCCCCGAGCCGTACGTGGACGGCGACAAGCAGGCCTCCGGCCAGGCGTGCACGGGACGCGGCCTCTACCTGATCCACCGATTGTGCGACGGGGCCGACCTGCGCACCGGGCCGGAGGGCACCCGCGTCCTGCTCACCATGCGGTTACCGCGCGGCGCCGACCTGCCCGTGCGCAGGGGCATGCGGCGGATCAGGGTCGTCGCCCCCGGAGACGGGCACTCCGGCCGCTTCACCGCCTGATCATTCACCGTCCCGCGCGCGGCTGACCAGCGCAGGCGCCGGGTAGTCTCGTAGGGACGGAGAGGATCACCACGTGAGCGGCGACATGCCATCCCCCGAGATCATCGCTCCCGTCCGGCGTCTCGGCCGGCGAGAGTTCGATTTCGAGCGCCAGGTCGCGATCATGGCCATCGTCAACAGGACGCCCAACTCCTTCCACGACCAGGGCCGCACCTTCGAGCTCGACCAGGCGGTCGCGGCGGCCACGAAGGCCGTGTCCGAGGGGGCCGACTGGGTCGACATCGGCGGGTTCGCCTTCAGCGCCGCCCAGGCTCCGATCAGCGTGGCCGAGGAGATCGACCGGGTGGCGCCCGTCATCGCCGGTGTCAGGGCCGCCACCGACGCCGTGATCTCGGTCGACACCCACCGGCCCGAGGTGGCCGAGGCCGCCGTCGCGGCCGGCGCCGACGTCATCAACGACACCAACGGCCTGCGCGAGCCGGGCATCGCCGAGGTCGCGGCGGCCACCGGCGCGGCCGTGGTCGTCACCCACAGCCTGGGCGGGCCGGGCCGGCGGGTGCTGCGGCCCAGCTACGCCGACGTCGTCGCCGAGGTGGCCGACTATCTGCGGGAGCGGGTGGCGTACGCGCTGAAGGCCGGCATCGCGGCCGAGAAGATCATCATCGACCCCGGCCACGACCTCAACAAGAACACCTTCCACTCCCTTGAGCTGACCCGCCGCCTCGAGGAGATCACCGCGATCGGCTATCCGACGCTGGTCGCGCTGTCCAACAAGGACTTCATCGGCGAGACGCTCGACCGGCCGCAGGGCGAGCGCAAAGAGGGCACGATCGCGGCCAACGTGGTCTCCGTCCTCAAGGGCGCGCGCATCCTGCGGGTCCACGACGTCGCGGCCACCGTCGCCTCCATCCGCATGACCGAGGCCGTGCTCGGCTGGCGCGGCCCGCTCGCACCCCGTCACAACCTGGCATGAGGAGGTTCCCCACGTGACCCGGCGCAAGCCCATCGGGATGCCCTTCGAGAGCTGGATCGACCGGCAGATCCGCGAGGCGGAGGAGCGCGGCGAGTTCGACGACCTGCCCGGCAAGGGCAAGCCCCTGCCCGGTGAGGGCAAGCCGCTCGACGAGATGTGGTGGGTGAAGCAGAAGATCGAGAGCGAGGGGCTGTCGATGCCGCTGCCCCCGACGCTGGCGCTGCGCAAGGACGCCGAGAAGGCGCTGGCCGCGGCGCGTGACGCCCGGTCCGAGGCCGAGGCGCGGCGGATCGTCGAGGAGATCAACGAGCGCATCCGCGAGGCGATCCGCACGGGGCTGTCGGGGCCGCCGCTCAACCTGATGCCGTTCGACGTGGACGACGTCGCCGCCGAGTGGCGCCGCACCCGCCGCTGACCCCCTGGTAAGCGTCGGGCCGGCCCATGCGTGGGACCGGGGTCCGGGCGCGGCGGCCCGGACCCCGGTCCGGTTGCTGAGGGACCCGGGTCAGGCGGGTCCCTCTGGCCGGCCGGCGCCCCGGGTCAGGCGGGACGCCGGTCGGCCGGGTCCTTCAGTTGATCGGCGGGTAGGCGTTCTGCAGCAGCTGACGGAACTGCGCCGAGAACCACTGACCGGAGATCGGCGCGTTCGCCAGGGCGCCCGACATGTTGTTGCCGTTGAGGTCGTTGCCCTCGTACGTCGGGTCGCACATCCGGTCGAACCGCTTGCCCTCGTCGTTGTCGATCTCCTCGCTGGAGCCGTCGGACTCGCCCGGAGGCTTGACCCAGACGTAGGCGTCGATGCCGCTGGCGGGCGCGGCGGTCGGGCGGGCGCCCATGCCGGCACCGCTCTGGTTGCACCAGTTACCGGCGTGGATGCGCCGGTCGACGCGGGACTGGTCGACGAACTGGTCCACGTTGGTCGAGGTGCTCGGGCCGCCCGGGCGGGCGCTGCCGCCCCAGCCGTTGCGCGAGGTGTCGATCAGCATGCCGAGTCCGGAGCGGAAGCCCTTGGCGACCAGGGCGTTGCGCAGGGCGACGGCGAAGGACTGCTCGTCGACGTAGTAGTTCCAGTCCACCCACTTGGACTGGCGGACCGAGGTGCCGTTCACCGTGGTGTTGATGGTGAAGTGCGGCTCGACCGTGGCGGAGTAGTTGGCGGTGTTGACGATGAAGCCGTCCACGCTGTCCACGCCGTCGGCGGTGCCGGCCACCGTCTCGTAGAAGAGGTTGACGGAGGGCTGGAAGTTCGAGTCCCAGCCGAGCCAGGCGTGGTGGGCGGCGTCCACGTAGGTGTAGACGTTGGGGATGGCGTGGAGCTGGTCGAGCGCGTACCGGACGCCGTCACGGTAGCCGCCGGTGCCGTTGGCCTCGCGGCAGTCGGCGAACCTGTCGAGGTTCGTGACGAGGTTCGGCAGCGAGTCGGGCTCGATGATGGTGACGATGCGCAGGTTCGCGTAGGCGGAGTCGCCGAGGATGTCGGCGATGGGGTCGATGTACTCCGTCTTGTAGCGGTTGAAGCCGTTCTCCGAGATGCGCAGCTCGCCGTTGGAGGCCAGCGCCGAGCAGTCGCGGTTCGGCAGGTTGTAGATGACGACCTGGATGGTCAGCGGCGCGGAGCCGTTGGCGGCGTCCTGCCTGACGGCCTCGTCCATGTGCTCGCGCAGGCTCAGCGCGTCGCCAGGGCCCTCGATGGCGGCGATGCGGTCCATCCACACGGCGGTGGAGGTGTCGGCGACGGCGTCGCCGCCCGGCTCGGCCGCGGCCCTGGCGCTCCAGCTGGGGTTCACGTAGCCGGTGGCGCCGGAGTACGGGTTCTCCACGTGGGTGGGCGTGGGGCCGCCGTCGTCGTCGGCCTCGGTGGCGGTGACCGTACGCGAGGTCAGGCCGGTCGAGGCGACGGTGAAGGTGCGGGTGCCGTTCGCCGAGTCGGAGTCCTGCGCGGCGGCCAGGGTGACCGTCTGCGGGGTGTTCCAGTTCGACGTGCTGAAGGTGAGCGAGCCGCCGGACCTGACGGTCAGGTCGGAGTCGCCGCTGCCGGCCGTCGTGGTGACGGTCACGCTGGAGGACGGCTGCGCGGCCAGGCGCGCGGTGAACGTGCCGGTCGAGCCCTCGGGGACGGTCACCGAGGTCGGCGTCACGACGATGGCCTGCTCCACCGTGGCGTCGTCGTCCACCTCGGTCGCGGTGAGCGTGGCGCCGGTGACGCCGCTGCCGCCGACGCTGAAGGCGGCGGTGCCCGCGGTGGTGTCGGAGTCCTGCGCGGCGGCCAGGGTGACCGTCTGCGCGGTGCTCCAGTTGCTCGGGGTGAAGGTGAGCGAGGCGCCCGAGCTGACCGTCAGGTCGGTGTCGCCGCTGGTGCGGGCGGTGGCGACGGTGACGTTCGAGCTGGGCGCGGCGGACAGGCGCGCGGTGAACGTGGCCGTGCCGCCCTCGTTGACGGCCACGGAGCTGGCCGACAGGATCACCGACGGGGTGGTGGGCGTGGTGTCACCACAGGTGGTGCCGTTGACGGAGAACGTCTGCGGGCTGGGGTTCGTGCCCGTCCAGGTGCCGTTGAAGCCGACGGAGACCGACGCGCCGGTGGCCAGGCTGCCGTTGTACGGCATGTTGGTGCCGGTGACGCGGGTGCCCGACTGGCTCCAGTTCGCGCCCCAGCCGCTGGGGGTGTACTTCTGGCCGGTGGTCGGATAGTCGAAGGCCAGCGTCCATGAGGAGATGGGGTCGCCGGTGTTCTTCAACGTGATGTTCGCGGTGAAACCGCCCTGACCAGGGCTGCTCGTCCACGAGTTGGCTGTGTAGGTCACGTCGCAGGCGACGGCGGCGTTCGCGGCCGTGCTCTGGCCTGCGACGAGCCCTAAGGCCGCGACACTCGCGGCGGTCATGGTCACGGCCCATTTGCGGAGGCCGCGGTGGAGTCTCACTTGCGATCATCTCCAGTACTAGGTGGCTGGGAGCGCTCCCATGGTCTGCCGCCCTCGCGACGGTGTACAGAGCGCGGTTCTCTGGAGGGCCGCCGCCGCCCCGCATGCTCGTCTAATGCCCCGGAACGTGGATGAAACTTTCATCCCGGGCAGCCTGGTGAGAGGAAACGCGAGGGTTACCGCGACGCCATTCCGTTGACATACGAGCGAGGTCACCCACAATCCCGTTTGGGAGCGCTCCCACATCCCTACTCCCATGGAGACCCCGTGAAGCACAGACCTCCGATCCTCTTGACCCGCTTATCGAGGCGGCTCGCCGTGGCCACCTCCCTGGTCCTCGCGGCCGGGCTGACCTCGGCCATCACGGCGGCCCCCGCCCAGGCGGCCGTGGCGTGCGACGTGACGTACGCCGCCAACCAGTGGACCAGCGGCCAGGGCCAGGGCGGTTTCACCGCGAACATCACGTTGAAGAACACCGGCGACCCCATCACGTCGTGGACGCTGGCCTTCGACTTCCCGACCACCGGCCAGCGCTACACGCCGAGCGGCTGGGGCGCGAACTGGAGCCAGTCGGGCACCCGCGTCACGGCCACCAACATGCCGTGGAACGGCAACCTGGCCACCGGCGCCAGCACCAACATCGGCTTCAACGGCACCTGGACGGGCAGCAACCCGAGCCCGGAGACGTTCAGCGTGAACGGCGTGACCTGTGGCGGCACGGGCAGCGCGCCCAGCGTCGCGCTGACCTCGCCGACCGCGGGCCAGACGTTCACCGCCCCGGCCACCGTGCCGATCGCGGCGACCGCCTCCGACTCCGACGGCACGGTCACCAAGGTCGACTTCTACCAGGGCTCCACCCTGCTCGGCACCGACACCTCCTCGCCCTACAGCTACAGCTGGGCGAACGTGGCGGCCGGCAGCTACTCCATCACCGCCCGCGCCACCGACAACTCCGGCCAGGTGACCACCTCGTCGCCGGTCGGCATCACGGTCTCGCCCAACAGCGGCCCGGCGCTGGTCGTCAGCCCGACGACGGTGTCCGTGCCCGAGACGGGCGAGGCGACCTTCGGCGTCCGGCTGTCGCAGGCGCCCTCGTCGAGCGTGACCGTCTCGGTCGCCCGCGCCAGCGGTGACGCCGACCTCACGGTCTCGCCGTCGTCCAGGACGTTCACCACGTCGAACTGGAACACCGCGCAGAACTTCACGATCAGCGCGGCCGACGACGACGACACGACCGCCGGCTCGGCCGTCTTCCGGGTCAGCGCCACCGGCTACACCGCCGTGGACGTGACCGCCAACGAGGCGGACGACGACGTCGGCGGCGACAACGAGTACGTGCAGCGCTTCGTGGAGCTCTACAACGAGATCCACGACCCGGCCAACGGCTACTTCTCGCCCGAGGGCGTGCCGTACCACTCGATCGAGACGTTCATGGTCGAGGCGCCCGACCACGGGCACGAGACCACGTCCGAGGCCTACAGCTACTACCTGTGGCTGGAGGCGGCCTACGGGCGGGTGACCGGCGACTGGTCGAAGTTCAACACCGCGTGGGCGTCGATGGAGAAGTACATCATCCCGTCCACGGCCGACCAGCCGACGAACTCCTTCTACGACCCGTCGAAGCCGGCCACGTACGCGTCGGAGCACAACGACATCAGCCAGTACCCGACGGAACTGGAGACCGGCGTCAGCGTCGGCTCCGACCCGATCGCGAACGAGCTGCAGAGCGCGTACGGCACCCGCGACATCTACGGCATGCACTGGCTGCTGGACGTCGACAACACCTACGGCTTCGGCCGCTGCGGCGACGGCACCACCAGGCCCGCCTACATCAACACCTACCAGCGCGGCGCCGAGGAGTCGGTCTTCGAGACGATCCCGCAGCCGTCCTGCGACACCTTCGAGCACGGCGGCCCGAACGGCTTCCTCGACCTGTTCACCAAGGACGCCTCGTACGCCAAGCAGTGGAAGTACACCAACGCCCCCGACGCGGACGCCCGCGCCGTGCAGGCCGCCTACTGGGCGCTGACCTGGGCGAAGGAGCAGAACAAGGAAGGTGACATCTCCAGCACCGTGGCCAAGGCCGCCAAGATGGGCGACTACCTGCGGTACGCGATGTACGACAAGTACTTCAAGCAGCCCGGCTGCACGAGCCCCTCGTGCCCGGCCGGCACCGGCAAGAACTCCTCCAACTACCTGCTGAGCTGGTACTACGCGTGGGGCGGCGCGACCGACGCCAACGCCGGTTGGGCGTGGCGCATCGGCTCCAGCCACAACCACGCGGGCTACCAGAACCCGTTCGCGGCCTGGGCGCTGTCGAACGTCAACGAGCTCAAGCCGAAGAGCGCCACCGGCGCCAGCGACTGGAGCACCAGCCTCACCCGGCAGCTGCAGTTCTACACCTGGCTGCAGTCGGCCGAGGGCGCGATCGCGGGTGGCGCGACCAACAGCTGGGAGGGCGGCTACGGCACGCCGCCGTCGAACCTGCCGAAGTTCCACGGCATGGCCTACGACTGGCAGCCCGTCTACCACGACCCGCCGTCGAACCAGTGGTTCGGCTTCCAGGCGTGGACGATGGACCGCGTGGCGCAGCTCTACTACGCCACCGGCAACACCGCCGCCAAGGCGCTGCTCGACAAGTGGGTGGAGTGGGCGCTCGACCACACCACCGTCAACGCCGACGGCACCTACGAGGTCCCCTCCACGCTGGAGTGGTCCGGCCAGCCGGCCGGCAACTTCAACGCCACGACCGGCATGCCGCCGGCCAACCCCGGCCTGCACGTGACCGTCAAGGACTACACGCAGGACGTCGGCGTGGTCGGCGCGTACGCCAAGGTGCTCATGTACTACGCGGCCAAGGCGAACCACGCCGAGGCGCGCGACACGGCCAAGGCGCTGCTCGACGGCGTCTGGGAGAACCGTGACGACAAGGGCGTCTCGGTGCCGGAGACCAAGGCCGACTACCGGCGCGTGGACGACCCCGTCTACGTCCCGCCGGGCTGGAGCGGCACGATGCCGAACGGCGACCCGATCAACTCGAACTCCACGTTCCTGTCGATCAGGTCGTTCTACGAGGACGACCCGGACTGGCCGAAGGTCGAGGCGTACCTCGACGGCAGCGGCCCCGCGCCCGTCTTCAACTACCACCGGTTCTGGGCGCAGGTGGACGTCGCCGTCGCCCTCGCCGAGTACGGGCGGCTCTTCCCGTGAGAAAGGCAGCACTGATCGCTGCGGCGTCGCTGGTCCTGCCCCTGCTGGGGGCGGGGCCGGCGGCCCACGGGCAGCACGCCGCTGAGACCGCGCAGGCGGCGCCCGCCTTCCCCTACGGTGAGGCGCTGCAGAAGTCGCTGTGGTTCTACGAGGCCCAGCAGTCGGGCCGGCTGCCCGACTGGAACCGCGTCTCCTGGCGCGGCGACTCGGGCCTGGACGACGGCGACGACGTGGGGGTGGACCTGACGGGTGGCTGGTACGACGCGGGCGACCACGTCAAGTTCGGCTTCCCGATGGCCTTCTCCGCCACCATGCTGGCCTGGGGCGCGGTCGAGTACCGCGACGCCTACGCCTCCTCCGGCCAGCTCACCCACCTGCTCGACAACCTCAAGTTCGTCAACGACTACTTCATCAAGGCCCACCCGTCGGCGAACGTGCTCTACGGGCAGGTCGGCAACGGCGGCACCGACCACGCCTGGTGGGGGCCGGCCGAGGCGATGGCGATGAACCGGCCGGCGCACAAGATCGACGCGTCGTGCGGCGGGTCGGACCTCGCGGGGGAGACGGCGGCGGCGATGGCGGCCTCCTCGATCGTCTTCCGCCCGACGAACCCGTCCTACGCCGACACGCTGGTGACGCACGCCAAGCAGCTGTACTCCTTCGCCGACACGGTCAGGAAGAAGTACACCGAGTGCATCACCGACGCCTCCAGCTTCTACAACTCCTGGAGCGGCTACAACGACGAGCTGGTGTGGGGCGCGATCTGGCTCCACCGGGCCACGAACGACGCCTCCTACCTGGCCAAGGCCGAGGCCGGCTACGCGAACCTCGGCACCGAGCCGCAGAGCACTGTCAAGTCGTACAAGTGGACCATCGCCTGGGACGACAAGTCGTACGGGGCGTACGTGCTGCTGCACAAGCTGACCGGCAAGCAGCAATATCTGGACGACGCCAACCGGTGGCTCGACTACTGGACGGTCGGGGTGAACGGGCAGAAGGTGCCGTACTCGCCGGGCGGCCAGGCCGTGCTCGACCGGTGGGGCTCGCTGCGCTACGCGGCCAACACCGCGTTCGCGGCGCTGGTGCACAGCGACACGATCACCGACGCCACGCGCAAGGCCCGCTACCACGACTTCGCGGTACGGCAGATCGACTACGCGCTCGGCGACAACCCGCGCAACTCCTCGTACGTGGTCGGCTTCGGCGCCAACCCGCCGAAGAACCCGCACCACCGTACGGCGCACGGCTCGTGGACCGACCAGCTCACCAATCCCGAGCAGACCCGCCACACGCTGTACGGCGCCCTCGTCGGCGGCCCGCCCGACCCGAACGACGCCTACACCGACAAACGCGACGACTACGTGATGAACGAGGTCGCGACCGACTACAACGCCGGATTCACCAGCGCGGTGGCCCGGCTCTACAAGGAGTACGGCGGCGAGCCCGCGGCCGACTTCCCCGCCGAGGAGACCCCCGACGGCCCCGAGATCTTCGTCGAGGCCGGCGTGAACGCCTCCGGCTCGACGTTCACCGAGATCAAGGCCATCGTGCGCAACCAGTCGGCGTGGCCGGCGCGGGTGCTGTCGGACGGGAAGTTCCGCTACTACTTCACGCTCGACGGCGACACGACCGCCTCGCAGATCACCGTCTCGTCGGCCTACACGCAGTGCGCGGCGCCGGTGCTGCGCCAGGCGAGCGGCCGCACGTACTACGCGGAGATCGACTGCTCCGGGCAGGTCATCGCGCCCGCCGGGCAGTCGCAGCACCGCAGGGAGGTGCAGTTCAGGATCGCCAGTTCGGGGACGTGGGACCCGGCCAACGACTGGTCGTACCAGAACATCCCGACCACGCCGGGCACCACGCCGGTGCGGACGGACCGCATCACCCTCTACAGCGGCGCCACCAAGATCTGGGGTGAGCCCCCGGGTCAGGAGGAAGAGGACACGACACCGCCCAGCAAGCCGGGCAGGCCCGCGGTCTCCGCGATCACTGGCTCGTCGGCCCGGCTGACCTGGACGGCCTCGACCGACGACGTGGGCGTGGCCGGGTACGACGTCTACCTGGGGTCCACCAAGGCAGGCACGGCCACCAGCACGTCCTTCGACCTGACCGGGCTCACCCCCGCCACGGACTACACCGCCCACGTGGTGGCACGGGACGCGGCGGGCAACACCTCGGCGGAGTCCGACGCGACCGCCTTCACCACCACGGAGTCCACCGACGGGACGCCGCCCAGCAGGCCGGGGAAGCCGGCGGTGTCCGGGATCACCGCGACCGGCGCCCGGGTGAGCTGGACGGCGTCCACGGACGACGTGGGCGTGGCCGGATATGACGTCTACCTGGGGTCCACCAAGGCAGGCACGGCCACGTCCACGTCGTTCGACCTCACCGGGCTGAGCGCGAGCACCGCGTACACGGTGACCGTGGTGGCGCGGGACGCGGCGGGCAACAGCTCGCCGGCCTCCGAGGCCACCTCGTTCACCACGTCCGGCGGGTCGTCGGGCGGGTGCGCGGCGGCGTACAAGGTGATCGGCTCGTGGGGCGGCGCCTTCCAGGCGGAGGTGACGGTCACCAACGCCGGCACGTCCGCCATCAGCGGCTGGACGGTCACCTGGAGCTCGCAGAACACGATCACGCAGCTCTGGGGCGGCCGGCACACCGTGTCAGGCGGCACGGTGACGGTGCGGAACGAGTCGTGGAACGGCTCGCTCGCGCCCGGCGCGTCTGCGACGTTCGGCTTCATCGCCAACGGGACGTCCACGACGCCGGAGCTCACCTGCACGCCCGCATGAAAGACCCCGCCCCCGCCGCAGGAGCGGCGGGGGCGGTTCCACTGAACCCGTCGGCCCGCACGTGCGTATGAGGAGGTGAGGCGAACCCTTCAATCCCTGCCCGAACACCATCCCCGCCCGGATGGGACGGACGCGGCCGAACCTCCACTCGGCCGCGTCCGTTTTTCGCATCCGAGTCGCACACGCGGGCCTCCCATGTGGGCACCTTCTCGCGCGGGCCACCGTCACGTGAACCGCCTTCATCCGGAGCAGCGGGCCTCAAGGAGGCGCGGCCGGAGCTTTCGTCCCGGCCGCGTGCTCTCTAGGGTTTCCCGGCCGCCGAAGTGGCCAGGGCGAAGCGTTCGCGGGCCGCCTCGATGGCGGCGTCGTCGGAGAAGTCCTCGAACGCCTCCTGGTGGTAGCGCTCGGGAATGAGCCGCTTGACCCTGTCGGGGTAGCCGGCGCCCCCCTCGGGCACGCGGACCTGCGGCGGGATGCTGATCTTCACGGCGATCGGCCCCGAGGCCCGGACGGACGACGCCCACTCGGGGCTCTCCCCGGTGATGGCGCACATGTGGCGGGCGTAGACCCAGCGCACCTCGACCAGGGAGGTGGCGTTCGGAGGCTCGGTGCCGAAGGGCTCCACGGCGCACACGACGCCGGAGTCGAAGCTGTGCCCGTGGGAGTGGTGCTCGCCGGGTGAGGCCTGCTCGAGTATCAGGGTCACCTGCGCGGCGAGCTCGTCGTTCAGCGTGGAGGACGGCTGCCTGGCCGCGAAGAACATCACCCCGGCCAGGGTGGCCCCGGCCAGGGTGATGGTCGCCGCGATGAGCCCGCGACGCGTTTTGATCACGGGCTGGTGCAGGTCAGGCTCGGTGCGGGGTTCGGGACCGAGCCGGTGGCGTTGAACCCGAACGTGGTGGACGCGCCGGGCGCGAGCTGCCCGTTGTACGTGGCGTTCTTGACCGCCACGTTGGGCGCTTGCCCGGACAGCACGCCGTTCCACGGTGAGCCGTCGAAGTTCTGCCCGCCGGTGTAGGTCCACTTGACGGTCCAGCCGTTGACGGCGCTGGTGCCGTTGTTCTTGACCGTCACCTCACCCTGGAAGTGGCCGGCCCAGCCGGTGTCGGTGGCCTTCCACGTGGCGGTGCAGGCGCCGGTGGGCGGCGGGTCCGTCGGGTCCGGGTCGGGGTCGGGGTCGGGGCCGGGCGAGCTGCCGCCGGGGCCGACGCCGGTCACTTCGCCGTTGCCGCCGTCGAAGACGACGTCGGAGCAGCTGTAGAAGTTCTCGTTGCTGTCGGAACGGATCCAGTGGGTGAAGATGATGTGCCGGCCGCTCTTACCGGACGGGAGCTGGGCGTTCCAGTAGTAGTAGTTGAGTCCGCCCGCTCCGCCGGACTTGGGCGGGTTGGTGACGCTGCCGAAGCGCTCCAGGTCCGACCACTTCAGCGGCGAGCTGGGGTTCCAGCCGTTCCTGGTGATGTAGTAGTCGAACTTGCCGGGGTGCTCGGCCCAGTTGCTGTGCCGCATCTGGATGTTGGCGCCCGACGTGAGGTGGGTGGTGGGCCAGTCGGTGCGGGCCGCGTTGTAGGCCGAGAAGTCGTAGGGGCCGCCGGTGCCGCCGCTGCAGATCTGGCCGTCGGGGATGAAGCCGGTGGTCCGGCCGGCGCCGTCGGAGCGCAGGACCGCGAACCAGTTGTAGAGGGGGGTGGCGCCGCTCTGGTTGACGGCGGAGGCGCACGCGGGGTTGTAGGGCTGGATCTGCCCGTTCTCCCGCAGGGCGTCCTGCCAGCACAGGAAGGTACGGCTGCCGGGGAACATCGACACGCCGTGCGCCTGTGCCTGTGTGGGCACCATTAACGCGGAGGTGATGAGGACGAGGACGGCGGTGAGTGCCGCCGACTTGAACAACTTCATGGAGATTCCCTTGCGCTGACGACAGAGGAAACCTGCCCACGACCTGCCCGCCCGGCCTGCGCATTGAATCATGCTTTTTCGGGATTCGACAATCTTCCGTGAAACTTTCAGCCGATCTTGGTCATGGTTTGTGCTGGTGGTCGTACTTGGGGGCCATGAAGCACGTACGAAATGCTTGCCGGAGTTTCATGGCGGCTGGAGGCTGACGTACTGGGAGCGCTCCCACTACACTCCCCTGTCAGAGAGGCGGGAGCTACACGCCATGAGGCACGCGCACATCCACCTGATCATCGGGGCGTTACTCAGCCTCGGCCTGTTCGCCTTACCGGCGAAGGCCGCGCCGGTGATCTGCGAGAAGTACGGCTCCACGAGCATCCAGAACGGCCGCTACGTCGTCATGAACAACGTCTGGGGCGCGAGCACGGCCCAGTGCATCGACGTCAACCAGAGCGGCGGCTTCACCATCACCCAGTCCGCGCACAACAACTCCACCAGCGGCGCACCGGCCGGCTACCCCGCCGTCTACGCCGGCTGCCACTACGGCAACTGCACCTCGGGCAGCAACCTGCCCATGCGGGCGAACTCCTCCGGCTTCGCCGCGCTGCGCAGCAGCGTCAGCATGTCGTACCCGGGCTCGGGCACCTACAACGCCTCCTACGACCTGTGGTTCGACCCCACTCCGCGCACCGACGGCCAGAACACCGGCGCCGAGCTGATGATCTGGCTCAACCGGCAGGGCTCGATCCAGCCCATCGGCTCGCGGGTCGGCACCGTCAACCTGGCCGGGTCCACCTGGGAGGTCTGGTTCGGCAACACCGGCTGGAACGTCATCTCGTACGTGCGCACCTCACCCGCCACCTCGCTCGACTTCACCATCGACACCTTCTTCTCCGACGTGGTCAACCGCGGCTACGGCCAGCGGTCGTGGTACCTGACCAGCGTCCAGGCCGGCTTCGAGCCCTGGATCGGCGGAGCGGGGCTGAGCGTCAACTCCTTCTCCTTCACCAACACCGGCGGCGGTGGCGGTGGGGGCGGTGGCGGTGGGGGCGGCAACGGCAGCTGCACGGCCGCCGCCACCACCCAGGGCTCATGGAACAACGGCTACGTCGTCCAGCCCGTGACCGTGACCAACCGCGGCACCTCGGCGCTGAACGGCTGGACGGTCACCTTCCCGCTGCCGTCCGGCCACACGATCACCGGCATGTGGAACGCCGACTACTCGGTCAGCGGCGGCACCGTCACGGTCAGGAGCCTGTCGCACAACGGCGGGCTCGCGCCGGGAGCCGCGACCTCCTTCGGCTTCCAGGCGTCGCGGCCCGACGGGAACACGCAGGTGCCCAGCGGATACACCTGCGCATAAAGGCTCGCGCGGGCACGCTTTGCGAGGGGCCCAGTCCGCGCGAACGAGGGGTACGGCTGGTGCTGCCGTACCCCTCATCAACTTCCCGCATCTGATCTCTCGGTCAGTCGCGCCGCATCGCGGCTTCGATGTCGTCCAGCCGGGCCTGCAGCTCGCTCAGGCAGGCCGGACGCAGGCGGCCTTCGCGCAGCCGGTCGGCCAGCTTCTGGCGCAGGTCCCGCGTCCTGGAGACCTCCTCCGACGGGCCGTGCTCCGGCGCCCGGCCGGGGGAGACCACGCCGGCGAGCACCTGCTTGAGGTCGAGCACCACGTCGTCGTCCGTCGCGCCGCAGGGCGTCCTGGCCTCCAGCGTGGTGGTGAACTCGGCGGCGGCCTGCTCGACCGTGCGCGCGGAGGCAGGAGAGCGCTCGACCAGCCGGGCGGTCGGCGACGGCGGCGTCACCGGCGTCACCGGCGCCACCCCAGGGTCGCGCATCGTCTCCTGCGGTGTCCCCGACTGCTGGAACCACAGCAGCGCCGACAGAGCGAGCGCCGCGGACCCGGCCACCGTGAGCCCGCGCCGCACGTGACGGCCCAGCGTCGCGGTGCCGAGCGCGGAGGTCAGCGCGGAGACGATCTCCGCCGCCGCCGGCCGGTCCTCCGGCCGGTGCGCCAGACAGCGCTGACAGAGCGTGGCGACGGCGTTCGGCACGCCGGGCACGCGGGGCGGCGGCTCGGTCCTGCGCGCCGCCTCGATCTCCTCCCACGTCGTCTCCGGGTACGGCGTCCGCCCGGTCAGCATGAGGTGCAGCAGCACGCCGAAGGCGTAGACGTCCACCGCCGGATGGGTGGGGGCACCCAGCAGCCGCTCGGGGGCGACGTAGGGCGGGGTGCCGCGGTCGTCCTCCGGATCGCCCGCCCAGGCCGCGATGCCGAAGTCGAGCAGCTTGGGGCCGCTCGTGGTGAGCAGCACGTTCTCGGCGGTGACGTCCCGGTGCACCAGGCCCCGGGCGTGCCCGGCCATCAGCACCCTCGCCAGCCGCAGCGCGATGGAGGCGGCCTCCTGCCAGGGCAGGGGGCCCTGCTCGATGCGTTCGGCCAGCGGCGTGCCGTCGAGCAGCGGCATCACCACGTACGCGGCGACGCCGCCGCTGGTGGTGACGGTCTCGCCGTAGTCGTAGATCTCGATCGAGTCGGGATGGATGAAGCGGGCCGCGGCCCTGGCCTCGCTGCGTACGCTGACCCGCTCTCCCGGGTCGGTGTGCAGCGAGGCCGTGAGCACCTTGACCGCGATCATCCGGTGCAGGGACTGGTCGAAGGCACGCCAGATGACCGACATGCCCCCGCGGGCCAGCGGGTCCAGCAACAGGTACCGCCGGGCCAGGACGTCCCCTGGATTAAGCCGACTCACGGACGACCAGTTCCGTGGGGAGTACGGGGTCGACGCCCGAGGCCCCTGTCAGGAGCAGCCGGGTGGCGACCGTGGCGAGCTCCTCGACGGGCTGGCGGATGGTGGTCAGGGCGGGGACGGTGTGCCGGGCGACCGGCGCGTCGTCGAACCCGATCACCGCGACGTCGGCGGGCACCTTGCGCCCTGCTCTGCGCAGGGCCTGGATGGCGCCCGCCGCCATCAAGTCGCTGGCCACGAACACGGCGTCGAGACCGGGCGCGTGGCGTAACAACCATTGCATGGCGTGGGTGCCGGATGCGGCGGTGAAGTCCCCGTACGCGACGGGGACGTCGGGAGCCCCGGCCGCCTGGAGGGTCCTGACGAGACCTTCCAGCCGGTCGCGGGCGCCGGGTAAGGAGGGTGGGCCGCCGATGGCGGCGACGTTGCGGCGGCCGGAGAGGAGGAAGTGCTCGGCCGCCTGGCGGCCTCCGTCGAGGTTGTCGACGTCGGCGAACGGGAGCTTGAGGTCGTGGGGCGGACGGCCGATGTTGCGGACCGGGATGCCCGAGGTGGATAACTTGATCGCCAGGGGATGGCGTTCTCTGGCGCCGATGATCAGCACCGCGCCGGATAACGCGGGCAGCGTGGACGAGGTCGGGGTGACGGTGGTCACCATGAGGTGGGTGCCGTGCTCGCTGATCACCGCGCCTGCGGCGGACAGGAGCCGGGCGTAGTAGGGTTCGGAGAACAGCCGGGGCAGGTGGTCACAGATCACCGCCGTGACTCCGTCGGCCATGGTCTTGGCGGCCGTTCCCCGGGGTGCGCGTTGTCGGACGTATCCCATTCGGGACACGGCGTCGTAGACTTGGCGGCGGGTCGAGGTACTGACCCGCACCGAGCCCGTGAGGACTCTTGATGCGGTCGCGGGGGAAACCCCTGCAGCGGCCGCCACCTGTGCCAGTGTGGGCTGCTCGGTCATGGAGCACCTCGCGGAAAGATCCTGGGAGCGCTCCCACGTTACCAATGTTTCGCCGCTGTTAATAGGGCCTTTGCTAGGAGTGCGTCCGCTTGTGCGGACGCACTCCGAATTTGCTCAGCTAGAGGCGGTGGTAACCGTCAGAGGTTTCTGTGCAGGAACGAGATCACGGAGATATTTCCGTGCCCGATTTGTCGTATCTGACAATCAGGAAACCCTGCCATTGTGATCATTAGAAGTCCGCGATGTCCGCCTCGTCCAAGGGGCCGTCGCCGACGTCGTTCGTCGCGTCGTCCGGCTGCGTCTGGCGCACCGGTGCGCAGCCCGAGCCGCAGCCGCCGAAGCGGGCCGTGTTGACCGGGTGGAACTCGGTGGCGGGCACGCCCTTGAGCGCGGCCAGCATGGTGTCCTTCCAGATCGGCCCGGGAATCGTGGCGCCGAAGACGTTGCCGTAGTACTTGCCGCCGATGGTGACGCCGTTCAGCTTGTGGTCCTGCGCGCCGCGCGGGTCGCCGATGCTGACCGCGCCCGCGAGGTCGGGGGTGAACCCCGCGAACCAGGCGGTGGCCTGGTTGTCCGTGGTGCCCGTCTTGCCGGCGGCGGGCCGGCCGATGCCGCCCACACCCGACATCGTGCCCTTGGTGAACACGCCCGAGAGGATGTTCGCCGCCGCGTCGGCGACCTCGGGGTCGAGCGCCTTCTTGCACTCCGGCTTGTAGGTGGTGACCTTGCCGTTGCGGTCGGTGATCTTGGTGATCGCCATCGGCTCGCAGAACTTGCCGCGCGCGCCCAGCGTGGCGTACGCGTTGGCCACCGTCACCGGGTCCATCTCGTTGGTGCCCAGCGTGAACGTCTCGTACTCGAGCAGGTCCAGCCCGTCGGAGCGGTGGATGCCCAGCGACTTGGCGGTCTGGACCGTCTCACACAGGCCGACCTTCTGCTCCAGCATCACGAAGAAGGTGTTGACCGACTGCCACGTGCCGGTGGCCAGCGTCTTGAAGCCGCCGCCGCCCTCGTCGTTGGTGACGGTGTGGCTGGGGTCGCCGATGCTCTCACCCTTGCAGTTCTTGAACGAGGAGTAGTACGGCGCGGTGTAGCCGCTGCCCACGGTGAACCCGTCGTTGATCTTCCAGCCCTTCTTCAGGGCCGTGACCAGCGTGAACGTCTTGAACGTGGAGCCCGCCTGGAAGCCGGTGCCGCCGCCGTGCTTCGCGTCGGCGACGACGTTGTACGACATCTCCTTCTTGCGCTTGTTGTTGCCGTACTTGCGGCTGGCCGCCATCGCCTTGATCTCGCCGGTGCCCGGCTGCACCAGGGCCTCGGCGGCGACCGGGTTGTCCTTGGCGAAGACGTACTTCTTGATCGCCTGCTCGGCGGCCCGCTGCATCTTCGGGTCGAGCGTGGTCTGGATCGTCAGGCCGCCCCGGTTGAGGAACTGCGAGCGCGCCTTGGCCGTCTTGCCGAACGCCTTGTTGCTGAGCACCTCGTTGCGCACGTACATGCAGAAGTACGGGTACTGGCTCGCGCTGCAGCCGCCGGGCAGCGAGGTGCCCTTGTAGCCGAGCGGCTTGGACTTGGCCTCCTCGGCCTCCTCGGGCGTGATCTTCTTCAGCTCGGCCATCCGGTCGAGCACCACGTTGCGCCGGTTGAGCAGCCGCTTGCGCTGGGCCTTGCCGAGGTTGGGGTCGGTCGCGTTGGGGTCCTGCACGGCGCCCGCCAGGGTCGCCGCCTGCACGAGGTTGAGCTGGGACGCCTTGACGCCGAAGAAGCGCTTGGCGGCGGCCTCGACGCCGTTGGCGTGGGCGCCGAAGTAGGCGATGTTGAGGTACTTCTCCAGGATCTCGTCCTTGGTGTACTTCTCCTCCACCGCCATCGCGTAGCGCAGCTCCTTGAGCTTGCGCGCGTAGCTGGCCTCCAGGGCGGCGTTGCGCTCCTTGTCGGTGGTGGCCGAGTTGAGCAGCACCTGCTTGACGTACTGCTGGGTGATGGAGGAGCCGCCCTGCGCGATGCCGCCCGAGGCGAAGTTCTTGGCCAGGGCGCGCATGGTGCCCTCGATGTCGATGGCGCCGTGCTCGTAGAAGCGGAAGTCCTCGATGGAGATGATGGCCGTCTTCATGATCGGCGCGACCTCGTCGAGCGTGACCGACTCGCGGTACTGCTCGTAGAACTGCGCGATCGGGTTGCCCTTGGCGTCGACGACGGTGGTCTTCTCCGCGAGCGGGGGCTCTTTGAGCTCTTCGGGTTTGATCCCGAGGTCCTCGGATGCCGAGACGAATATCGCTCCGGTGCCGCCGACCGCGGGCAAGGCGACCGCGGCGGCCAGCACGCCGGCCGCCGCAGCGGCCGCCGTCAGGCGCGCGACACTCGACAAACGGGAACCCATGGTGGTAATCCCCTCCCCCTCGTGGCAATAGGGTGCATCCTAAACCCGGGCATGACATGCTCCGCGTAAAAGCTTGGACGTCCCTTGACCCCGGAAAGTTGATCCACATCGGCGTTTTGTGCCGGGATCCTGGGTATAACCGACGTTTGCCCAGCTTGAGGCCGCTGCGGTTCCAGTGATCTTCTGTGGCGGCTGTGATTCCGTCCAGCCCCGGGCAAAGAAGCGTGTCGGCCGCCGTGTCCCCCTACGCCGATCTGGCAACGTCTACCAGGCCATTTCTTCCCGCGCCTTGGTGGAGGGGCTTCATGCGTCACGTCGGGGAAGGCGAGCACGTCGATCGGCTGCTCGCCGCCGCCAGGACCTGCTGGGGGGAGCGCCCCGGCGGAGACGGGTACGTCGCGGTGGAGGCGTACGACGAGGACCTGCGGGCCGTGGCCAGGACCCTGCTGGTGGGGCGGGCGCTCTGCGGCCTGCTGGGGACGCGGCTCGTCGCGCGCACCCGGCCGTCGTGGGCCCGGCTCGCGGTGGCCTTCGGCGCCACCGACACGCCGCCCGACCAGCCGCCCGCGGCCGTGGTCACCACGGTCGCCGACCGGTCGGTGCCGAGGGAGATCCCCGTCCTGCACGTGCACGGCACGGGCTCGCTCCAGGCGTACGCGCTCTTCCCCGACCAGGGGTCATGCTCGATCGACGAGGAGCTGCCCGCCAGGGTCGGCGCGTTCTTCGAGCGGCACGTCTGGCCCCGCCGCGAGGCGATCAGGCCGGGCGCCGAGCGGGTGACAAGGCGGGCCCGGCGCGGCTACCAGGTCCGTACGGAGACCGAGCGCCGCCAGCTCCGCCACTACGGCTGCGCCAGGCTCGGCCTCGACCCCGACCGCCCCACGATCGCCGTGCACGCCCACGCGCCCGGTCGCGACGACCGCATGTTCGCCGCGATCACGCAGTACGCCGCCTCCGACGAGTCCGCGAACTGGCTCTTCCACGACCCCGTCACCTGGCACGCCCGCACCCGGCGGGTGGACGGCAGGCTCTCGGCGAACCTGCTGTGGAGCATGACCGACGCCGCCGTCACGTTCGGCGACAGCGACCTGCCCGCGTTCGGCATCCCCGTCGTCCAGGCCGGCTGGTCGGCGGGCCGCGCGTGCGGCGCCGTGCACGCGCCGGCCACGCCGTCGGAGCTGCGCGCGCTGCTGGGCGAGGCCATCGCCAGGCACGCCAAGGGCGAGAGCATCCTCGGGCCGGAGCAGCGCGAGCGCGCCCGCCTCTGGCTCTGGCTGCGCCGCTGCGGCGCCGACGTGCCGAGCCAGCTCCTGCCCCACTGGGAGCAGGGCGACGACTACGCGCGGGTGCTCGCCGTCAACCTGCGGCACGTCGAGCCGGACGGCGACCCGCTGTTCAGCGCCGTCGCCCGGCTGTGGGAACGGCGCGACCCCGTGCTCACCCGCTTCGACTTCCACGATCAGGACATCACGTGCACCCCCTGGAGGAACACCCGATGAGCAGCTCAGGATCAGTCACCGACGTGGACCCGGTGATCCTTCCCGCCATCCCGCCCGTGCATCTGAGCAGCGGCAAGGTGGCCCCGCTGCAGGTCACCGACCGGCTGCGCAGGGGCACCCAGATCGTGGGCAGGTTCGAGACGTCGGGGCTGGCCGGGTTCAAGGTCTCGGCGCAGGGGCGGCCGCTGCGGGTGCAGGTGTCGCTGTCGGCCGACGAGCGGTCGGTGAGCGGCTGGCACGAGGGGCGGGTCGAGCCGCTGGGGCCCGTGCCGCGCTTCCTCCAGGTCAGGTCCCAGGGCCGGCTGCGGCAGTGCGTGCTGCTGCGTGGCCGCAGGGCGCACGCCAGGGTGTCCTTCGACCTGACGCCGGAGGAGATCCCGGACGACGGGCTCATCTGCGTCGAGGTCCTCGACATCACCGAGGGCGACGGCATCAGCGCGGAGGTCCGCGAGGCCGTCGCCGGGCGGATCGCGTCCGACGGGGTGGCCGGGGTGCGGCTGGACAAGGTCGTCTTCGAGGAGCCGCCGCCCGTGGACTACGACCCCGACACGCTCGACGGGTCGCGCTGCGAGCTCTACTCGCTGATCAGCGCGGGCGGCCTGGCGAACGTCAACCGGCAGGGCGCGCGGGTGCTGCGCTCGGGCATGTTCGTGGTCAATCCCGTGCTCAAGGACCGGTTCGGCTCCAGCGGGGACATCACGCTGCGGCTCGGCACGCGGGCCGAGGCCGTGAGCATGATCCCCGCGACGTGGAAGCGGGTCAACAGCGAGCTGCGCTGGCTGCGGCACGCCACCAGGAAGCTGCTGCACTCGGCCGCGCCGCCGGTCGATCGGGTGCTCAGCGTCAGGGACGGCTCCCTGGGCGAGCCCGCGCAGAGCGTGCGGGGGAACGTGACCGAGCTGGTGGTGCCGAGCCCGTCCACCTCGCCGCTGCTCGTCATGCTGGGGCCGAGCCCCGACTGCGTGCCGACGCTGGAGTCCGGTACGCAGTCGGTCTGACCCGCCCCAGGTCGCATGCCGGATCCGCCCAGTTTTAGCGGCTTATATCGCGATCACCTGTGAGAACGCCGCTCAGCGGGCAGTGTTCTTCTGTGGGAACGAGCGGATTGCGGATCGAGACGACCCGGCACCTGCACTGCACGGTCGTCCGTGCCGACGGAGTGCTCGACCACGCCGGCCGCGTGCGCTTCAGCTCCTGCATCGACCTCGTCTGGAACTGGTCGGTCGGCCCCGTCCTCGTGTTCGACCTGGCCGACCTGGACTTCTACGACGCCTCGATCATCGGGGTGCTCGGCATGGCGCTGCAGCGCATGGAGGAGGAGGGCGGCAGCGGCCGGATCATCCTGGTCCGGCCGTCGGCGCACCTGCTGACCGTGCTGCGGCAGACCGACCTTCTGCCACACGTGGAGCTGCGCGACAGCGTCGCCGAGACGGTCACCGAGCTGACCCTGCACCCCTCGGAGCCCGAGGAACACCCCGGCGCCGCCCGCCGCGCCACCGGCTGACCGGCTCTTACAGCCCGTACGTCTCCAGCAGCCGCAGCCAGATCTCGCTCACCGTCGGGAAGGACGGGACCGCGTGCCAGAGGCGGTCGAGCGGCACCTCGGCCGTCACCGCGATCGTGGCCGCGTGGAGCAGCTCCGCCGCGCCCGGCCCGGCGAACGTGACGCCCAGCAGGACCTTCCTGTCCTCGTCCACGACGGCCTTGGCCTTGCCGCGGTAGCCGTCGCCCAGCAGGTAGGCCCCGGTGACGGCGCCCATGTCGTACTCGACCGCCCGCACCTGGAAGCCCTCGTTGCGGGCCTGCTCCTCCGTGCGGCCGACCGCGCAGACCTGCGGGTCGGTGAAGACGACCTGGGGCGAGCCGTAGGGGCCGGCCAGGTCGCGCATGGCGGGCAGCTCGTCGCCGCGCGCCCTGGCGGCGATCACGTCACCGCAGATCCGCGCCTGGTACTTGCCCATGTGCGTGAGCAGCGCCCGCCCGTTGACGTCGCCCACGGCGTAGAGCCAGCCGTCGGCCACGCCGGTGGCCCGCATGCTGTCGTCGACCTCGACGGGGGCGTCGTCGGGCAGGCCGATCGTGTCGAGCCCGAGGCCGCGGGTGGCGACGTCGCGGCCGGTGGCCACCAGCACCTCGTCGGCCTCCAGCGGCGGGCCGTCGCCGAGGTGCACGGTGACCTTGCCGCCCGGCTCGGGCCGCTCGACCCGCTCCGTCTGCGCGTGGAAGCGCACGTCGATGCCGGCCTCGGAGAACGACTCCGCGACCAGCTCGCCGGCGAACGGCTCCATGCGGCCGAGCAGGCGGCCCCCGCGTACCACGACGGTCGTCTGACGGGCGCCCAGCCCGTGCATGGCCTGCGCCATCTCGCAGGCGACCACGCCGCCGCCCAGCACGACCAGCCGCTCGGGGACCGAGGACGCCGCCGTCACCTCGTGGCTCGTCCACGGGTTCGCCTCGGCGAGGCCGGGCACGGGCGGCACGGCGGCGGTGCTGCCGGTGGCGAGCACGACGGCCTGGCGGGCGGTCAGCACGCGATCGTCGCCGTCCTCGCCGGTGACCCGCACCCGCTTGGGACCGTCGAGCCGGCCGCGCCCGCGGAAGAACTCGATCGGCACGCTCTCGATCCAGCGCACCTGCCCGCCGTCGTCGTAGCCGGAGACCGCCTCGTCGCGCCTGGCCAGCACCCTGGCGACGTCGATCTCGCCCAGCGTGAGCCCCGGCATCCTGGCGACCTCGGCGGCCAGATCGACCGGCCGCAGCAGGGCCTTGCTGGGGACGCATGCCCAATAGGAGCATTCGCCGCCGGCCAGCCGTTCCTCGACGATCGCGGCGGTCAGCCCGCCGCGCACCGCGCGGTCCGCCACGTTCTCGCCGGCGGGTCCGGCGCCGATCACGATCACATCGAACTCGTCAGCCACCGCTGCCTCCCCAAGCACTCGCTCGGCCTATGAGGAGATGCTTTCATGTCGCGGCTGTCAGCGGGCGTGGCGGGGGGTGGGCTGGATGCCGCGGAGGCTGGGAAGGTGGCGGCGGGCGGGCGCGGGGAGGCGGTAGGCGTCCACCTGGGCGGCGGCCAGCGCCTCCGCCATCGTGGCGTGCACCGGGATGTCGGCCTGCTCGCCCATCAGCGCGATGAGGCGGCGCAGCGGCGGGCGGGCCTCGGCGACGGCCAGGTGCCCGCCCTTGGCCCGCAGCGCGCGGTGGGTGAGCGTGAGCCGTTCGAGGCCGTTGAGGTCGCAGAACCACAGGTCGGCCGCCGCGACCAGGACGTGCATGAGCGGTGACCGGGGGACGGGGTCGAGGATCGAGGACAGCACGGGCCTGCTCATGTGGTCGAGCTCGCCGGTCAGGGCGACCACCAAGGTGTGGCCGTCCACGGGGACGAGCCGGACGGAAAGGTGCATCATCGCGAGCCCCCTCTCATGTCCGGGGCGCGTCAGCGCTCCCCATCCTCCTCCTGCCGCGCGCGATCGGATAGGTCCTACGGCCTCAAAGCACGTCAAGAAGGGGGTTCGGCAGGCTCGTCCAGTGATCGCCGGTGCCTCTCACCCGCGTGAGCAGGTGAGCTTTGGCCGGGAGCCGTTCCGCGAACAGGGCGGCCCGGTCGGCGGCCGGCAGCACGTCGGCGGCGTCACGTGCGGCGGCGGCCACGACGTGCCACAGCTCGCCCTCCACGGCCCTGTCGCCCCGGCCGACGGCGGAGATCAGGCTGCCGAATGTGGTCGCGGCCAGCGAGCCGAGCAGCTTGGCGTGCAGGACGGCCGGGTCGTCGCTGAGCAGCCGCGCGCTGACCGGCGGGGTCTCGATGCCGTGGCGGGCGAGCCTCTCCGGGCTGATCCGCACGTCGGCCAGGTCGCGGTAGATCAGCCGGTACGGCCGCCCGTCGCCGTCCAGGACCACCAGCAGGTTCTGGCCGTGCGCCTCCAGCGCGATCCCGTGGGCCAGCATCCCCAGCGCGCCCTCCCAGAGCAGCCGCGCGAGCGTCTCCAGCCAGGTGGCCGTCGCCCGGGTGGGGAGGGCGGCGAGGGGCAGGACGGGGTCCGGGTCCTGGGTGGGGTCGCGGAGCATGACCGACACGTCCGCGCTGGGCCGCCCGTTCACCGGCCCCGCGGCGCCGGCCAGGTAGCGGGCGATGCGCAGCCCGCCGCCCTGCTCGGCCACCGTGGTGAGCAGGTCGGACAGAGGGACGCAGTCGCGTACGGAGCCGGGGGAGATGTCCCTGACCCCCGATGTCATGCGGGTGGTGAAGGCGGTCTTGAGGTGAGGGCCGCCGTCGAGCGGGGCGAGCGTCCGTACGGACATGAGGGGCCGCGCGGGCAGCGCTCCCGTCACATGGGGACGGAACCCCAGCCCGGCGAGCACGTGCCGGGTCTGCCACGGGTGCACGGGCAGCAGCAGCCGGTCGCCGTCCACGAAGGGCCATGGCCCGGTGACCAGGCAGTCGCGGGCGGGCAGGGCCAGCAGGTCGAGGTGGACGGTGGGGCGGTGCTCCGGCATGTACGCGAGCTGCTCGGCCACCGACACCCCTGGCCTGTTGCGGCACCCCGGATGGTAGGGATGCCCGTCGATCACGCTCTGCTCGTGCTCCTCGGGCGTCTTCGGGGCCTCCTTCGACGCGCCGGCGCGGGAGAGCGCGAGGGAGGCGACGCTGTTGTCCAGGTCCTCGACCAGGGCGGCGGTGCCCGGCAGGGCGAGCGCTTCGAGCAGCGCGGCCGGGTGGGTGCGGGGCTTTCCTTCCAGCAGCAGCTCGGGCTCGTCCCGGACGTCGTACGGCCGCCGCTCCGGCCCTATGAGCCGGCGTCCGTCGGCGAGCACCACGCACCCGGGTCCGGCCGCTCTCAGCCCTGGCAGCGGCTCGTACAGCAGCCCCCGCCACAGCCGCCCCATGACGGCGGCCCGCGCGCCCGGCAGCTCGGCGGCGTACCGGCCGGACAGCTCGGGCCGTACGCGGGCCAGCTCCCCGGCGAACGCGGCCTCCACCGGCCTCATGATCTCCACCTTCCGCGTCCTCATTCCCGGTGGCTACCCTGTGGGCACCAATGGGGACAAAAGGGTAGGAGTACGGTCGCCATGGCAGCCACCGACGACGTACTCCCGCCCACCGGCCCTCCACCGGACCCGGCCGACGAAGCCGCCGCACTCGCGACGACGGCCCTGCTCAACTGCCTGATCAGGGAGGTGGCTCAGCCCGCACGGTCCGCGCAGGTCCATCGGTTGCCTGCCACCGGGCGGCTGTTGCGCGTGGCGGATGGCCGGCGGCCGGGTGCGCCGCTGTTGCGGGTCGCCGGCGGGTGGCGGCCCCTGACGCTGGACGAGCTGGTCGAGCTGGCCGCCGCCGAGCTGCGGGCGGGCACCGGGGTGGGCAACGACGTGGTGCCTGCCGAGATCCTGCACAGCCGCGACGTCGCCGCCGCCCTGCTCGCCGCCAGGCGGGACGCGCCGGTGCCGGCCGACCTCTACCTGCGCTCCGAGCAGGCGCTGATGGCCGGGCACCCCTACCATCCCGCCCCCAAGGCCAGGGGCGGGATGGGGCCGGAGGCGTGGCTGCCGTACTCGCCGGAGGTGCGGGCGAGCTTCCCGCTGACCTTGCTGGACGTGCCGGACGGCGAGCTGATCGAAAGCGGGGACGTGAGCGCGCTCGGCGGGGCGCTGCCCGCTCATCCCTGGCAGGTCGAGCTGCTCGGCGGGCTGCCGGACCTGCGGAGGCTGGGACACACGCAGGGCAGGGCGGTGGCGACGGCCTCCATCCGTACCGTCTACCTGCCGGACGCGGACCTGTTCCTCAAGTTCAGCCTGGACGTGCGGATCACCAACGACGTACGCCGCCTGTGGCTGCACGACCTGCGCCACCTCCCCGTCGTGGCGGCCCTGCTGGAGACGGTCTTCGACGACCTGCCCGGCCCGTCGCTGCTCCGGGACCGGGGGTACCGCAGCGCCGAGCGGGACGGCGACGGAGGCGAGGCGCTGGCGGTGATCGTCAGGGACGGGCTGGGCGAGCACGTACGCCCGGGGCTGACCCCGCTGCTGGCGGCCGGGATCGCGGAGGGCTTCCCCGGCAACCCCCTGGACGCCTCGGACGAGGACGCGGCCCTGGTGTGGTGGCAGCGCTACCTGGAGCACGTGGTGCCGCCGGTGCTGCACGCGTACTTCAGGCATGGGGTGGTGCTCGAATGCCACCTGCAGAACGTGCTGGTCGCGGTGGACGCGGCCGGGCTGCCCGCGCAGGCGCTGTTCCGCGACTACGAGGGCGTCAAGCTGGTCGCCGAGCGGCACGCGGCGGGGCCGTTGCTGGGCGCCGTACGGGCGTGGGAGCGCCTGGTCTACTGCCTGGTCACCAACAACCTGTGCGAGATCGCGGGCGCGCTGACCGAGCGGCATCCTGGGCTGCGGGCGGAGCTGTGGGCGCGGGCGAGGGCGGTCTTCGCGGCGGCGGGCAAGGAGTACGGCGATCCCCGGGAGCTGCGCGAGCTGCTGGCCGCCGCGTCCGTGCCGGCCAAGGCCAACCTGCTGCTGCGCTGGCTGGACGCCGACGGCGCGGCCATGCGCTGGGTGCCCGTCCCCAATCCGTTGAGACTCTTTACGGCATAAGCTATTGTCGCCTCATTAACTCTTTACGGCGTAACGAATCAGGGGAGGGCGCCATGGCCGAGGCGACGATGCACGACGGCGAGACGATCGAGGTGGAGGTGCACGGGTCGGGTCCCGCCGTGCTGCTGCCGGTCGATCCACAGCCTGTGGAGGGCGAGCGGGCCGAGGAGATGCGCAAGTGGGGCATGGACCCCGCGCTCGGCCGCACCTTCATCGACGGGCTGTCCGACGCCTTCCAGGTGGTGGCCTTCGATTACCAGGGGCACGTGATGGACCACCCCAAACCCGGCACCCTCACCCCCGAGAACGTCGCCCGCGACCTCCTGGCCGTGGCCGACGCGGCCGGGGCCGAGCGGTTCGCCTACTACGGGTACTCGTGGCTGGCGCTCAGCGGGCTCCAGCTCGCCCTCCGCACCGACCGGCTCTCCGCCCTGGTCATGGGCGGGTTCCCGCCGTACGCGGGGCCGTACGCGGAGATGCTCAAGGTGACGATGGCGACGTACGAGATGGCCGTCGACCCGCCCGCACCCTCGGAGAGCGACGACCCCTGGTCGTCGACGGACGGCCTGCCGAGCGAGGAGCAGGCCAGGCAGTTCGTCACCCTCTACGAAGGGCTCCAGGGCTTCGACGACAAGGAGGCCGGGCTCACCTGCCCGCGCCTGTGCTTCGCGGGCTCCGAGGACGAGATCCGCTACGAGGAGAAGTGGGGCGGCGTGACGGTGGACCTGCGCGGCCCGCTCGTCCGGCACCGCGCCGAGCTGGCGGAGCGGGGCTGGGACGTCGAGGTGCTCGACGGGCTCGACCACATGAGCGCGATGCAGCCCGTCAACGTGCTGCCGGTCCTGCGTCCGTGGCTGTCCAAGGCGCTCGGGTGAGTCAGGGCAGCAGGCGCAGGCGGCCGATGATGGCGGTGGTGGAGCGGTCGGGCAGGTAGTCGAGCACCCGCACCTCGCCGCCCAGCGCCCGCACCAGCGGCGCCTCGGGCAGCATCTCGGCGGTGTAGTCGCCGCCCTTCACGTACAACTCGGGGCGGATCATCCGCAGCAGCCGTTCCGGGGTGTCCTCGTCGAACTCGGTCACGTAGTCCACGAAGGTGAGCGCGGCCAGCACCGACATGCGGTCCTCGCACGGGTTGACCGGGCGGCCGGGGCCCTTGAGCCTGGCCACGCCGGCGTCGCCGTTCACCGCCACCACCAGCACGTCGCCGAGCCGGCTCGCCTGCTCCAGGTACGTCACGTGCCCCCGGTGCAGCACGTCGAAGCAGCCGTTCGTGAACACCACCCGCTCGCCCCTGCGCCGGTGCTCGTCCAGGAGCCTGGCCAGCTGCTCGGCGGCCTGCACGGTGCCCTCCTGGCCCTCCTGGCGGCGCAGGGCGCGCTGGAGCTCGTACCGGGTGCAGACGGCGGTGCCCTGGCGGCGGACGACCACCCCGGCCGCCGCCTGCCCGGCCCGCGCCGCCTCCTCGGGGGCCGCGCCGCCGGTCAGCCAGAGCGCGAACGCGGCCGTGTACGTGTCGCCCGCACCCGTCGCCATGTGCTGCGGCGCGGGCTGGGCGTAGGTCCGGTACGGCGGCTGCCCCGGGCGGTGCAGCAGCGTGCCCTCGCCGTCCAGGGTGGTGACGACCATGCGCGCGCCGGTCAGCTCCAGGAGCTGCTCGGACCTGGCCATCAGGTACGCGGGCCGGTCGCCGGTCTCGTCCTCGTCGTCGAGCAGGCGGACGACCTCGGCGAAGTTCGGCAGCACCGCGTACGGGCCGCACTCGCGCCAGGGGGCGACCGCGTGCGCGTCCACGACCAGCAGCGGCTGTCCCGCCAGGGCCTTGCGGACGGCCGGCGTGCAGACGCCGCCCCCGTAGTCGCAGGCGACGACCACGTCGGCCCCGGCCAGGGCGTCGGTCAGCCGGCCGAGCAGCTCGCGCTCGGCGTCCTCGGGGAGTTCGCCGTGGTCCTCCTCGTCGTAGCGGGCGGTGAGCTGGCCGCTGGTGATCAGCCGCCGCTTGTGCGCCGTACGCCGGCCGGGCACGGTCACGAGATCGACGCCGACGCCGAGCAGGCGCAGCGACTCGACGAGCGTCGCGCCGCACTCGTCGTCGCCCACCACGCCGACCAGCCGGACGCGGGCGCCGAGCGCCACCAGGTTGGCGGCGGTGTTGGCGGCGCCGCCGGGAGCGTCCTCGGTGGTCTCCAGGCTCATCACGGGCACCGGCGCCTCCTGGGCGAGGCGCTTGGCAGAGCCGTGGAGCCACGAGTCGAGCATGACGTCGCCGACGACCACGGCGCTGGGGATCTTGTCTGTGCCCATGAGGAGGAGGTACCTGTAAAAGCCCTGCTCAAACCCGGCATACCGGAAGTTAGGCGCGATAGGGGACGGGTAGCCAGGCGGCTATGCACGGCCCTGGAGACCTCGATGTGCTCGTACCGACCAAGGACCGCCCGGCTTCGCTGGCGGTGACGCTGGCCGGGCTCGCGGCGCAGGACGCGCGCGGGTTCCGGGTCGTGATCTCCGACCAGTCGTCCGTGCCGGTGACCGGGGACCCGCTGGTGGCCAGCGCCGTACGGATCCTGGAGCACCGCGGCCATCCCGTCTCGCTGCTGCGCCACGTGCCCGCACGGGGGCTCGCCGAGCAGCGGCAGTTCCTGCTGGAGCAGGCGGAGCGGCGGTGGTGCCTCTACCTGGACGACGACGTGTGGCTCGAGCCTGGTGCGGTCTCCGTGCTGGTGTCCGCTCTCGGGGAGCTGGGGTGCGGGTTCGTCGGGTACGGGCTGCACGGGCTGTCCTACCGGCACGACCGGCGGCCCCACGAGCTGGCGCCGTACGAGGAGTGGGCCCGGCAGGTGTGGCCCGAGCGGGTGCGCAGGGACAGCCCCGCCTGGCGGCGGCACACCCTGCACAACGCGGCCAACCCGCTGCACCTGGCCGAGAAGGTGGGGATCAGGGCGGCGTGGCAGGCGTACAAGGTGGCCTGGATCGGCGGGTGCGTGCTCTACGACCGGGCCCTGCTGGAGGGGTGCGGCGGGTTCGAGTTCTGGCGGTCGGTGCCGGCCGCGCACGCCGGCGAGGACGTCGTGGCGCAGCTCCGCGTCATGGAACGGCACGGTGGCGCCGGGCTGCTGCCCAGCCGCGCCTACCACCTGGAGCTGCCGACCACCGTCGTGGACCGCACCGCCGAGTGCTACGACTACGTGATGGAGCCGTCATGATCGCGCCTGATCCCGCGGTGAGCGCCGGCCTGGGGACCGTGGCCGGCTCGGAAGCGGGCGGCGGGCTGGTGGCGGATGTGCGGCGGATCGCGGTGCTCCGGGCCAACGCGCTCGGCGACTACCTCATGGCCGTGCCGGCGCTGGACGCGCTCAAGCGGGCCTATCCCGGCGCGCAGCTCACCCTGCTCGCCACGCCGTGGCATGCCGCGTTCCTCACCGGGCGGCCAGGGCCGGTGGACGACGTGGTGGCCCTGCCGCCGATCACGGGCGTGTCCACGTACGAGAGCGGGCGCGGCGCCCCCGACGTGCTCTACGACGAGCTGCGGGAGCGGCGCTTCGACCTCGCGGTGCAGATCCACGGCGGCGGACGCTACTCCAACCCGTTCGTGCGCCGGCTGGGCGCCCGGGTGACCGCAGGGCTGCGCGCGCCCGGGGCGGAGAGCCTGGACCGGTGGCTGCCGTACACCCACTACCACCACGACACCCTGCGCTTCCTCCAGGTCGCGGCGCTGGTCGGCGGGGTGGGCGGCGGGCTGGAGCCGCGCATGGAGGTCACCGGCGGCGACCGGGCCGAGCTGGCCCGCGTGCTCGGCAGGACGCCGCGGGGGCTGGTCGCCGTGCATCCCGGCGCCACCGACCCGCGCAGGCGCTGGCCGGTCGAGCGCTTCGCCGAGGCCGCCGACCGTACCGGAAGACCGGTGGTCGTGACCGGCACCCGCGCGGAGGAGGACCTGGTCACGGGCGTCGTCGCGGCCATGCGGCGGCCCGCGATCCCCGTCGTCGGCACCCTCGGGCTGGGCGGCCTCGCCGCGCTCTACGAGCGATGCGACCTGCTCATCGCGAACGACACCGGCCCGCGCCACCTGGCCGCGGCCGTCGGCACCCCCACGGTCGCCGTCTACTGGTGCGGCAACCTCATCAACGCGGGCCCGCTCAGCAGGGCCGCGCACCGGCCGCTGATCTCGTGGACCACGGCCTGCCCGGCCTGCGGCGCGGACGGCGTGGACCCGGCGGCCGAGCGCTGCCCGCACGAGGAGTCCTGGGTGCGCGACGTCACGGTGGACATGGTGGCGGAGCAGGCGGACGACCTGCTCCACGGAACTCCGGGGGAGAGCTGATGACGGAACACGCGGTGCTCGACGAGCTGCGCCAGGCGATCGACGAGGCGTTCCAGGGACGCGAGCGGGTGGCGATGAGAGACGTGTACGCGCAGGCGTCCCGGCACGTCAGCCTGCCCGCCGACCTGCTCGGGCACCTCAACGAGCTGCCCGAGGGCGCCTACGACAGGCAGGAGCTGACCGAGGCCATCAACGCGGTCATCACCCGAAGGGGCGAGCAGGACACGCTCGGCCTGCTGGAGGTGCCGGAGCAGATCCGTCCCGTGGAGGAGACGCCCGAGGCGGAGCGGGCCGTACGGGACGACGCTCCGCTCGAATACCTCAACCCCACGCCGACCCGCCCGGACGACGACGAAGACCCGGACGTCACGCGCTAGGGAGCAGGGCCGGGGACGCGTCCAGCAGCCGGAACCGGTCGCCCTCCCGACAGACCCGTCCGCCGGTGGGATGCGTGAAGTGGGTGCCCAGCAGCAGGTCGTCGGTACCGGCCAGCTCGGTCAGCAGGCGGTGGCGGGTGGTCCGTGCCTCGGCGGGATCGACGTCGCCGACGCTCCCCATGTCGGGGTACGCCAGTTGCACGGGATGATGCAGGCTGTCGCCGCTGATCAGCGCGTTGCGGCCGGCGCCGGTCAGCTTCACCGACAGGTGGCCGGGCGTGTGGCCGCGGGTGGGCACCAGGCGGACGCCGTCGGCCACGTCCAGCCCTGAGGCGGGGATGTCGAGCAGGTCGTACAGGCCGTGGTCGCGGACGGGCCGCAGCGAGTCGCGGTGCGCCTGGGCGACGTCCTCGTCGGTTTCCGCGGCGGCGGTCCAGTAGTCCCATTCCCTGCGGTCGGTGAGGTAGCGGGCGTTCGGGAAGGTCGGCGTCCAGCGGCCGTCGGCCAGGTGGGTGTTCCAGCCGACGTGGTCGACGTGCATGTGCGTGGTGATCACCAGGTCTACGGTGTCCGGGGCGAAGCCCGCGGCGGTCAGCCGGTGCAGCAGCGGGGTCCGGAGGTTGTCGGCGTCGGGGATCTGCCGGGGCTTGTCGTTGCCGATGCCGGTGTCGACGAGGATGCGCCGGCCGTTCGCCTCGATCGCGAAGAGGTGGACGTGCATCGCGACGGCGGTGAAATCGGGGGGGAGCAAGGGGTGGTGCAGGTGTTCCGGGGTGGCGTCGGGCAGCAGCCATTGGCTGGTCGCCGGTGACATGTCGATCTCGTCGATGCGGCGGACCACGATGCCTCCGAGGTCCCAGCCGAGGAAGGCCGGGGATACATGGCTTGCTACCACTTTGAATCCGTTCGTCGTGTTTGCAGGTGGGTTCGACTGTAGAACTGCGGCTCACCTTTCGTAAGTACGTACCTTTTTGTAAGCTCGGGGCATGGCGGTGAGTGAGCAGTTCGAGCTGCCGGCGGACTCCTTCGACAAGGACTGTCCGGCCCGGCCGGTCATGGCCGAGGTGACCGGGCGATGGGGTGCGTTGATCATCGCCGCGCTGGTTCCCGGGCCGATGCGCTTTTCCGCTCTTCACCGGCACATCGGCGGGATCAGCCAGAAGATGCTGTCGCAGCACCTCAAGTCGATGGTGCGCTACGGGCTGGCCGAACGCCTGGTGGAGCCGACGGTCCCGCCGCAGGTCAGCTATCGCCTGACGCCCCTGGGGCGGAGCCTGGCGCGGCAGCTGTGCGCGCTGCTGAGTTGGTTCAGCGAGAACACCCCGGCGCTGCAGGCCGCCCAGCAGCACCACGACCTTCGATAGGTCGCATAGCGGGGCGGCGCCACGGCGTCTGCAAGGGTGATTGTCGATCCCCTTGGAGGTGACCGTGGACGCCGCGGACGAACACCTGTTCCGCGAGTTCGTCGCCGCGCGATCGCCTGCCCTCATGCGGCTCGGATACCTGCTGACCGGCGGGGACCAGCACGCGGCCGAAGACCTGGTGCAGACGGCGCTGGCGAAGCTGGCGGGCAGATGGCGGCGGGTGGCGACGCCGGAGGCGTACGTCCGGCAGATCATGTACCGGCAGCAGGTGAGCTGGTGGCGGGCGAGCGTACGCCGGCCCGAGGTCGTGCAGGCGAGCCCGCCGGAACGGGCCGCGCGCGACGCCCACCACCAGAGCGAGCTGCGCCTCGTGCTGCGCTCGGCTCTGTCCAGGCTGACCGCCCGGCAGCGGGCGGTGCTCGTGCTGCGGTACTTCGAGGACCTGCCTGAGCAGGAGGTGGCGAAGATGCTGGGCTGCACCGTCGGCACCGTGCGCAGCACCGCGCACCGGTCGCTGGCGCGGCTGCGCGAGATCGCCCCCGAGCTGGCACAGGGAATGGAGGAGGTGGCCAGATGAGCAGGTTGCTGCGTGACACGTTCGAGGAATGGGCGGACGAGGCCGAGGTGCCGGCCGACCTCGCCGACCGGGCGCTGCGCAGGCGCGCTCCCTGGGTGCCGCTGGGGGCCATGCTGCTGGTGGGCGCCATGATCGCGGCCGTCGCGGTGTTCGTGACCGGCCGCGCCGACCCCGTCGTGGCGCCCGCCGACGGGGTGCAGCTGCCGGCCAGGCCGTCGCCGGCGCCGACGGACGTGCGTACCGACACGGAGAACGTCCCGCCAGCCAAGCTGATCGCCGCGGGGACCGTGGCCGTCTCGGCGTACTACCAGACAAGCGCCGAGCCCATCGAGAACGACCTGCGGCGCATCCGGTACACCTGGTCCCTGTACGACCCGCGCACCGGCGGCTACGAGCGGACCCCGTACGCGTGGGTGGACGTCGCCCCCGGCCTTCAGGTCGCGGCCGTCGTCGAGGGCGACGTGATGGGCAAGCGGGTGGGCGTGCTCGACATGAACACCCGGCAGATGCTCGCCTGGTACGAGCTGGAGCACTCGGTGGCCTCGGTCGCCTGGTCCCCGGACGGCACCAGGATCCTCGCCACCGCCTACTCCGAATACCCTGACCTGCAGGAATCCCTAGGCGAAGAGTTCGGCCCACGCAGGGCCCCCAGCCCGCGCACCGGCTACTACGTCATCGACGTGCCGGCGGGCACCACCGACTACCACGAGCTGACGCCGCTGCCCACCATGGACGAAGGTCTTCCCTTCCTGCGCACCCCTGGGGAGCGGCGGCTCGAAGGGAACAGGCGCCAGGACCTTGGCTGGAGCCTCGACGGCACGCTGATCTGGAGCCCCACGATCAACCGCCCCGATCGTGTCTGGTACACGATCGACGGCAAGGAAACGGAGGCGCCGGCCGGGCAGCACTACGTCGGCCACTCGCGACACTCGGCGCTCTCGCCGGACGGCCGGCTGCTGCTCGGTGACGACGGGCTGCCCACGAAGATCACCGATATCAAGACCGGCGAGGTGGCCGGCCGTCAGCGGGTGCTGCAGCTGCACGCCTGGGCCGGCGACGACGAGGTCATCGCGCTCGGGTGCGCGGGGACGTGCGAGAACGAGTTCAAGAACGGGCTGGTGCTGGTCAGCGTGGACGGCTCCAGGGCCACCCAGCTCGCCGCCAACTCCAACAGCCAGGCGGACGGTGCCTGGAGGGCAGTCCTCACGCCGCGCTGAGGGGCGGCAGCCGATGTTACCGGCAGCTCGGCGAGACGGATTTTTGACCGATCGGTCTCAATACTGCTAGCGTCACGGCCGTGGCAAGGACCAAGGAGTTCGACCCGGACGTGGCGTTGCAGCATGCGCTTGAGCTGTTCTGGGAGCGCGGCTACGAGTCGACGTCGATGGCCGACCTCGTGGAGCGGCTCGGGGTCGCGAAGGCGAGCATCTACGCGACGTTCGGAGGGAAGCGGGAGCTGTACGTCAAGGCGCTCGACCGCTACGTGCGGGGGCGCGACGTGATCGGCCCGCTCTCCCAGCCGGGGCCGGCGGTGCCCGCCGTCCGGGCGCTCCTGGACTCGTACGTGGCCACCTGCCTGGCCGACGAGCTGCGGCGGGGCTGCATGGTGGTCAACTCGGCCGTCGAGTTCGCCGCCCGCGACCCGGCCGTGCTGGCGAAGGTGGCGGCGAGCTGGACGGAGTTGGAGACGGCGCTGACCGGCGCGCTCGTGCGGGCCCGCGCCCAGGGTGAGATCCCGTCGGGCAAGGACCCGCAGGCGCTGGCCGCGTTCCTCCTCGTCCTGCTGCAGGGGCTCCAGGTCCTCGCCCGTGCCGACCCCGACCCGCGCCGCCTGCGCGACGCGGTCGACCAGGCCATGATGGCCGTCCAAATATGAGAACGATTGGTATGGAATCCATGCAGCGAAGGTTCGAAGGCAAGGTCGCGCTCGTCACGGGCGCGAGCGGGGTCGTGGGACGGGCGGCGGCGCTCGCGTACGCGCGGGAGGGCGCCGCCGTCCTGGTCGCGGGCCGCGATGAGGCCCGGCTCGCGGAGCTGGTGAAACTGATCGAGGAGAGCGGCGGGCGGGCGAGCGCGTACGCGGTGGACGTGACGCGCTCGGCGTCGGTCGCCGCCATGGTGGACGCCGCCGTAAGCCGCTACGGCCGCCTCGAGATCGCCCTCAACGCAGCCGGCATCTTCGGCACGGTCGCCCCGCTGGCCGACTACGACGAGGACACCTGGGACGACGTGGTCGCCGTCAACCTCAAGGGCGTGTTCCTGTCGATGAAGCACGAGATCGCTCACATGCGAGCCAACGGCGGCGGCACGATCGTGAACGTCGCGTCGAACCTGGGAGCCCACTGGCGCCTGGCAGGGGCCAGCGCCTACGCCGCCTCAAAAGCCGCGGTGAGCCACCTGACGAGAACCGCCGCCCGCGACCACATCACCGACGGCATCCGCATCAACGCCCTCAGCCCCGGCCCCATCGACTCCCCCATGTCGATGCGCCCCGGCGAAACCCGCGAAGACCGCGACACCCGCATGAAGAGCTCGCTCCCGATCGGCCGCGTTGCAACCCCGGACGAGATCGCCGCCGCCGCCTTGTGGCTGTCGTCGGACGAGTCAAGCTTCGTCGTGGGCACCGACCACGTCATAGACGGCGGCGCCACCGCCTGACGCCATTTCCTGAGCAAGGTGCCGGAACAACTCATCGAGGGTGGCCCCGCACCGGACATTGGACAACCCGCTGGTCCGGGCGACAAGAACGACCCGGTACGCGATGTACCCACCCCCGGCACCCTCAAGGATCTCCCACCCCGGGTATTTCCTGTTCACGGAATGGCCGCGAGATCGGCCCAGACGACCCGGTGGCCGCGCCCGAGCACCTCGGTGCCGTACCGGATGCTCAGGGCTGCGACGATCCCAAGCCCCCGCCCCGACTCCTCCAGAGTCCCGGTCTGGGAGCCGAAGCACGGCACCGCCCGCCGCGCCCCCGGATCGATCACCTGCACCCGGACGAACCCGTCCCCGAACCCGAGCCGCACCGTCACCCAGCCCCGCCGCCTCCCACCCGGCACATGCCGCACCGCGTTGGCGACCAGCTCGGCGACGACCTGGAGGGCATCCGCCCGTAGAGCGGGGTGACTGTCGACAAGCCAGAGCCCGGTCGCCTGCCGAGCCTGCCACGAGATTCTGTCGTTTCGGCGCAGGGTCGTATGCCGCCACACATCGACGTCCGGAATCTCCGCTGCCATGCGCATGCGATCACCGACTTTGCTGTGAATTGCCGCTGTTTCGTGCCGACAGCCGGTTAGCCCGTTGTCCGCACGCCCTTACCAGCGTGGCATTCCACCGCTATTTTGTAATCGCTGAGTCACGGTCTGTACCCGGACGGATGGGCGTGAGAACCATGGGCGAGGGGACGTACGGCGAGATCCTGCGAAAGGCCCGCGAGCGAGCAAGCCTCTCGCAAACGGCTCTGGGAGAGCTGCTTTCCTGCAGCGAGAGCCTGGTAGGGCTGATCGAACGCGGAAAACGCCGACCGACGAGGCAATTCACCCTCACCGTCGAAGCAGTCCTCGGCCTCAACGGCGAGCTCTTCGACCTCCTCCCCAACACAACGGCCATGTCCGTGCCGAAGTGGTTCCGCGAATGGCCCGAAGCGGAAGAAAGGTCGCACACCATCCGCACTTGGCAACCGCTCGTGATCCCCGGGCTGCTTCAAACCGCTGACTACGCGCGAGCCGTTCTCGCGGCATGGCCGCTGGCCACCGACCTGTGGATCGAGGAGGGCGTCGAGGCGCGGCTCCGGCGGCAGGCTGTGCTGGAGCGAAGCGAGCCGCCGGCCTATCGGGCGCTGCTCGATGAATGCGTGCTCCTGCGACCTGTGGGCGGAAAGCAGGTGATGCGGGAACAACTACGCCACCTGCTCGTGATGGCTGAGCGGCCCAACATCTCGGTGCAGGTGGTTCCGCTCGATGTGGGTGCCACAGCCGGCGTTCTTGGGGCCTTCTCCCATGTGCAGGGCGATGGCATGTCGGACCACGTGTACCTCGAAGCGGCCGCGCAGGCACACGTTTCTGCCCATCAGGAGACAGTGCGTCGCATCTGCGAAATGTATGACGTAATTCGCGAATGGGCACATCCGGTACACGTAAGCAAGCGCCTGATAAGTGAGGTGGCGGCACGGTATGACGATCGGTGATGAACTGCGCGCCGAGCTGGAAACCGCTCGATGGGTCAAGTCCACACTCTCCGGCCCCAACGGCGGGGACTGCCTCTACGCCGCCAAGCTGAGCGGCGACCGGTACGCGATCCGCGATTCCGAGCAGCAGGACGTTCCGCCGATGGTGCTGCGGGGTGAGGTGTTCCGGGCTTTCCTGGGTGGGGTGAAGCTGGGTGAGTTCGATTTCTGACCGCTGAAGTGCGGCCCGCGCCCGGGAGGTAAGCGGGCGCGGGCCGGGGTTATTCAGAGGGTCAGCGGCTGATGCGGACGGCGTCGGCGATGACGAGGCCGGTGCCTGAGGTCCAGCGGCTCACCCCGACCACGTTGTACGTGCCCGCGTTCAGGGAGAAGGTGCCGATGGAGCGCCAGGCTCCGCCGCCTGAGCGTTGGTCGACGTACACGGTCTGGTTGCCGCTCGATGTCGCCACGATGTACGGCGCCGAGCTGTTGTAGCCGGGGTCGGCCGGGTACCAGACCTCGACCCGGTACGTGCCGGCGCTGGGGATGGTGGCCGAGTACCAGGCCGGGTCGCTGGAGGCGACCGGGTCGGCGAAGCGGTAGTCGGCGCCGTGGCGCTGGCTGGAGTAGCTGGAGGTGCCCCAGTTCGCGCTGGCGGTGAACTGCCCGGAGGTGCTGTTGTCGACCGTGGTCGTCCAGCTCGGGGTGCCGCCGCCACCGGTCACGTAGTTCATGTACGTGGTCCAGTTCCAGTTGGAGCCGGGGTCGGTGTGGGTGGCGCCGGGCACCTCGTTGTGGCCGATGATGCCGGTCCGGTTCTTCGGGATGTTGTACTTGTCGCACAGGTAGCGCGTGAGCGCGGCCGAGGCCCGGTACATCGCGTCGGTGAACCACGAGGCGTCGTTGACGAAGCCTTCGTGCTCGATGCCGATGGAGCGGTTGTTGTAGCTGGAGTTGCCGGCGTGCCAGGCGACGTCCTTGTCGCGGACCATCTGGGTGATGGCGCCGTTGGAGGACTTGACCACGTAGTGGGCGGAGACCTGCGCGGCCGGGTTCTGGAACCAGGAGATGGTCCCGGCGTAGGAGCCCTGGGTGACGTGGATGACGACCTTGTCGATGTTGTAGCTGGTCTCGCGGTTGGAGACACGGTAGTTGCTGGAGCTGGCGGCGACCCAGGCGGCCGGCGGGTAGTCGGCGCTGGCGATGGCGGCGGGGGTTTCGGCCGCCTGGCCGGACTTCTGGCCGGCACGCGCGTTCAGGTCGCGGGCCTCGGCGTACTCGCCGCGGTCCGCGGTGATCTCCTGGGGCGCGACGCGGACGCCCTTGGTGTCGATGCCGAGTCCGAGCTGCTCGTAGACGGCGTCGGCGTACAGGCGGGCCAGCTCGGGGGAGGAGGCGTTGCCGTACTTGGCGACGGCCGGGTACCAGCGGCCCGGGTCCTTGCGGGCGCCGTCGTCGAGGCCGAGCGCGTCGGCGTGGGCGCGCAGGACGGCCGCGCCGCCGAGGATGTTGGCCGCGTCGTCCTTCTTCAGCTGGTCGGCGGGGATGCCGGTGAGCTTGGCGGCCTGTTCGAGCGAGTGGTTGGTCGGGTTGCTGACCAGGTGCATGACGCCGTAGCCGTTGCTGGCGCTGGGCTCGCCGCCGTGTCCGTCGAGGTGGGTCTCGGCGTAGGCGAGCGCGACCAGCAGGTCACGCGGTACGTCGTGCGTCTCGGCCGCCTTGGTGAACGCGGCGGGCAGTGGGGGCTCGGCGGACTGGGACCAGGCGGGCTGGCCTGCGCCGATGAGAATGAGGGTGAGGATCGCGGTGGCGAGGGCTGCTAATCGCGTGCGGGCGAGAGTCATGGGGGCTCCTCGTTCACAGACGTGACGGCAGCACGCTACGGCAATCTCCTGACAAATGTCGATAATTGACATTACTTCCGAGTTAAGTGAAACTTCTCGCCCTTCAACGGACGCCTGGGTCCTCCGATCTTTCTGAAGACCATTGCGCAATCCGTCGATTGCGCTGAAACTTTCCTTCGTGACCGCGCTTCCGCGTATCGTCCTGGCGGCGCTCACCGCCGCACTCCTCAGCCTCGTGAACCCCCTCTCCGCCGCGGCCGCGGCCTGCACCCCCGACCCCGCCACCCCGAAGCGCCAGCTCCGGGCCATGTGGATCTCCTCGGTCGCCAACATCGACTGGCCCAGCCGCACCGGGCTCAGCGTCTCGGCGCAGCAGGCCGAGTATCGCGCCTGGCTCGACCTGGCCGTCTCCAAGCGCATGAACGCCGTGATCGTGCAGGTCAGGCCGACGGCCGACGCGTTCTGGCCGTCGCCGTACGAGCCATGGTCGCAGTGGCTGACCGGCACCCAGGGCCGCGACCCCGGCTACGACCCGCTGGCCTTCATGGTCGCCGAGGCCCACGCCAGGAACCTGGAGTTCCACGCCTGGTTCAACCCGTACCGGATCGCCAACCACGACGACCCGTCCAGGCTGGTCTCCACGCACCCCGCGCGGCAGCACCCCGACTGGCGCTTCGCCTACGGCGGCAAGCTCTACTACAACCCGGGCATCCCCGAGGTCCGCGCCTTCATCGAGGACGCGATCATGGACGCCGTCAGCAAGTACGACGTGGACGGCGTACACCTCGACGACTACTTCTACCCGTATCCGGTCAGCGGCCAGAACATCCCCGACGCCGACGCCTACGCCCGTTACGGCGGCTCGTTCGGCAACGTCGGCGACTGGCGCCGCGACAACGTCAACCGCCTCGTACGCGAGCTCGACCAGCGCATCCACGCGGCCAAGCCGCATGTGGCGTTCGGCATCAGCCCGTTCGGCATCTGGCGCAACGCGGGCACCGACCCGCTCGGCTCGCGCACGTCGGGCCTGCAGTCGTACGACGCGATCTACGCCGACACCCGCACCTGGGTCAAGCAGGGCTGGGTCGACTACCTGGCGCCGCAGATCTACTGGCACATCGGCTTCTCGACGGCCGCGTACGAGGTGCTCACCGCCTGGTGGTCCGACGTGGCGAGGGGCACCGGCGTGCAGCTCGTCGTCGGTCAGGCCGCCTACCGGGCGGGCGCGTCGGGGCAGGACGCCGCCTGGCAGGACCCGGCAGAGCTGAGCGACCACCTCCTCGACAACCGCCGGCATCCCGAGATCACCGGGGACGTCTTCTTCAGCGCCAAGGACGTCAAGGCCGACAGGATCGGCGCGTTCACCAAGGTCGTCCGCGACCACTACACGAGGCCGGCGCTGGTGCCCGCGCGCGGTTCCGCCGCCGCGCCCGCCGTGCCGTCGATCACGTCGGCCACCCGCTCGGGCGGGAGCGTGCAGCTCGCCTGGACCGGCTCGGGCACCGCTTACGCGGTCTACCGGGTGGACGGGACGGCCGGCGAGTGCTCGTTCGCCGACGCGACGAACCTGATCGGGACGACCAGGCAGAAGACGTTCACCGACCCCGCTCCGATCGCGTCGCCCACCTACTACGTGACCGCGCTCAACCGCACCCACCAGGAGAGCGCGCCCAGCCAGGGCCGCGCGCCGGGCGGTGGCGGCGGCGGGTTCAGCGTGGTGGTGGACAACGCGGACGCCGGGTTCACGGCCGGTTCCGCGTGGGGCACCTCGACGTACTCGGGGCAGCTGCACGGCACCGACTACCGCTTCGCCGCCCCGGTCGCGGCCAGCGATCCCGCGTGGTTCCGCGCCGCGATCCCGAGCGCGGGCAGCTACCGGGTCGAGGTGTGGTATCCGGCCGACGCGGGCTACAACAGCGCGACGCCGTACCTGGTGGCGGCCTCGGGCGGGAACCAGACCGTCACCGTGGACCAGCGGAGCAACGGCGGAGCCTGGCGGTCGATAGGCACCTTCTCCCTCAACGCCGGCACGTACAACGTGGTCGGGGTGAGCCGGTGGACCTCCACCACCGGGTACGTCATCGCCGACGCCGTCCGCATCACTCGGGTCTGAGCGGCTACCGGATCGGGGGTGGGCAGGCACGGCGGGTGATCGTACGATGAGGCGGTGGACGGTGCCCGCCCGCGACCGATCGACGCCATCGCGGTCCTGGTCGCGGCCGGCTTGACGCTCGCGACCGGCCATACGGGCGCGGTCCTGGCGATCCTGCTGGCGGCGGCGGTCCCGGTGTTGTGGCTGCGCCGCGCTCCGCTCGCGGTGGCCTGGGTCGGCGCTGCCACGGCGGTCGCGCTGCCCGTCCTCGCGGTGCTCCTCCCCTCGGTGGTGCCGCCGCCCGCGCCTGGTGCCCCGATCTGGCCGCCCGCCGGGCCGTTCGCCGCGTACGCCGCGATGGCGTTCGCTGCCGGCGAGCGGCCGCTGGCGCGCTGGCTGCCGGTGATCGTGCTGGCGCTCGGCGTGCTCGCGCTCTCCGACCGCCTGCCGCTGGCCGGGCGCACCGAGGCCGTCATCGCTCTGTCCGTCATGTACGGCCGCTACGTCCGCGTCAGGGACCGCCTCCGCGCCGAGCTGGCCGAGCGCGACCAGCGCGTCGAACGCGAGCGCCTGGCCGGTGAGCTGCACGACGTCGTCACCCACCGCGTCAGCCGCATGGTGCTCCAGGCCGGGATCATGGCGATGAACACCGGCGACGAGCGGGCCAGGGCGGCGGCCGAGGAGATCAGGGCGGCGGGGTCGGAGGCGCTGGACGAGCTGCGCCACATGGTCGCGCTGTTACGGCGCGGCACCGGTGAGGGCTTCGACCTCGGGCTGCCGCTGCCCGACCTGCGGCCCCTGGTGATCGACTCGGCCAGGGAGGGGCTGCCGGTCGAGCTGTCGGTGGACGGCACGCCGGTGCCGGTGCCGGGGCTGGTGGGGCGGACGGCGTACGTGGTGGTGGAGGCGGCGCTGGCGCACGCCCGCAAGCACGCGCCGGGGGCGGGCGCGCGGGTGCTGGTGCGGTGGCTGCCGGGCGCGGTACGCGTGACCGTGCGGCACACCGGCGGCCGGCCCGACGCCGGCGTGCCCCACTTCACCGCCACCTCCGGCATCGGCCTGCTCGACCTGCGGCGTCAGGTGGAGCTGGCGGGCGGCACCCTGGAGTGCGCCCCCCTGCCGGAGGGCGGCCACCGCATCGAGGCCACGTTCCCGACCTGACGCCGGGACCGGCCGTGGACGGCCGAACCCGGCGCCGCGGGTCAGCCGCCGTAGATGACCGACAGGAAGCGCACCAGCACCGCCTCCCTGGACGCGGGTGGCAGGGCGTCCAGGACGGCGTTCACCACGGCCATCTCCGGCTGTCCCGAGCCGGGCCGCAGGTCCACGCCGACCGACGCGCTCAGTTCGGCGAACGTGGCGTCGTCGATCGCGTCCAGGTCGATGCCGGCGACCAGCTCCACGAGACCGTCGGGCAGCACGGCGGGCCCGCGCTCGCGGGCGGCGTCGGCCGACTCGGCGATGACCTTCAGCATGGCCTCAACCCCGGACAGCGTGACGCCGGTGACCGTGATGTGCAGGTTCGCGGGGATCCCGGCGTACGAGAGCTGCGGTTGCAGGAACCAGCCGCGCGCCCGCGCCTCGTCGGCCAGCACGAACACGTCCACGTCGTCACCCGTGAAGGCCACCAGCGACGACTCGGGCTCCCCGAGCACCCGCAGCCCGGGGATCGCGGCGAGGCCGTCGCGCAGCCGGCGGGTCGCCTCAAGCGTGGCCCGGCCGAGTTCCACGTACCCCTCGCGGCCCAGCGCCTGCAGCGTCGCCCAGGCGCCGCCGAGCGGCCCGGCCGAGCGCGAACTCTGCACGGTCGCGTTGATGATCGTGTACCCGGGCCAGGCGGCGGAGGCGAAGTACGCCTTGCGCCGCATCGCGGGATCGGCGAACAGCAGCACAGAAGCGCCCTTGGGCGCGTAGCCGAACTTGTGCAGGTCGCAGGAGAGCGACGTGACACCGGGCACCGACAGGTCGAACGCCGGCATCGCCGCGCCCGCCTCCCGTAACCAGGGCAGCAGCCATCCGCCCACGCACGCGTCCACGTGGCACGGCACCCCGGCGGCCGCGGCCAGCGCCGCGACCTCCTCGACCGGGTCGATCACGCCCTGCGGGTACGACGGCGCGGACACGACGACCAGCACCGTCCGCTCGTCCATCGCGGCGGCCACGTCGGCGGGCCGCACCTTGTACGTCTCCAGGTCCACCGGCACGGCCTTGACCTCGACGCCCAGGTAGTGGGCCGCCTTGTGGAAGGCGGGATGCGCGGTGACGGGCAGCACCAGGTTCGGCCGGTCGCGGGCGGCGCGGTCGCGGGCGGCCTTCACGGCCAGCATGATCGACTCGGTGCCGCCGCTGGTGAAGATCCCGTGGCCGCCGCCGAGCAGGTCGGACACCGCGCCGACGACCTGCCGCTCCATCTCGACCACGCTGGGGAACGCGGTCGGGTCGAGGCAGTTGACCTCCAGCATCTCCAGGTACGCCCGGGTCGCGGCGTCGTGCACGGCGGCCCGGCCGGTGTCGTAGACGTAGGCGGTCACCTGACCGCCGCGTACGGGCAGGTCGTGCTCCTTGAGCCGGGCGATCTCCGCCAGCAGGTCCTCGGCGGACCGGCCGGCCGGGGGGAGGGTCACACGGCCTCCTTTCTGGTGAGGGTGAGCCTGCCGTAGCGGAGGACGAACGGCAGGCTGATCAGCATGAGCAGGGCGGGCAGCGCGGTGAAGCCGAGCAGCAGCCCGGTCAGCGCACCAGGGGACTGCGCGACGGGGGTCGCCGCGGAGACGAACCCGGACAGGGCCAGCACCAGCGCGTACAGGCCGGGGCCGAGCGCGAGGCCTGCCGTCTCGCCGGCCGTCCACAACCCGGTGAACGCCCCGGCCTGCGCCTGCCCGGTACGCGCCGCGTCGGCGTGCACGGTGTCGGGCAGCAGCGACAGCGGCAGCAGTTGCAGCGCCGCGTAGCAGACGCCGGCCAGCGCGGTCAGCGCCAGCGTCGCGGCCAGCCCGCCCGCCGCGATGGTGGGGACCAGTGTCACGGCGACCCCGCAGAAGCCGATGGACGCGGCCAGGTAGCAGCGCACCGGCCCGTGGACGCGCGCCAGCCAGGCCCAGGCGGGCACGGCGAGCATGCTGGGCCCGACGAGGCAGACGAACATCACCGAGGTCAGGCCGTCGTCGCCGAGCCGGTACGCCGCGACGTACGGCGCTCCCGCCAGCATCACCGCCACGGCCAGCGCCTGCGTCACGAACGCGGCCAGCAGCACGAAGAACGGCCGGTTGCCCCGGGCCAGCCTGAAGGCCGCCACCGGGCCGAGCTGGCGCGGCCCCGGAAGGGACGGCACCCACCGGGTGGCCAGCGTCGAGGCCACCAGCGCCGCCGCCATGATCGCGCCGATCGTCACGCCCATCACGGCGTAACCGGCCCGCCCGCCGCCCGCCAGCTCGACCAGGGCGGGGGCCAGGCCGCCCGCGACCAGGATGCCGACCGTCAGGCACACCACCCGCCAGGACATGATCCGCGTCCGCTCGCCCCGGTCGGGGGACATCTCGGTGGGCAGGGCCACGTACGGGACCTGGAAGCAGGCGAACGCGGTGGCCGCGAGCAGGAACGCCGCCCCCGCCCACACCGCCCCCGGCACGTCACCCGGCACCGCGAACATCAGCGCGAACGCCACCGGCAGCGCCAGCGCCCCGGTCATCAGCAGCCGCGTCCTGCGGCCCGTCCTGACGGCCTCGCGGTCGCTGGCGGCGCCGACCAGCGGGTTCAGCAGCACGTCCCAGATCTTGGGGGCGACCAGCACGACGCCGGCCACGGCCGCGGGCACGCCGAGCATGTCGGTCAGGTAGTAGAGCAGCAGCAGCCCGGGCACGGCGGAGAACACGCCGGTGCCGACGGAGCCGACGCCGTAGCCGAGCAGCCGGCCGCGCCCGAGGTATCCGGCCGGCGGCGCGGCGCCGCGGGCGGTCACCGCAGGTCGCCGGGCAGGCCGAGCGTGCGGTGCACGACGCGGTGCAGGTGGGCGCGGAAGCGGCGCAGCGCCGCACGGTCGCCGGCCGCCCTGCGGCGGCCCTCCGCGTCGAGCACGCCGCCCTTGGCGAAACCGTGCACGGCCCAGATGACGGTCCAGACGGTGTACTCGACGTCGGCGTCGGGGGAGATCAGCCCCGACTCGACGGCCGGCCGCAGGGCCGCGGTCACCGTCTCCATCAGGGGTTTGACGTATTGGCGTTCGAGCTGGGTGATGTCGCCGGCGTCGGAGAGCCAGCGGTGCATCCACAGGGCGGGCACCTCGGGGTGGTCGACGCAGAAGTCGAGGTAGTCGTCGGTGAGCCGGTGCAGGGCGGCCACGGGGTCGTCGCCGGGCAGGCGTTCGAGCGCGCGTTCCAGGGCGGCCTTCTCCGCCTGGTGCGCGGCCTCCATGACGGCGAGATAGAGCTCCCGCTTGCCGCCCACGTGGTAGTTGACGGTGGCGATGTTCAGCCCGGCGGCCTCGGCGATCTGGCGGGTGGACGTGCCGTCGTAGCCGAGCGCCGCGAACAGGTGGGTCGCGACCTTGAGGATCAGGGCGGCCTGCGTGCTCTCCCCAGGGGTCATGGGGCCGACGGTAGTTCTGGTCCGGCCCCTTGGTCAATCACTTGATGGAGAGTTTTACTCGTAACTGACCGGGCCGCCGGGCTCCCAGCGGGTGAGCACCGTCCGGTGGCCGGTCTGCACGCCGGTGCCGGGGTCGAGGGCGAAGGCGCCGTACAGGGTGGTGGTCCGCAGCTCCGCGGCGGCCCGCCACAGGTCATCGGGCGCGGTGCCGCCCGCCAGCTCCGCGCAGTGGACGGCGAGGATCGCCGCCGCCGCGGCCTGGACGGCGGGATAGTCGGGCGGCCCGCCGTACGCGGCGATGAAGTCCGACTCGGCGCAGCCGATCGCCGCCTCGGCGCCGCTGCCGGGGAACCACTGGCCGACGCCGTAGACGCCGCGCGGATCGGGTACGCACTCGCCGAACGCGCGCACGCCCGCCGCCACCGCGCACACCGCGCCCGGCACCTCCGTGTGCGTCACCGTGGTGACGTCCTCGTCGAACGAGCCCGCGCTGAACAGGTGCCACGACCGGTCGCGCGGCCGCTGCCTGGTCACCGGCAGGCCCGCGATCCGCGCCCGCCGCTCCGCGCCCAGCGCCACCTCGCGGGCGAAGCGGCCGGTGCCCTGGACGATCCAGAGCGGGCGCGAGTCGCCGCCGCGTACGAGGTGCCGGACGAACGGCTCGGCGTACCGGCTCGCCGGGGTGAGGACGGGGACCACGTGACCGGGGAAGGCGGGGCCGCCGGAGCCTCCGTGGTTCCACAGCAGGAGCCCCTGCTCCACGGCGACCCGGCCGGCCCGGCGGGCGAGCCCTGCGGAGTACGGCCCCAGCAGCAGGTCACAGCGCCCCGCCAGGTCGCGCAGCACGCGCTCGACCACCTCGGGGTCGCTCTTGTCGTCCTCGACCACCAGCTCCACGCCGTCCGTGAGCGAGCGCCAGGCGTCGAGGCCGCGCGCGGCCTGGTCGCCGAACCGGGCGTACCGGCCGGACAGCGAGAGCGGGACCCCGATGCTGAGCACGCCGTTCTCCTGCCCGCGACCGGCTCAGTCAGGCGCCCAGTACTTTCCATCGCCCGTTCCAGGTCGCCCACGACGGGCTTCCAGGTCGCTGGCAAAGAGTAGCGGCTGACGCGGTGCCGGTCGTACACCAGTGTGTACTTGAGGAAGTCGGCCCCCTGTGGCCTGGCCTCCGACGTGCCGAGCCGCAGCTTCCCGAGGATGATCCGCAGCCGGCGGCGCTCCGCGAACATGAGGGCCCTGGCGATGGCCGTGCGCCGGCGCCCGCCCCCGGACATGCCGGTCGGGTGCGTACACCCGGCCCGGTGACCGGGGCCGAGGCGCTACGGCGCCGCCAGGGCCCGTCCCCGCGGAGCCGGTCCGGTCGCGAGGGGCGATCGGTTCCGGCTCCGTCCGGCAGCGTAGTGGTCTTCACGCCGTTCGAGGACGTAACTACCTAAATCCGGGCGAACCGAATGGGCGGTTCACCCGCAGCGGGCCCCGTTCACGTGGAACACCTCGGGCGCCGGGTTCGGCCCCGACGGGTTGGTGCCGTTGAAGCCGAACGTCACCGTCCCGCCCGGCTTGATCCGGTCGTTCCAGCCGGTGCCCTCGGCCGTCACCACCGAGCCGTCCTGCGAGACCTCGGCCCCCCAGGAGTGCCCGACCTCCTGACCGGCCAGGAACGACCAGCGCAACTGCCAGCCGTCCACCGCCTTCTTGCCGATGTTCTCGATCACGACCTGCGTGGTGAACCCGCCCGGCCACGAGCCGTGCGCCGAGTAGCGTACCTTGCAGTCCGAGCGCTCGCCCCGGTCGGCCAGGAACGCCGAGACCCAGGCCAGCGGCGAGTTCCAGTTGATGGTCAGCTCGTTCGTCGCCCACGACTCGATGTCGTCGATGTAGCAGAACTGCGGCTCGCAGCCCTGCAGCAGGCGCTGCGCGACCGGGTCCTGGATGGCCGAGTTCGGGCCGCCGGCCAGCGTGCCGCGCGGCGGGTTGGGCAGCTCGGGGTTGAGCTGGCGGGCGTACCAGCGGCTGTGCTGGTTCTTCGAGGCGACCTCGCCGTAGCCGGTCACGTACGACTGGTTGAGCGCGTTGCGGCCGAGGATGTAGTCCATGCCCTCCCTGACCGCCGCCCGGTACTTCTCCTTGCCCGTCAGGTCGTACGCGGTGGCCAGCACGACCAGGTTGTTGAGCACCAGGTTGTTGGAGCCCCAGTCGTAGTCGGGCACGTCGTACGGGATGCCGTACGGGTGCGCCTGCTGGATCGCCAGATACTTCTCGGCCCCCTGCACCACCGACTGCCGCACCCTGGCGCGGTCCGGCAGCGCGTTCGGCACGGTCGCCAGCTCCAGGCGGCCGAGCTGGGCGGTGTTGCCCCAGTCGAAGCCGCGATCACGCCAGATGTCGCCCGTGTGGTGCGGCGAGGCGAGCACGAAGTCCTTGAACTCCTTCTCACCCGTCGTGATGAACAGCTCCGCCGCCGCCCAGTAGAACTCGTCGCTGACGTCGCCGTCGCTGTACGCGCCGCCGCCGACACCGTCGTTCGGGTCGGCGTACTTCTCCGGGTTCGCCTTGGCCGCCGCCCACGCCTTGCGCGCCGCCGCCAGGTTCTTCGCCGCGAACGCCGCGTCGTACGGCGCGAACAGCCGGGCCGCCTGCGCCGCCGTCGCGGCCAGGTTCAGCGTGGCCGCGGTGGACGGCGGGTGCAGTTCGCGCGGTTGCGGGTCGAGGTGCGGCAGCAGCGGCAGGCCCGTCCACGCCTGGTCGTGGATCTTGTGGTGCGCCATGCCCGCGAGCGGCTTTCCGTCCGGCACCTGCATGCTCAGCAGGAACTCCTGCTCCCAGCGGGCCTCGTCCAGGATGTCGGGGCGGCCGTTGCCGCTCTCCGGGATGTTGAGCTGGCCGTCGCGGAAGGCGGCCTTGTCCCGCTCGTACGTGGACATGAGCTGGTGGACCGAGATACCGCCGTTGACGACGTACTTGCCGTGGTCGCCCGCGTCGTACCAGCCGCCCTTGACGTTCAGCGTGTAGTCGCAGACGCCGGGCTGGCAGGGCACCTCCACGTCACCCTGGTTCGGCGCGACGCCGACGTGACCGGCCGGACGGCCGTAACCCGGCCTGAGGCTGTCGAGGATCTCGATGCCGCTGCGCTGGGGGTAGTAGAACTTCAGCGCGTCCGTCGGCAGTTCGTCGTAGAGGTCTTCCTTGATGTCGAACGGGCGGCTCGTCTCGCCGTCCGCCGTCAGCGTGTAGCCGGCGCCCGGCTTGCGGTGGGCGCCGAAGTCGATCGTGTGCACGTTCTGGCCGGAGCTGTCGTCCACACCCCTGGGGACGGTCCTGCCGTGCGCCACCGTCTTGCCGTCCGCGTTCTTCAGCTCCCACTCCAGGGCGCTCGTCCCGGACGTCACCAGCGTCGCCTTCTTCGGGCCGGCCGGGAGGTAGCCGACCATGTTGACGCGTACCCTCGGGCCGGTGTCGGGCTCGTACACCTCCGGCTCCGCCCCGCCCTTGAGCGACACGTCGTCCATGCAGAATCTCCAGGGTTCGGCGCTGCCTCCCAGCTGGAAGACGGCCTGCGCGTTCGTCAGCGACACGGGGGCGGTGAACGTGTACGCGTAGTCGTTGCCCGAGACGCTCAGCTCGGGGTTGGCGGCGAAGTACTGCGTCCAGGGGTCCACCGGGAGCTGGATCAGCGCCTTGCCGACCTTGGCCGGGGTGCCCGAGGCGTAGAACCTGTAGGCGTAGGTCTCGCCCGCCACCAGGGGGAGGTTGTCCTGGCCGATGATGACGTCCCAGGGGTTGGCGGTGCCGCCGGGGATGTCGGCGCACAGACGGCCGTCCTCCACCGCCAGGGTGATGTTCGCCGTGCCCCACCAGGGGGCGGTGCCGGTGTCGAAGGTACCGTTCACGATCTGCTCGGGGCCTTCGTCCGCCGCCGCGGCGGTGACGGGGGATAAGGCGAGCGTGGTGATGAGGGCCAGTAAGGCGGCCCGGTATCTCTTCATGGAGGTTCCTTAGGTTTTGGGAGCGCTCCCAACAGAACGCCCCGATCCTCCTTGTCCACCGCCTCCCCGTCAACGGTCCCGTCCTGCTCCGGCCTCGTCCGGCGGCGGCACCTCACGATCACCGCTGCCGAAGTGATGAAACTTTCATCGAGCCGGGGTAGGTGAGGCAGGCCACGACGGCCTCCGCCCGTACGCGGTCATACGGGACGTCCAGCCGCGTCGCCACCCGCACGGCCTCCTCCGCCGCCCGCCGAGCCGCACCCCGCCTGCCGGCGACCGCCAGGACGAGCGCCCGCGCCCACCCCACCCGGGCCGCCGCACCCGGGTTGCGGCGGACGAACCGGACGAGATGCCGATGCAGCCGCCGCGCGACGGCCGGGTCCGGCCACGGATCCATCGCCCACAGCAGCTCGGCCAGCCCTGCCCAGCACTCCAGCATCCCCCGCTGCGCCGAGGGCAGCCGCTCCGCCATCCCCAGCGCCTCGCCCACCACCTCGCCCACCACCCGGCGCTCCGGCTCGCCGGTGAGGCGGGCGGTGGCGGTCAGGAGGCGCATCTCCTGGATGGTGGTCATGGTGGGGCCGTCGTGCAGGCCCAGCTCCTCGGCGTGGGTGCGGCGGCGGTCGTGGGAGGCGCGGGCCGCTGCCAGCACGTCGCTTATGGGGGCTGTGGGGAGGTCGTGCAGCCTGAGCAGGGCCTCCGCCCGGCCCATCAGGCACCAGTGACGGCCGATGTCGTCGCCCACCCGTGTGGCCGCCTGTTCCGCCGTGGCGGCGAACAGGTCCGCGGCCTCCTCGAAGCGGCCCTGCCAGAGGGCGGTCTCCGCGAGCATCCCCGCGCAGTTCTCGGCCACGCGGGGCGCGAGGGTCCCTGCCCGGCAGGTCGTGAACGAGCGCCTGGCTGCTTCGAAGGAGCCCGCGTGGAGCTGGTCGATGCCGCGGGCCAGGTGGGCGCGGTGGGCGGGCTCCGCGGGGTGGGTGACGGCGGCCAGGGCGTGGTCGGCCATGGTCCCGTAGCGGTCGGCCGTGCGGCGGAGCCCGGCGAGGCGGGCGATGGTGGCGGCGTTCGCGTACGCCTCCGCCCGCAGCGCGGCGTCGCCCGACCGGTCGGCGGCCTTGAGCTGGCGCAGGGAGGCGGCCAGCATCGTGAGCACGTCCTGCTGGTGGTAGGCCAGCCTGGCCAGCATCGTCAGCGCCTGCGCCGCCTCCGCGCCGTGCGACCTGCCCCCGGGAAGCAGCCGGCGGGCAGTGGCGGGCAGGGCGGCGGGCAGGGCGGCGGACAGGGTGGCGGGCAGGGCGGCGGTAGCGGTCGCGATGAGCAGGCCCGCTCTGGACTCGGGCAAAGGCTCGCCCAGGGTGGCCAGGGCCGTTCTCGCCAGGCAGGTGGCCTCGCGTTCGCGGGCCAGGTGGTGTTCGCTGGTGCCGGCCATCCACAGGTGCCTGGCCCGCAGCCTGGGCTCCTCGTCGGTACCCGCCAGGTGCCGGCGCACGACGGCCGCCGACTCCTCGTACAGGTGCAGGCGCAGGCACAACGTCCAGTACAGCTCCAGGAAGCGGGGGCGGCCCGACGTGGCCCAGGCGGCTCTGACGTTGTCGAGCTCGGGGGCCAGCAGGCGGGTGCCCTCGGTGTCGGCGGCGTCCTGGAGGGCGGTGGCGTGGGTTTCGAGGAGGCGGCCGAAGTACGCGGCGTGGCGGCGGCGGGCGGCCCGGCGTTCTGCGGGGGTCAGGTGGGCGGCGGCGTACTGCCTGATCAGGGGGTGGACGGCGTACCTGCCCGAGGGGGTGAGCTGGAGCATGCTGTGGTCGACCAGGCGTACCAGCACGTCCGGGGTGGTCGTGGCGACCTCGACGGCCGCCTCCAGCGTGCACCCGCCGCCGAACACCGACAGCGCCGCGAGCGCCGCCTGCCCCTCCTGGTCCAGCAGCCGCCACGACGTCTCGAACACCGTCCGCATGCAGGCGTGCCGGGGACGGGCGGCGGGGCCGGCCACGGAGAGCAGGCCGAGGTCGGCGCCCAGCAGCCGGGCCAGCTCCGCGCCGGGCACGGCCCGCAGCAGGCCGGCCGCCAGCTCGATGGCCAGCGGCAGGCCGCCGGTGGCGGCGCAGATCGCGGCCACCGGCGCCGCCTCCCGCTCCGGGTCGAACGCGGGCTGCGCGGCCCGCGCGCGGGCGGCGAACAGCGCCTCCGCCGCCTCCGCCGCCAGCTCCCGTACGGTGATCGCCTTCTGCCCCGGCAGCTCGGGCCGCCGCCTGCTGGTGACCAGCACCCGCACGGCAGGAGCGGCCTCCAGGATCCGGCCGATCACCGCGTCGAAGGCGGGCAGCTGCTCAAGGTTGTCGAGCACCAGCAGGAGCGGCCGTGATCGTCCTGACAGGGCGGCGAGCAGCAGATCGAGCGCCGGTCGCGAGGGCGAGAGATCCACTCCGAGCCGCCGCGCCAACGTCGTGACCGCCGCCTCCCCCCGCACCCCGGCGAACCCCACGAACACCGCCTCCACGCGCCCCGCCGTGGCCCGCCCCGCCTCTCCCCGCCCCGCCTCTCCCCGCGCCGCCTCTCCCCGCCCCGCCTCTCCCCGCGCCGCCTCTCCCCGCGCCGCCTCTCCCCGCGCCGCCTCTCCCCGCGCCGCCTCGGCACGCCCCTCCTCCGTCGGCTCGCGACAGTGGGCGGCGGCGATGGCGAGGCGGGTTTTGCCGATGCCGCCCGGTCCCAGGAGGACGACCAGGCGTTCGCGGTCGAGCAGGGCGCATAATCGGCGGACGTCCGCCTCGCGTCCGATCAGTTCGGTCGAGGGGACGGGCAAGGCGCCCGGCCGGCGCTTTGCTGACGGTAGTCCGCGCGCCCGCCGGGGTTCCGGGACGAGGCCGGGGCCGGTCAGCTCCCTTCGGAGGGCCTGGGTTTCCGGGGCGGGGTCCACGCCGAGGTCGGTGGTGAGGCGCTGACGTAGCTCGTCGTAGCGGGCCAGGGCGGCGGCTCGGTTGCCCGCGCGGGCGAGGGCGGTCATGAGCACCCGGTACGCCTCCTCGTCGTACGGATCCAGCCCCGTCACGACGGACGCCAGCCGCGCCACCTGCGCGCACGGCGACGAGGTAGCCGATCGCAGCAGCACCTCGCGCAGCAGCAGCCGGACCCGGGACCGCTCGGCGGCCAGCCAGTCACCGAAGGCGGGAGCGTCGCAGAAGGAGACCCCGTCCATGAAGTCGCCCCGCCACAACCGCAGCACCTCGGCGACCGGAGGAGCGCCGGCGAGCTGGTGCCGGTCGACGAAGCAGCCCTCGGCGGCGGGAAAGCAGACGTGCTCGCGGGTGACGTCCAGCCAGTCGCCCACCTCTCTGCGCAGCTCGGACAGGGCGAGCCGGAGGCTGCCGCGGGCGTTGGCGTCGGGCCGTTCGCCCCACAGCAGCGTGGCCAGCTCGGCGCGCGGCCGGGGCGCCTGCGCGGTGGCGAGGTAGCAGAGCAGGGCCCGCGCCTTGGCGGAGCGCACGCCCAGCGGAGTGCCCCCGGCGGCGAGCCGCGGCGAGCCGAGCAGCAGCACGGACAGCGACTCCCTCATACCGCGGAGGGTAAGCACGCCGAGGCCGTCCGGACTGTGCAAAACGTTACATCCAGCCTGTGCTGTAGGGCACTCACCTGCTGACCGGCCCCGCCGCGAACGATGGCGGGGCCGGCCCGCGGTCACAGGACGGAGGTGACGGCGGCGGTGACGGCGGTGGCGAAGCCGCGCATGCCGCGCGCGTTGGGGTGGAAGGGTACGGCGGGGGACGTGGGCACGTACGGCTCGATCCACCGCCGGCCGGACGAGGCGCACGGGGAGTGGTCGGCGCTCGGCGTCTGCAGGTCGATGAAGCCGACCCCGGCCGCGGCGGCCTGCTCGGCGAGCATCTGGTTGAAGTACATCAGCGTGGCCCTGATGTAGTTGGCGTCGGCGCGGATGATGGGGACGCGCGGGTAGCAGCCGTTCGGCGGCGCGTACGTGGCGTAGCCCACCATGAAGATCCGCGCCTGCGGAGCGCGGGCGCGGATGTCGGAGACCAGGGTGAGCAGGCGGGGCCGTAACGCGTCGGTCTCGACCCGCCACTTGTCCTGGCCGCCCACGACGTAGTCGTCGTTGCAGGCGTCGCCGACGGGCGGGGGCAGCAGGTTGAGGCAGTCTTCGATGAAGTCGGTCAGGCCGAGGTCGTTGGCACCGATCTGCACGGTGACCAGGGTCGTGTCGGGGCCGACGGCGTCGAGCTGGGGCGGCACGTCGCCGAGGTCGGTGCTCTGGGAGTTGTAGAGGTCGTCGGTCTCGGCGCCTGAGCAGGTACGGTCACGCAGGACGCTCGCGCCGATGGCCTGGGCGGTCAGGTGGGCGTAGTTGCGGTCGGAGCGCCAGCAGCCGTAGTCGGGGCCGATCTGGTTCGGGATGAGCGGTCCTGAGGCGGCCGAGTCGCCGAGTGCGACGTACACCTCTCCCTGGGCGGCCTGCGCGGGCGGCGCGAGGCTCAGGACGAGTAAGGCCGCGGCGAGCACGACGAGCATCCGTCGGACCATGGGGACTCCCTCCGGCAGGGTGTGCGGGGTGCGGGCAGCCACGACCGGCCGAGGGTGCTGGCCGGGGACGTGGGGCGATCACCCACACGATGAGCCATGTCCGCCGGTCTGTGAACCGCGCGGAGGGAGTGATGCTGAGGCGGTATGGATCAGCGCCCGCCGAACCGCTGCTCAGAGCGGGTGCGGGTCAGCGCCGTGCCGGGGCCGTCACGTCAGGGCCTGCCCGGGCCGTCATGTCAGGGCCTGCTCCGGCCGTCACGTCAGGGCATGCCAAGCCGCCCCATCAGGGTGTGGCGGGGCGCCACATCGGCCAGAACAGCGCGCCGTCGGGCAGCGCGAACGGCTCGCGGGCCTGGTAGCCGTGGCGGGCGTACAGGTCGCGGTTGCGCGGGTCGCTGGCCTCCAGGTAGACGGGCAGCCCGCCGAGCCTCGCGTGCTGGTGACGCAGCAGGGCCGTGCCGAGCCCCTGGTTCTGGCAGTCGGGGTGGACGGCGAGACAGGCCAGGTAGTGGTGCGGCTCCTTGGGGTGGTGCCGGCGGAACAGCTCGTCACGCAGCCGGAACCGGTCGGCGAACTCGCCGGTGGCCTCGCCCAGCCGCCGGTCGTAGTCGGCTGGTTCGGACGCGCCCTCCGCGTACGGGATCCACACGGCCGCCGCCTCGTCGTCGATGAGGTGCACCGCGCCGTGCTCGATGGCGTGCTCGACGACGATCAGGAAGGTGTCGGTCAGCACCCGGTGCCGCCGCCTGCGCTCGGGCACCAGGTAGGCGACGGACCGCAGTCCGGCGAACGCGGTGGCGATCAGCTCGGCCGCCCTCGCGGCGTCGGCGGGTGTGGCGGTGCGGATGCCGGGCCGGAAGGACATCTCCTGCCCGGCGCCTCTGTCGCTGACCGGCCAGGTCTCGATGGTCTCTCTCATTGCTCCAGGTCTCCTCTCGTCAGTGGTGCGGTGCCTGGAGGGTCTGTGAGAGGTGGTCGCCGAAGGGCGCCCATCCCTATGGGAGCGTAAACACCGGACCGCCCGGTGTGCTTCCGAAATCGGAGAGGAAAGCCTGCTCACCACCCCGCCGACCGGCACGTGACGTGCTCGGCCGCTAAGAGCTGACGTGTCCCTTACGCGGTTGGGAGATCCACTTGTTCTGGCCTGGGGTATCGGTGCCCGTGATCACGATCAGGAGGCAGCAACATGGCGGACTTTCCCATTGTTGTCGGTATAAATCGCACCCAGGATGGTTCCATTGCCGTCGCCGTGGGCGAGTCGGGCATGTACAGCCTGCAGAAGGAGCGAATCAGCCGAAGAAAGCACCACTGGGGTCGCCTCGGCGACCTGCCCGACCGCTACCTGCCCGCCATGCCGCTCCTCAAGGAGCCGATCGACCTCGTGGTCGAGGGGTACTCGTCGGACACCGAGATCGAGCACTCGGGCGCGTACCAGGAGGAGGTGCGCGAGACGCTCGGGCTCAAGGAGAACGCGCAGATCGTCCTGGTCTCCCACCACCTCAGCCACCTCTACAGCGCGTTCTACCCCTCGCCGTTCGACGAGGCGGCCGGGCTGGTGATCGACGCGCAGGGCAGCCACGTCAGGGACTTCACCGAGCAGGTCGAGCTGCCGGGGGACGCGGGGGGCGACCTGCTCGAGGTGGCCTCCTTCTACCGGTGCTCGCGTGGCGGCCGCATCGAGTGCCTGGCCAAGCAGCTCTGGGACGGCGACTGGACGCGGCCCGCCGGGCTCGGCTGCTTCTACGCGCTGCTGACCAAGATGCTGTGGCCCGAGGGCGAGGGCAACGAGGGCAAGGTGATGGGGCTGGCCCCGTTCGGCGACCCCGATGCGCTCGGCCTGCCCGACCTCGACGTACGCGGCCACGAGGTGCACATCCCGCCCGCCTGGCTGGAGCTCTTCGCCGACCGCGACGCCTACCTCTACGAGCCGGGCGGCGAGGAGTTCCGCCGCGCCGCGAACCTGGCCGCCGCCGGCCAGCGCGCCTTCGAACGGGCGCTGACCCAGGTCGTCGCCTGGCTGCACGACAGGACCGGCCTCGACGCGCTGGCCTTCGCCGGCGGCACCGCGCTCAACTGCTCGGCCAACGGCCGGCTCATCCGCGAGTCGCCCTTCCGCGAGCTGTTCATCCCGCCCAGCCCGCACGACGGCGGCACGGCGATCGGCTGCGCGCTCTACGGGCTGATCGCCTGCCTGGGCGTCGAGAGCCGGTGGCGGTGGACGGACGACTTCCTCGGCCCCGACCCGGACGAGAGCGCGATCGAGGCGGCCGTCCGCGGCCTGCCCGCAGGGCTGTACGCCGAGCGGCCCGACGACCTGGCAGGCGAGCTGGCCGGGCTGCTGGCGAGCGGCCGGGTGGTGGGCCTGCACCAGGGCCGCGGCGAGTCCGGCCCGAGGGCGCTCGGCAACCGCAGCATCCTCGGCGACCCGCGCAGCCCCGACCTGCAGGACTACATCAACTTCGAGGTCAAGGGCCGCGAGTGGTTCCGCCCGCTGGCGCCGCTGGTGCTCGCCGAGCACGCGGGACGCGTCTTCGAGGTGGACCGCCCCGCCCCGTTCATGCAGTACGCCGCCGCCGTCCGCCCCGCCTACCGCGACAGGCTGCCCGGCATCACCCACGTGGACGGCACCGCCCGCCTGCAGACCGTGGAACGCTCCACCACGCCCTTCCTGCACGCCCTGCTGACGAAGTGGCACGCGCTCACCGGTGTCCCCGTGCTGATCAACACCTCGCTCAACGGCCCGGGCGAGCCGCTGACCGAGACGCCGGAGCACTCGATCGAGACCCTGCGCACGACCGGCATGCACGCCCTGGCGCTGCCGCCGTACCTCATCCGCAAGCACGAGGAGCCGCGCCTGCCCGGGGCCTAGGAGAGGCGGTCGAGCACGTTCGCGGTGATGCGCTCGACCGCCGCGCAGGTGGCCAGGCCGCGCGGCCAGTCGGTGGTGGCGGCGTTGAACACGGTGCCGCCGGCCTCGTAGAGGCCCATCGTGGCGGCGCCGTTGCCGAAGCCCCACCTGCTCGCCCTGGCGTCGCCCACCGCGAGGATGGTGAACCCGGCGGGCGTGCCGTCGGCACCCGTCGGCGCGTACGGCGGCGCCGCCGCCCGGTCGAAGTCGGCGCCGTCGCACTCGTACCCCACGAGGTTCTCCGCCAGCCCGAACGTGTCGCCGTCGCGCAGCCCGGTGCCTTCGTAGACCCAGTGATCGGCGTGCTGCACCCGGTAGCCGACCGGCTCAGGATGATCGTCGCGGTCGCGCTCGCCGCCGTTGCGGAAGCTGACGCCGATCAGCTCGTTCTCCGGCGGCCCCTCCTCGTGCCAGACGCCGACGCGGGAGAAGGTGAGCGGGTCGTGGAAGACGACCCGCCACCAGCAGGTGTTGCCGCCGAAGAAGGCCGCGTTCCGCCCGGCCGCGACGTGCTCGGCGACGGCGGCGCGCATGGCGTCGCTCCAGTACTCGTCGTGCCCCGCGCTCACCATCAGCCGGTACGGCTCCAGCAGTGCCGTCCCCTCCCGATGCAGGTCGAGATCGGTGCAGTAGTCCACCGCGTACCCCCGGCGCACGGCCCAGGCGATGAACCTGGCGTCCCAGTGCACGAACGTCTGGCGCGGTGTCGGGTCGTAAGGGTCGAAGTTGTGGACGTCCCACGGCGTGCCCCCGGTGCCGCCGCCCGGCCGGTGCAGCGACACTCCGGGCTCGGGGACCTGGTCGGGCATGGTGTAGAGGCACCAGTGGCCGGTCAGCCGCTCAGGATCGTACGGTCGCCCGTCGATGAGGTTGTAGGCGTGGTAGGTGAACAGCGGCAGCTTGTAGAGGATCCGCGCCGCCGGGCGCACGGGCCTGACCACGAACAACGCCCTGGCCTCCCGCCCGTCGGGGGTCGTCCGGTCAGGGTCGGTACGGTCGGAGCCGCTCTCGTCGCCCTCCACCAGCACCGCCACATAGACGCCTGGCTCGGCCGGCGCCCGCACCGGATAGGCCGCCCATGGCCGCAGCGGCTCGCCGCGCAGCCCCGTGCCCGGCCGGCCCCAGTCGTGGGAGGGCAGGTGCGGCGGCGCGTGCTCGCCGGGCAGCCACGGCGTCTTGTCGGTCAGCGTCATGCCGGTCTCGTACCGGTGGAACTCCACCCGGAACCTGGGCGCGTCCGTCGAGACCCGTAGCGTCATGTGGCCGCCCGCGTACGGGCTCGGCTGCTCCGCGTACCCCCTGATCATCTCGCCAGTCTCCCATCGTTCCGCGGCCACGTCACGACACGAAAGGCCAGGTCAGGGCGGGTCGTGGGTTTCTCAGGCAGGGCCGGGTACGGTCGTTGCCATGCGCGCCCACCTGACCGCGGCCCGGTCGATCAAGCTGCTGATCGCGCTGACCGGCCTGGCCGCCGGATGCGCCGAAGGCGCGGCGCCCGCCGTACGCGAGGCGGTGCCGGTCGCGTCGCCCACCACTGAGCCCGCCTCCGGCCCTCTGGCGGGGAAGATCGTGGTGATCGACCCGGGGCACAACGGCGGCAACGCCTCCCACCCCAAGGAGATCAACCGCCAGGTCGACGTCATCACCGGGCGCAAGCCCTGCAACACCACCGGCACCCAGACCGCCTCCGGCTTCCCCGAACACGCCTTCACCTGGGACGTCGCCACCAGGCTCAGGCCGATCCTGCAGCGCATGGGCGCCAAGGTCGTGCTCACCAGGCCCAACGACAAGGGCGTCGGCCCCTGCGTCACCGAGCGGGCCGCCATCGGCAACGAGGCCAGGGCCGACGCGGTGCTGTCCATCCACGGCGACGGCGCCGCGCCCAGCGGGCACGGCTTCCACGTGATCATGCCGGGCCTGCTCAAGGGCCACAACGACGCCGTGGTCAAACCGTCGCGCCGGCTCGGCATCGACGTGCGCGACGCCTTCCGCGAGGGCACCGGCATGCCGTACGCGAACTACACCGCCCGCAGGGGCCTGCAGACCCGCACCGACCTCGGCGGGCTCAACCTGTCGAAGCGGCCGGCGGTGTTCATCGAGTGCGGCAACATGCGTAACAAGGGCGACGCGGCCAAGATGACCGACCCCGCCTTCCGCGAGCGCATGGCGACCTCGCTGGCCGCCGGCATCGAACGTTTCCTGACCTGACCGGTCAGCCGTCACGGCACAGCGGGTCACCGCCCACCACGCAGGCGATGTCGTCGAGCCGGCAGCTCAGCAGGGTGCCGTCCATGCCGAGCACGAGCACGAGGTCGCGCTGGGACGGATGAGCCAGCACCACCCTGCCGACGACACCGTTGTCCAAGATCACGGTAGGGCGGCCTGCCGCGTTGTCCATGCCCTCGCGACTCCTCTCGGGTCCGGAACGAGCCCTCGCGCCGGACCCGTCCCCACCAGGATGCACAGGCTTGTGCCTCGAGCGCATCGGTCAGGCGGCGGTAATTACGTACGCGGAGGACAGTACCTTCACCACCGGCGTCCACACATGCCGGGTGCGAAAGCCAACCGGCGAGTAATATGACGGCCAAGCTGCCCGCGGTGAAGGAGACGGCCCTGTGACCGAGCTCGAACGGGTACCACCCGGCATCGACCCTTATGTCCCCAGCTCAGCGCGGGTCTATGATTACCTGCTCGGCGGCAAGGACAATCTGGGCGTGGACCGCGAGGTGGCCGAACGACTCCTCGCCGTCGCCCCCGACAGCCGCCTGGTCGCCCGCGCCAACCGGCAGTTCCAGGTCGAGGTGGTCCGGCAGCTGAGCGAGCAGGGCATCCACCAGTACATCGACCTCGGCACCGGCATCCCGACCTATCCGAACGTCCACGAGGTCGCCCGCAAGGCGCGCCCGGACATCCGGGCGATCTACGTCGACAACGATCCCGTCGTCCACATGCACGCCCAGGTGATGCTCACCGACTCGCCGGCCGTCGCCGGCGTGCACGCCGACCTGCGCAGGCCCGCCGACATCCTGGGCCACCCCGACGTTGTCGAGCTGATCGACTTCAACGAGCCGGTGTGCGTCCTGATGGTCGGCGTGCTGCACTTCGTCATGGACGAGGAGGACCCGGCCGGCATCGTGGCCGCCTTCAGGGATCGCATGGCGCCGGGCAGCCACCTGGTGATCTCGCACGCCATGGCCGACAGCGACCCCGAGGCCATCGCCCAGCTCGCGGCCGCGACGGCCGGCTCGCCCGCGCAGCCCAGGTTCCGCACGCGGGACGAGGTGCTGGCGCTGTTCGACGGGTTCGAGCTGATCGGGCCCGGGCTGGTGCCGGTCCAGGACTGGCACGTCGGCCCCGACGACGGCCGCATCCCCCTGCTGGACGCCCCGCCCAAGCTCCGCATCGAGGGCGCCGCCGGCCGCCTCACGGCATGACCTGCTCGTACGACCTGAGCTTGATGTCGGTGGCGAACTTGTCCGTCGCCTTCAGCATCAGGCCGAGCAGGAAGCCGTACTTGAAGGTCCAGTTGCGCAGGCGCATCTTGGCCGGGCTGCCCGGGGCGAGGAACGGGCCCGCGTTGCCGTTCTTGGCGATCTTGGCGTAGGGGCGGAACTGGCGCTCGTACTCGGCGAAGGCGGCCCGGTGGTCGCCGCCCGCCGCCGCCAGCTCGCCCGCCAGCACGTACGCGCCCACCACGGCCAGCCCGGTGCCGAAACCGCCCAGAGTGTTGCCGTACGCCGCGTCACCCAGCAACACCACCCGGCCCTGGCTGTAGCGGTCGATCCTGACCTGGCTGAGCGAGTCGAAGTAGACCTCGCGCGCGTCGCGTACCGCGTCCATGATCTCGGGGACCCGCCAGCCCATGCCGGCGTATGCCCGGTCGAGCAGCTTCTTCTGCTGTTCCACGTCGTAACGGTCGTACTCCAGCTGCTCCGAGGCGAACACGAAGAACGCCGGCGCCTTCGTCCCGCCCATCACCACCATCCGGCCGAGCTCGTTGTACATCTTCGCCGGGTTCCCGAAGTTCAGGCCGGTCTCCACCAGCGCGTAGTAATGGCCGAGGAACCGCACGAACTCCTCCTCGGGCCCGAACGCCAGCCTGCGCACGTTCGAGTGGATCCCGTCCGCGCCCACCACCAGGTCGAAGGTGCGCGGCGCCGCGCGTTCGAAGGTGACGTGCACGCCGTCCCTGGTCTCGGTGAGCGAGGTGATGGAGTCGCCGAAGACGTACTCGCAGGCGGGGGCGGTCCGCTCGTACAGCAGGCGCGACAGGTCGCCCCGGGTGATCTCGACGTCGCCGCCGCTGAACTCGCCGGGGATGACCGCCAGCTTCCGTCCGGCCGCGTCCACGATCTCCTGGTCGCTGCCGCCGGTCTGGAGCCGGCGCACGTCGTCGAGGATGCCCATGCGGCTCAGCACCGTACGGTGGGTGGCGCCCTTGAAGTCGACGGCCTGCCCGCCCAGCCGCAGCGACGGCGCCCGCTCGACGACGGTGACGGCGAATCCGTAGCGGATGAGCCAGTGAGCCAGTGCGGGTCCGGCGATGCTGGCGCCCGAAATGAGGACGTTGGTGTTTCGCATGCCCCCACGTTCGCGACTCCTGCTGACAACCCGCCGATCACTCGCTGACAGCCCGCTTCCGGGGTGTCAGCGACCCGGCGCCTTGAGCGCGGCCAGGGCGTCGGCCCTGGTCATGGCGGCGCCTTCGGCGTAGGCGGCGGCGAACGCCTCAGCGCCGAGGATCGCGCCGGCCTGCGCGGCGGTACGGGCCACGTCGCGGTCGCCCGCCACCGCCATGCCGCGCAACGCCACCGCGACCCCCAGCAACAACGCCGCCCGCTCCGCCGCCTCCTCGGTCGCGAGACCGCCCGCCAGGGCTTCTGTGGCGTCGGCCCAGTCGGAGGTCATGGGGGAGCTGAGGGCGGCGGTCAGGGCGTCGGTGTGCAGGGCGGCGGCGCGTTCGACGTCGCCGTGGGCCTCGGCGAGGCGGGCCAGGGCGGTGAGGACGTGGGAGCGGGTGCCGGCCGAGGTGAAGGCGCCGCTCTCGGAGCCGGCCAGCGCCGCCGACAGGAGTCGTTCCGCCTCGGCCAGGTCGCCCTCGTGGCGGGCGATGTCGCCGAGCTGGAGCTGCACCCAGGCGGTCAGCTCGGGGCGGCCGAGCCGCCGTTCCAGCTCGCCGGCGCGGGCGTAGTCGGCGCGGGCGGCGGCGACGTCACCGGCCCGCCACAGGGCGGCGGCCCGCCGGTTCAGTATGTCGGCCAGCTCGTCCAGCCCGCCCAGCTCCTCCAGCAGCCCGATCGCCTCCCGCCACAGCCGCCGGGCCCGCGCCCAGTCGCCGCGCCAGCCCGCGATCACCGCCAGCCAGTCGAGCGCCTGCGCCTTGCCCCACCGCTCGCCGAGCCGGCCGAAGGCGGCGAGCACCTGTTCCAGCTCGGGTTCGGCCTCGGCGGGCGCGCCGTTGAGCACCTTCATGAGGGCGGTGCCGAGGTCGCCGAGCGCCCGGCTCCACGGGTCGTGGCTGAGGGTCTCGCGGCGGCCGCGTTCCTCCTCGTCCTCGCCGGGCGGCCCGGCGATCATGCCCCAGAGGGCCACGCCGAACCGGTGCCGCATCGGCCGTCCCAGCGACCCGACGATCTTCCTGGCCCGCCGCCAGTGCGGGGACCCCGCGTCGGGGACGGCGTGCAGCACGGTCATCACGTACTCCTCCGCCAGCCCGTCCGGTGGCTCCGCGCCGACGCGGTCGAGCAGGCGTACGGCGTGCGGGGCGGCCTGTCCCCGCCGCCCGCTCAGCCACCAGTACATGGCCAGCGCCGCCGTCAGCCGCAGCCCGGTCGCCGGGTCGTGCTCGGTGCTCCACCGCAGCGCCGCCCGCAGGTTGGCGTCGTCGGCCGACAGCCGGGCCAGCCAGTCGAGCTGCTCGTCCCGGTAGAGGTGGTCGTCGGCGCGGCCGGCGAACTCCAGGAACCAGGCCGCGTGCGCCCGCCGTACCGCCGCCTCCTCGCCGGCCGCCGCCAGGCGTTCGAGGCAGAACAGGCGGATGGTGTCGAGCATCTGGTAGCGCCCGCCGTCGGTCTCGACCAGCGACTTGTCCACCAGCCCGGCCAGCACGTCCGCCCCGTCGGGGAAGCAGACCCGTTCGACGGCCTCCAGGGTCGCGCCGCCGCTGAACACCGACATCCTTCTGGCCAGGGTCTGCTCGTCGGCGTCCAGCAGGCTCCAGCTCCACTCGACGACCGCGTGGAGCGTACGGTGGCGGGCCGCCGCCGTACGGTCTCCGCGCGACAGCAGCCGGAACCGGCCGTGCTCGGCCAGCCGCTCGGCGATCTCCGCCACTCCGAACGTCCGCACCCTGGCGGCCGCCAGCTCGATCGCCAGCGGCAGCCCGTCCAACTCGGCGCAGATCCGCGCCACCACGTCCAGCGTCCGCGGGTCCAGGGCGCCGGGGCGCACCGCCGCCGCCCGTTCGGTGAACAGCCGGACCGCCGGGTACGCGAGCGGGTCCTGCTCCGCACCGGGCGGCGGGAAGGGCAGCGGGGTGAGCGGGACGAGGTGCTCGCCGGTGAGGCCGAGTGGCTCCCGGCTGGTGGCGAGGACGCGCAGGCCGGGGCAGTCGGCGAGCAGGCGGCGTACGAGCGTGGCGGCCTCGTCGATGACGTGCTCGCAGTTGTCCAGGACGAGCAGCAGGTCCCGCCCGGCGAGCGCGGCGACGAGCCGCTGCACGGGGTCGGGGCCGGCGTTGGACGGCCGCAGCGCCGGCTCCCGCAGCCCGAGGGCCTGCCACATCACCCGCGCCACCGCCGACCCCGGGTCCGGCTCACCGCCCACGGTCACCAGGGAGAGGTCGGCGAAGGCGGTGGTGGTGGTGACGCGGCGGGTGTGTTCGATGGCCAGGCGGGTCTTGCCGGTGCCGCCGGGGCCGACGACGGTGATCAGGCGAGCCTTCAAGGCCGCCAGGTGGGCCAGCTCGGCGTCGCGGCCGATGAAGCTGGTCAGTTGGGCCGGGGGGCGAATCAGAGACGTGGGGTTCTGGTGGCCGCGCAGGATCTCCAGATGGAGGGCCGCCAGCTCCGGCGAGGGGTCGGCGCCCAGCTCGTCGGCCAGGAGGCGGCGGCCCTCGTCGAAGACCTGCAGGGCCTCTGCCTGCCGGCCGGCGGCGTGGAGTGCGCGCATGAGAAGGGCGCGGGTTCGCTCCCTGAGGGGGTTGGCGGAGAGCAGGTCGCTCAGGCCCGTCACGGGCGGGGCGGCGCCGGGGAGGGAGAGTTCGGCCTCATGGAGGTCTTCTGCCGCCGACAGGCGCAGGTCGTCGAGTCTCCGGGCCTGGGCGGCGGCGAAGGGGGCGTCGGCGATGTCGGCGAAGGCGGGGCCGCGCCACAGGTCAAGGGCCTCGCGGAGGACGGTCGCGGCGGCGGCGTGACGGCCGGCCGCGAGCAGGGCGCGGCCGTCCCTGGCCAGGCGGTCGAAGCGGTGGACGTCCACGTCCTCGCGGTCCACGGTGAGCCGGTAGCCGGAGCCGTGGGACTCGATCAGGCCCCCTGGGAGGTTTCGGCGCAGCCGGGAGACCTGAGCCTGGACGGCGTTGGCCGCGCCCGACGGAGGGTGGTCGCCGTACTGGCCGTCGATGAGGCGTTCGAGGGGGACCAGGCGGCCGGCGTCGAGGAGCAGCAGGGCCAGCAGCGCGCGCGGGCGGGGGCCGCCGATGGCGACGGGCTCGCCGGCGACGGTCCGTATGTCGAGGGGACCCAGTACGCGGAACTGCACCCTGCCGATTGTCCCCCAAGCGCCGGACGCCGGTCGCATCGCCAAAAGGGGAGGCGGTGTGCGGGTCAAGATCTTTTTGAGGCAGAATGATCTTGTGCGAGCCCTCTCCGCAGCGGGGGCTCGCACGCCTCCCGGTAGGCTGACCGCACTATGGACCCCACGCCCGGGCTGCGCGAACGCAAGAAGGCCGAGACTCGCCAGGCCGTCCACGAGGCGGCGTTGCGGCTGGTGGTCGAGCACGGCCTCGACGCGGTCACGGTCGAGTCCATCGCCGACGCGGCCAACATCTCACGCCGGACGTTCTCCAACTACTTCGCCGGCAAGGAGGACGCGCTGCTCTACGGCGAGGAGCAGCGCATGGGCGCCCTCGTCGAGCGGGTACGCGCCCAGCCGCCCGGCATGACCGCCTGGCAGGCGCTGCGGGTCTCGATCGAGGAGCTGCAGGAGGAGCTGGGGGAGCCGGAGCGCGAATGGGCGCTGCGCACCCGCCTCGCCCGGCGGCATCCGTCCCTGCTGGCCCGGCAGCTCGCCAACCACGCCGGTCTGGAGAGCGACCTCGCCGCGGCCGTCGCGGGGCGGCCGGGTGACGTGCCTGGGCGGGTGCTGGCGGCGGCGTTCCTGGTGGCGTTGCGGCTGGCGTCCCATGTGTGGACCGAGGAGGGTGAGGCCCGCACGTTGCGTGAGGTCATCGGCGAGACCCTCGACCAGATGGCCGGTCCGTTCGGCTGACGTCGGGGGCGAGCAGGAACCACGGCTCCCAGATGCCGTGCCCGATGGTGTTCGGCAGGCCGCTGGTCCGCGTGCAGTTCGACAGGTACGTCCACGAGGCGTGCGCGGCACCTCGTACAGGACGGGAGCGCCGGGCGCCCAGCCGGGCGTGTTGGAGGTGACGGTCGAGATGGGGCTGGCGGACCAGGTGCGCCCGCCGTCTAGCTCGCGTCCCCCTGGGGGAACGTGGCCAGGTCGGGCGAGTGGAGCGCCTGGCCGGCCGGGGCCGCCGAGGCGGGGCCGGCCAGTGCTCCGAGGCAGGTGGCGATGAGGGCTGACGCGGTCACGATCCGTGCGGGGGGTGTCAGCCGCACGTGCTTACTCTCCTTGGCTAGGACTGGCGGTTGTCTCCGATGACGGGAGCTGTGTGGGTGTCGACATCCACGGCGGAGCGGGCCACCACGACGCCGTCGCTGACGAGGGCCAGGTGCAGCCGCCCGCTGGTCCAGCCGTCCGGCAGCGCGGCGGTGACCTCGGCGGGGCCGCTGAGCAGGAACGGCTTGGCCTCGATCCACGGCCCCTCGGCTCCGAAGGCGCCGGGATCGGCGGGCGGCACGCCGAGGACGGGCGTCCAGGCGGTGTGCAGGTGGCCGTTGACCGGCTCGGCGCCGTGGTGCGAGACGCGGACGGGCACGCTGACCCGCCCCGACGCGCTGAGCAGGTCGCGGCCCGGTGCGACGGGGACGACGTCGAGGACGAGCGTGGTCGTGGCGTTCACGTCGGACGGCCGCACACCGCCGAGGTCCTTGGCGCGGCGCTCGTAGTCGAGCAGGCCGGCCATCTCGTGCTCGATGTCGTACAGCTCGGTGTAGACGTAGCCGGCCATCCGGTCGTGGCGGCGCAGCTCCTGGGTCTGCCAGCGCAGCTGCCAGCCCCGCTCGACGGAGGTGAAGCCGGTGCCGTACTCGCTGTTGAGGTTGGGCAGGCCGCGCAGCGGCTGGTCCGGGACGCCGGCCAGCTTCTTGCGCACGACGTAGTCGGGGCCGAGCTTGACGGGGAAGTCGTCCTGCTCGCCGTCCAGCAGCGCGGCGACGGTCCTGCCCCAGGAGGCGGCGGACTCGTCGTAGTAGTGCCAGTCGAGCAGGTCGGTCCTGACGTGGGTCCAGCCGGAGTTGTCCACCGCGGGCCGGCTCGGGTCGAGGGCCTTGACCAGGTCGTACGCCCGCGCCACCGCCTCCTGCTTGGCGGGGTCGCCGGGGATGTCCCAGTCGAGGCCCCACTCCTCGTTGTACAGGCCCCAGATGACGATCGCCGGCGAGTTGCCGTCGCGCTCGACCATGGGCGCGATCTGCTCCTCGAACGCCGCCACGGACGCCTCGGTGAACGTCCCCGTCGCGGCCGGTTCGGCCCACACCAGGATGCCGAGCCGGTCGGCGTGGTGGACGAAGCGCGGGTCCTCCAGCTTGAGGTGCTTGCGCACGAGGTTGTAGCCCGCCTCGGCGGCCAGTTCGAGGTCGCGGAGGAGGGCGGCGTCGTCCGGCGGGGTGATCCCCGTACGCGGCCAGTAGCCCTGGTCGAGCACCCCGCGTACGAACAGGCGGCGCCCGTTCAGATGGAGGTCCTCGCCGATGACCTCGATGCGCCGCAGCCCGGTGTAGGCGGCGACGGTGTCGGCGCCGGCGGCGGAGGTGAGTGCGGCGTCCACGTGGTAGAGGTGCGGGTCCTCGGGGGACCACAGGCGCGGCTCTGCCACGGGCAGCACCGCCTCGGCCCGCCCGCCGGAGACCGGCACCTCGACGCTCGTGTCCGTGCCGCGCAGCGTCAGCCGCAGCAGGGCCCCCTCCGCCGGCCCTCCCACAGTGGCCACGACCGCGATGCCGTCGAGACCCTCAGTAGGCCGCAGCCGCAGCCCGGCCAGGTACGTCGCGGGCCGCGCCTCCAGCCACACGCTCTGCCAGATGCCGGACGACGGGGTGAAGCAGACACCGTCGAAGTCGTCGCGCGGGACGCTGCGCTGCTTGCCGTGCGCGATCTCCCGCTTGTCGAGCGGCGCGGAGACCCGGACCACGACCTCCTGCGCGCCGGCACCGCTCAGCGCGCCGGTGATGTCGGCCTCGAACGGCGTGTAACCGCCCCGATGGCTGACCACCTCGGTGCCGTTCACCCAGACCGTGGCCTCGTGCTGCACCGCGCCGAAGTGCAGCACCACGCGCTGCCCCGACCACTCGGACGGGACGGTGAAGCGGCGGCGGTACCAGGCGAGGGGCAGCCAGTGCGCCTCGATCCCCGACGCGGGCGTCTCCCAGGCGAAGGGCACGGTGATGGTGGCGGTCCAGTCCGGCTCGGTGTCGGCCCGGAACTCCCACTCGCCGTTCAGGCTCGACCAGGAGTGCGACCGGTCGAAGTGGGGGCGGGGATATTCCGCACGCGGCGTCATGGTTCTCCGTTTCATGTGTGGGGTCAGCCCTTGACGCTGCCCGCGAGGATGCCGTTGATGAAGTGGCGCTGCAGCAGGACGAAGATCACCAGCAGCGGCAGCAGCGCGATGCTGCCGGCGGCGAGCAGCTCGCCCCAGACGGTGGCGAAGTCGGCGCCGATGCGGTTGCCGGTGACGTTCTGCGCCAGCGTGGACAGCACCACCTGCAACGTCTGGTGTGCGGTGTCGTTGACGGCGACGACCGGCCAGACGAAGTCGTTGTAGATGTTCATGGTGGTCAGCACCGCCAGCGCGGCGAGGCCAGGCCGGATGACCGGCAGCACGACCCGCCAGAAGATGCCGAACTCGCCGGCGCCGTCCACCCGCCCCGCGTCGATCAGCTCGTTCGGGATGGCGGCGATGGTCTGCCGCATCCAGAAGATGCTGAACGCGTCCACGCTGCCCGGCAGGATCAGCGCCTGGTAGGTGTTCACCCAGCCCAGCGCGCTCATCTCCAGCAGCAGCGGGATGATCAGCACCAGCGTCGGCAGCATCAGCGTCAGCAGCACCACGCCGAACAGCAGGTTCTTGAACGGGAAGTCGTACTTGGCGAAGGCGTAGCCGGCCAGCGGGCAGAAGAACATCGTCATCGCGCCCTTGACCGCCAGCACCAGCCCCGTGTTGGCGAAGCCGGTGCCGATGGGCACGTCGGCGAACATCGCCCGGTAGTTGTCCAGGGTGAGCTCGCCGAGCGACAGCGGGCTCGTGATGATCTCGGCCGCCGGTTTCAGCGATGAGCTGACCGCCCACCAGATGGGGTAGAGGAACGCGATCGCGAGCAGCGTCAGCACCGCGTACTGGACGATGCCCGGCCTGTTCTGCGTCATGACACCTCGTCTTTCGGGCGCAGCAGCCTGACCGAGATCAGCGACAGGCCGAAGACCAGCAGGACCAGCAGGAACGAGTTCGCCGCGCCGGTGCCGAGGTCGGAGGCCGTGATGTGGTCGTAGAGGTAGAGCCCGGCGGTCGTGGTGGAGCCGTACGGGCCGCCCTCGGTCACCACGTACGGCTCGGAGAACATCTGGAAGACCGCCAGCGTCTGGATGACGACGAGGAACGCCATGCTCCGCCGCACCAGCGGCAGCGTGATCGACCAGAACTGCCGCCAGCGGGAGGCGCCGTCGAGCGAGGCGGCCTCGTACACGCCGCCCGGCACGGCCTGCAGCCCCGCGAGCAGGATGATGATCGCGAACCCGGTCGTCTTCCACAGGAACAGCAGCGCCAGCGTCGGCTTCGACCACGTGGTGGAGGTGAGCCAGCCGACGTCGGGCAGCCCGACCAGGTTGAGCAGGTAGTTGACCAGGCCGTAGTCCTGGTCGAACACCACGATCCAGACCTGCGCCATGGCCACCAGCGGGGTCACGAACGGCGCGATGAACGCCACCCGGAAGAACCCGCGCAGCCGCAGCTTGGCGTTGGCCAGCAGCACCGCGCCGCCGAGGCCCGCCACGACCTGGATCGGCACGATGAGCAGCCACATGACGGCGCTGTTGCCGAGCGAGGCCCAGAAGTCGGGGCTGGTCAGCAGGTAGAGGTAGTTGTCCAGGCCGACCCAGCGCGCCGCGCCCGCACCCCGCCAGCGCATGAAGCTGAGCTGCAGCGCGTAGATCAGCGGGTAGACCCCGAACGCGGCGAAGACCACGAAGAACGGGGCGATGAACAGATACGGCGACAGCCGGGCGGGCCGCCGGAGACCACGGGTGAGACTCGTCATGAGCGGTCGATGAGGTTGCGCTGGATCTTCTCCGCCGAGTCGGAGATCACCTGGTCGGGCGTCATCTTGCCGTCGATCAGGCGCTGCATGTTGTTGCCCAGGTAGTCCACCGACTGCGCCCACCACCACGGGATCGGCGCGGCGGCCGGGATGGTGGCGGCGGCGTCCACGGCGACCTTCCACAGGTCCTGACCGCCGAGCGCCTCGATGGGCTGGAACAGCGGCTTGGCCGGGTCGAGCGCGGGCTGGTAACTCGGGATCGAGGTGGACAGGCCGCCGGGGTAGACGTCGTTGGGGCCGTAGACGGCGGTGTAGCCGGGCTCCTTGAAACACAGGAACTCGTACAGCAGCCAGGCCAGCTCAGGGTTCTTGGCCTTGGCGGGGATGACGAAGCTGCTGCCGCCCATCGCGCCGCTGCGCGCGCCGCCCGGCGTCCAGGCGGGCAGGGGCGCGGCCCGCCACCTGCCCTTGGTGTTCTTCAGCAGTTGCTGCGGCGCGAACGACCACCAGATCGCCCACGGCACGAACACCTGCTGGCCGTTGTCGAGCGTGTTGACGTCGGCCGGCTCCAGGTAGGGCGCGTGGGTGACGAGTCCGTCCTTGACCGCCGTGTCGATCCAGCCGAAGATCCGCCGGTACTCCTCGGAGTCGAGGCGCAGCCTGCCCTGCGCGTCGGTGAGGCTGGTGCCCTGCTGGTTGGCCAGCATCTCCAGCCAGAGCTGGCTGAGGAACGGCGTCTTCTCCAGGTGGATGGGCTTGGTCCTGGGGTCCTTCTCCTTGACCGTCCTGGCCGCGGCGAGCAGGTCGTCGTACGTCGCGAGGCCCGCCGGGTCGACGCCCGCGTCCTCCAGGATGTCCTCGCGGTACCACAGCAGGCCGGGGTCGAGGTCCCACGGGACGCCGTAGATCTTGCCGTCCACGGTGTTCACCGACAGCTTGTACGCCGACGTCTGGTCCTTGTACGGCGCGATGAGGTCCGTCAGGTCGAAGAGGTGCTCGGCCTGCCCGCCGATCTTGGCGTCGTCCCAGAAGCTGCCGTCGGGCACGTCGGTGCCGCTGATGAGGGTGTTGGCGAGCTTGGCGTCGATGTCCACGGCCTGGTGGTCGACCTTGACGTCCGGGTACGCCTTGCGGAACTCGCCGATCGCCGCGTCGAACACCTTGAACAGATCGCCCGACCGGTTCCAGATGGTGATCTCGCCCTTGGCGGCCGAGGCGGCGGCGGTGGGCTTGGTGAGCTTGCTGGGCTCGGCGCCGGTCCCGCCGGGGGCGGCGCAGGCGGCGGCGAGCGAGCCGGTGGCGGCGAGGGCCCCGATGCCCAGGGCTCCCTTGAGAAAACCGCGGCGGCCAATGGGGGATGGGGGCATCTTCGACTCCTAGCCGGACGGGATCAGACGGTGTGAGGGCTCTGCAACGATGCAGACATCATGCATACTCGTCTGCAACGATGCAAGAGCGGGTTTAGGATCTACCCAACTGAGAGCGCGGGAGGTATAGGAGACGCATGGCCGGTCCAACCTTGCGTGACGTCGCCAAGCGGGCGAACGTGTCGATCCGCACGGTGTCCAACGTGGTGAACGGTTACGCGCCGGTCTCCGACGAGCTGCGCGCCCGGGTGCAGACCGTGCTCGACGAGCTCGGCTACCGTCCCAACCTCATCGCCCGCAACCTCAAGCAGGGCCGCACCGGGATGATCGCGCTCGTCGTGCCCGAGCTCGACGTGCCCTACTTCGCCGAGCTGGCCCGCGAGATCATCACCGCCGCCCGCGCCCGCGGCTACGTCGTCATGATCGACCAGACCGACGGCGACGGCGACAGGGAGCGCGAGCTGCTCGGTCGCGACTCGCGCGCCACGCTCTTCGACGGCCTGCTGATCAGCCCCATCTCCGTCACCGCCGAGGAGTTGCGCGGCAGGGCCAACAAGGTGCCGATCGTGCTGCTCGGCGAGCACATCTTCAACGGCAGCCTGCCCCACGTCGCCATCGACAACGTCGCCGCCGCCCGCGAGGCCACCGACCACCTGCTCGGCCTCGGCCGGCGCCGGGTGGCCGCCATCGGCGACCAGCCGTACGCGACCGGTGAGACCGCCCAGCTCCGCACCACCGGCTACCGGCAGGCGCTGGCCCGCGCCGGCATCGAGGTGGACGAGACGCTCATCGTCTCCACGCCGCACTTCCACCGGCGGCTCGGCGCCGAGGCCGTGCAGCGCCTCATCGCCCTGCCGGAGCCGCCCGACGCCGTCCTCTGCTACAACGACCTGCTCGCCCTCGGCGCGATCAGGGCGCTGACCAGGGCGGGGTGGCGGGTACCCGACGACGTCGCGGTGGTGGGCATCGACGACATCGAGGAGGGCCAGTACAGCACGCCCAGCCTCACCACCATCGCCCCAGACAAGGGCGAGCTGGCCAGGCGGGCGGTGGACGCGCTGCTGGAGACGATCACCGCGGCCGAGTCGTCGGGCCCGCCGCCCGAGATCGTGGTGCCGCACCGGCTGATCGTCCGCGAGAGCACGGCGGGGGAGCAGCCGACCTGATCGGCCGTTCTGATCGGACGACGTAAGGTTGGGTGATGCCCGTCGCTCGTCAAGGTCTCCTGCTCGGCGCGGCGGCGTACGTGCTGTGGGGCCTGTCCGTGCTCTACTGGCCGCTGGTCGAGCCCACCGGCGCCATCGAGATCCTCGCCCTGCGCGTGCTCTTCTCGCCCATCGCGGTCGGCCTGCTGCTGCTCGCCATGGGCCGGGCGAAGAGGGTGGCCGAGATCCTGCGCAAGCCCCGCGAGCTGGGCCTGCTCACCCTCGCCGGGGTGCTCACCTCGGCCAACTGGGCGCTGTTCATCTGGGCCAGCACCAACGGCCACGTGGTGGACGCCTCGCTCGGCTACTTCATCACCCCGCTGGTCAGCGTCGCGCTCGGCGTGGCCGTCCTGCGCGAGCGGCTGCGGCCTGGCCAGTGGGCGGCCATCGGGCTCGGCGCCGGAGCCGTCGCCGTGCTCACCGCCGCGTACGGCGGCCTGCCCTGGATCGCGCTGGGCCTCGCCGCCACCTTCGGCCTGTACGGGCTGATCAAGAAGCACCTCGACGTGGGCGCCGTCGAGGGGCTGATGGTGGAGACCGCGGTGCTGTTCCCGTTCGCCGCGGTCTACACGATCGTGCTGCAGACCTCGGGGCAGGCCACGTTCGGCCACGTGTCGCTCGGCAACACCCTGCTCGGCGTCGGCTCGGGGTTCGTCATGATGGCGCCGATGCTGCTGTTCAACGCGGCGGCCACGCGGGTCCCGCTCAGCGTGGTCGGCATGCTGCAGTTCATCGAGCCGATCGTGCAGTTCCTCCTCGGCGTGCTGGTGTTCCGTGAGGTGATGCCGGCGGTCAGGTGGGCGGCGTTCGCCCTGCTGTGGGCCGCGCTCGCCATGCTGACCGCCGAAGGCGTCAGACGACGGAGTCGGGCTGGCGCCGGGGCTCGTCGAGCTCCACCGCGCTCCGCTCGATCATCTCGAACTGCGTCATCAGCCGTTCGAGATCAGGGGGAGACACCGTGAACGTGTCGTACACCGCCTCGCCCGCCGCCGTGTAGCTCAGCTCGTGGCCGCAGGTGCCGTCCCACACGCCGCTGATCACCCGCATCGCCGGCGGGAGCCGGTCCACGTGCACCCTGCGCACCCGTACGCCGGCGGCGGCCTGCTCGCGCGCCAGCGCCTCCAACTCCTCGCTCCACTCGTGGTAGATGAAGACCCGGCGGATCGTCACGCCCCGCGCCAGCGCGTCGAGCTGGGCCTGCCAATACTGCCGGCCGACCGGCTCGCGCCACCAGGTGAGGTCCACCGAGGGCACGCTGGTGGCGCACATGGTGGCCTTGGTCTGCTCGATCAGCCGCTGGAAGACCGCGTTGTCGCCGTACGGCGCGCGGAAGTGGCCGCGTTCGAGGTCGGCCAGCGTGCGCAGGCAGTCCTCGAACGCCACCCGGCACGCGTCGGCCGCCGGGGTGTCCGCGTACTCGCGCTCCACGTGCTTGGCCGCCCGCAGCATCGGCACCATCAGGTCGGGCAGCCACGGGATCTTCTCGATGGTCGCCACCATCTGCCCCACCCGCGTCTCGTGGTCGATCCTGCGCTTCTCCCGCAGCAGGGTCTGCACCTGTAACGTGATCACGCCGCCGATGAGCCCCGCCACCATGCCCAGCCCCTGCGCGGTGTCCTCCCGGACGTAGAAGATCACGCCGAGCAGGACCGACAGCGCGGTGCCGATGACCAGGACGGGGTCGAGTGCGAACGTCGGCTGCTTCTTCGCGCGTCTCGTCATATGGGTCTCCCGGGAGGATGGGCGCATCAGAGTCCCCGAGTACTTACCCCGTTTGTGATCTGTCCTCGCTCACCATGCCGTCAGGGAACCGGTTAATCTCACCATCCCACCCGTTGACGGCCCTGAGGCTCCCACGTAGAGTCGCGTGGGCTTATTCGGTTTAGTAGGGAGAAAACACGTGTTCCGTGCGCTGCACGACGGCTGGACCCTCCGCGCAGACGGCGAACGTGACCTCGCCGGCATCCCGGCGGCCGTGCCGGGCAGCGTGCACACCGACCTGCTCGCCGCCGGGCTCATCGACGACCCCTACCGCGACGACAACGAGCGGCGGCTGGGCTGGATCGGGCGTACGGACTGGATCTACGAGACCGCCTTCGACTGGCACGACGACGGGGAAGAGCGGGCCGACCTCGTCTGCGAAGGGCTCGACACGGTCGCCACCGTGCTGCTCAACGGCCACGAGCTGGGCGGCACCGCCAACATGCACCGCACCTACCGCTTCGCCGTCCGCGACCTGCTGCGCGACGGCCGCAACACGCTGAAGGCGCGCTTCCGCGCCCCCTACGCCTACGCCGAGGAGCAGCAGGCCAGGCACGGCGACCGGCCGGCCGCCTACGACGAGCCGTACGCGTTCATCAGGAAGATGGCCTGCAACTTCGGCTGGGACTGGGGGCCCACGCTGGTGACCAGCGGCATCTGGCGGCCCATCGGCCTGCACTCCTGGTCGGGCGCGCGCCTCGCCGAGGTGCGGCCGCTGGTGCGCGGCGACGGGGTCGACGTGCACGTGCGCGTCGAACGTACCGGCGAGGCGCCCGTCACCGTCACCGCCGAGGTGGCGGGCGTGACCGTGGAGGCCAAGCTGGAGCAGGGCGAGAGCGAGGCGGTGCTGCGCCTCGACGTGCCGCACGCCGAGCGGTGGTGGCCGCGCGGCCACGGCGCGCAGCCGCTCTACCCGCTGACCGTACGGACCGGCTCCGACCAGTGGCGGCGCGAGATCGGCTTCCGCACGGTCGAGCTGGACACCGACGCGTTCCGGCTGATCGTCAACGGCCGGCCGGTGTTCGTACGCGGCTTCAACTGGATCCCCGACGACTGCTTCCCCGCCCGCGTCACCCCCGACCGCCTGGCCGAACGCGTCGATCAGGCCGTCGCGGCCGGCGCCAACACGCTGCGGGTGTGGGGCGGCGGCGTCTACGAGTCCGACGCCTTCTACGACCTCGCCGACCGCCTCGGCCTGCTGGTGTGGCAGGACTTCCCGTTCGCCTGCTCCGCCTACCCCGAGGAGGAGCCGTTCCGCTCCGAGGTCGAGGCCGAGGCGCGTGACAACGTGGCCAGGCTGTCGGCCCACCCGAGCCTCGTGCTGTGGTGCGGCAACAACGAGAACATCGAGGGCCACCAGCACTGGGACTGGCGCGAGCGGCTGGCCGGCAGGAGCTGGGGCGCCGCGTTCTACTACGACCTGCTGCCTTCGGTGGTCTCCGAGCTCGACCCGACCCGCCCCTACTGGCCGGGCAGCCCCTACTCGGGCAGCCCCGACCGCGACGTCCGCGACCCCTCGACCGGCACCGTGCACATCTGGACGGTTTGGGGCGGCGGGCTCGACTACGTGCATTACGCCGACTACACGCCCCGCTTCGTCGCCGAGTTCGGCTACCAGGGGCCGCCGACGTACGCCACGCTGCGGGCCGGCTCCTCCGACGAGCCGCTGACCCCCGGCTCCTCGCACCAGAAAGCGCCAGGCGGGCAGGACAAGCTGCTGGCCGGGCTGGGCGAGCACCTGCCGCGCCCCGAGACGTTCGACGACTGGCACTACTACACCCAGCTCAACCAGGCCCGCGCGATGACGTTCGGGGTCGAGCGGTTCCGTGCGCTGATGCCGTACTGCATGGGCACGATCGTCTGGCAGCTCAACGACTGCTGGCCGGTCACCTCGTGGGCCGCCGTGGACGGCGGCGGCCGCAGGAAACCCCTCTGGTACGCGCTGCGCCGCTCCTACGCCGACCGCCTCATCACCCGGCTCGGCGACGAGGTGGTCCTGGTCAACGACACCGATGACACCTGGTCCTGCACCCTCACCCTGGCCCTGCGCGACCTGACGGGCCGGGCCCTGGCCGCCCAGACCGACCAGGTGGAGGTCCCCGCCCGCAGCACCCTGCGCCTCGCCCCGCCCCAGGGTCCGGAGGCCGCCCTGCTGACCGCCGAACTGGACGGCCACCGGGCGCTGTTCACCACCGCCGAGGACCCGGCCATGAACTACCCCCCGGCCGACTACACGGCGACCGTGACCCCGGAGGAGGGCGGCCACGCGGTCACCATCACAGCGAGGACGATCCTGCGCGACCTGGCCCTCTTCCCCGACCGCCTCGACCCGGCGGCCACGGTGGACGACCAGCTCGTCACGCTGCTCCCCGGCGAGAGCGTCACCTTCCACGTCACGGGCGACGTGGACCCGGAGGCTCTGACGTCGTACCCGGTGCTGCGCTGCGTCAACGAGAGCGTCAGGGGGTCAGCGCGCGTTTGAGGATCTTGCCCGTCGGGCTCATCGGGAGTTCGTCGACGAAGGTCAGGCGGCGGGGATACTTGTACGCCGCCACCCGCTCCCGTACGAAGTCGCGCAGCTCGTCCCCGTCCACAGGGGTGCGCAGAGCCACCACGGCGGCGATCTCCTCGCCCAGTTCCGGGTGCGGCACCCCGACCACGGCGGCCTGGCGGACGGCCGGGTGTTCGTACAGGACCTCCTCGATCTCGCGCGGGTAGACCGTGTAGCCGCCGCGGATGATGACGTCGCGGCGGCGGTCCACCAGGAAGAAGTAGCCGTCGGTGTCCACCCGGCCGAGGTCGCCGGTGTGGAACCAGCCGTCGCGGACGGCCTCGGCGGTGGCCGCCGGGTCGTTCCAGTAGCCCTTCATGACGTTGGGGCCGCGGACCACGATCTCGCCGATCTCGCCGCTCGGCACCTCGCGGCCGTCCTCGTCCACGACCTTCATCTCGACGTCCCTGATGGGCCAGCCGATCGAGCCGGGCCTGCGGTGGTGGCCGCCGCGGTTGGTGGCGGCGACGGGGGAGGTCTCGCTGAGGCCGTAGCCCTCGATGATCTCGCAGCCGAAGCGGGTCTCGTACGCGCGCAGCACGTCGAGCGGCAGCGCCGCACCGCCCGAGGCGCAGACCCGCAGCATCGACATGTCGGAGGCGCCCGGATGGTCGAGCAGCGCGATGAACATGGTGGGCACGCCCTGGAAGACGGTCACCCCGTCGCGCCTGATCACCTCCAGGGCCCGGCCCGGGTCGAAGCGGTTGAGCAGGGTGAGGCGGGCCCCGGCGTGCACGGTGGCGTTGAGCGAGCAGGTCTGGCCGAAGGTGTGGTAGAGCGGCAGCGCGCCGAGCACGACGTCGTCCACGCCGAGCGCGTGCATGCGGGCCACGGTGGCGGCGTTGCCGCCGAGGTTGCCGTGGGTCAGCTCGATGCCCTTGGGCCGGCCGGTGGTGCCTGAGGTGTAGTGGATGACGGCGGTGTCATCGGGCGCGGCCGGGGCGATCGAGGGCTCGGCGGCGACGCGGCGCAGCAGCCGGCGGAACTCGCCCGGCACCACGAAGAAGCAGTCGGCCTTGGTGCCGGCGGAGCCCGCTTCGGCCGTCTCGGCGAAGGCGTGCCAGGCGATGAGCAGCCTGGCCCCGCAGTCCCCCAGGTACGCGGCGATCTCCCGCCGTTTCAGCAGCGGGTCGAGCGGCACCACCACCGCCCCGGTCCGCAGCACCCCGAAGTAGACGACGCCGAACTCCGGCACGTTCGGCAGCATGATGGCGACCCGGTCGCCCGGGCCGATGCCGCGGCACCGCAGCAGGCCCGCCAGCCGGGCGCTCAGCTCCTCCAGCGCCCCGTACGTCAGCTCCGCCTCGTCCAGCGTGAGAACCGCCCGGCCGCCCAGCCGGTGGGCGGCGGCGTGGAGCCGGTCAGCGAGGTTCATGCAAAGACCGTACGTCGGCTCTCCCACGCCCCTCATTGGTCGCGGCACCCAGTCTTTCCCGCCCGGCATTGGTGGGAAGCGCATCGTGCAGCGCGATGGCGACGAGCAGCTCCAGGAGATCGTTGATCGAGCGCAGGCTCCGCCCGGTGCGCTCCTGGATGCGGCGCAGCCGGTATTGGGCGGTGTTGGGGTGGATCTGCAGCCGTTCGGCGGCGACCCGCAGGTTGAGGTCGGCTCCGGCGAACGCCCTGATCGTGGCGGTGAGCACGCCGCCGCGCGCACGGTCCTCCGACAGCAGCGCGGTGATGCGCCGGTCGACGAGGTGGCGGGCGGTGTCGTCGGCCTTCAGCGCGAGATATTGGAACGGCGTGATCCTGGGCAGCGCGGCCACGCCGCCGTCCTCGGGCACGAAGTCCAGCACCGCCCGCGCCTCCTGGTACGCCTGCGGGATCTCAGCGGTGCCCGCCGCGACCGTGCTGATGCCCATGGCCAGCCTGACGCCCTCGGCGGCCAGGCTCTCGCGGACGCCCTGGAGCCGGTCGCACAGCTCCTCCGCGTCCACGCCGGGACCGAGCACGGGGATGGCGACGATCTCCGACTGGCGGACGACCGACAGCGTACGGGTGCCGTTCCCGCCGGTCCGCGCGATGGCCGCGCAGGCCGCGTGCCGGGCGTCGGCGCCCTGGTCGGGCCCGGTCGCGACGGGGGCGGCCGGCCCGGCCAGCACGGCGATCACCACGAGCAGCGGCGTGCGCGCGTCGGGGGCGAGGCCGTGCGCCTGCGCGGCGGCCAGCTCCCTGCCGCGCGTCGGGACGGCGCCGGTCAGCAGCGTCTCCAGCAGGTCGCGGCTCTCGCGCACCGCCTCGGCCGCCGCGTACTGCTGGAACTCCATGTACGCGTTGGCCGCGTGCGTGCTGGCGAAGTCGCAGTAGCGCATCAGCGGGGCGGCCAGCGTCAGGGCGGCCTCGCGCCCGGCGTACGCGTGCCCGGCCCGCTCGACCACGGCCTCCCAGAAGACCTGCTGCCCGACCCTGAACGCGTTGATGTAGTCGGCCAGCGCCACCCCCGCCCTGGCCCGGCGCATCGCGGCCCGCCGGGTGAAGGTGATGTCCTCCAGCGTGACCGTGCGGTCCTCCAACAGCACGCCCAGCTTGGCACGGTAGTGCTTGACCACCTGGTCGCGAACGTCGGCATGGAAGGCCGGGCCCTGGGCCTCGTAGGCGGGGATCTCCTCGCGCATCGTCGCCACGGCGACGTCGGCGAGCGCGGGCAGATCGCTGAGCAGCTCGGAGAGTATGCGTGTGCGTTCCGCGCGTACGGCGGCTTCCACGGTGCTCGAACCGGTGGACATGCCGGGATGATCCATGGCCTGCGGCGGGCGGTCAACGGGTCGTAACCGGGATGAGACCCACGCTGTGCTCAGAAGACAACTCGCCGGAAACATCTTGGGTCACCGTGCCCAATGCGGCCCCTGACGAGCGGCTCCTACGCTGAGGCCAACTTCAGAACATTGTTCTCCAGGAGGCCGGATGCTGGAGGTACACGATCTTACCGTTCGCTTCGGCGGCATCACCGCGCTGGACGGCGTGGGGTTCGGGGTCGCGGGCGGGGAGATGGTGGGGCTCATCGGGCCGAACGGCGCCGGCAAGACCACCCTGTTCAACTGCCTGACCCGCCGCTACGACCCGGACGAGGGGACCGTCACGTACGAGGGCGCCGACCTGACCGCGCTGGCCCCGCACGCCATCGCCAGGCTCGGCATCGCGCGCACGTTCCAGAACCTGGGCCTGTTCCCGCGCCTGTCGGTCCGCGACAACGTGCTGGTCGGCGCGCATCACCGGGGCCGCGCCGGCTTCCTGTCCGCCGGGCTCCGGCTGCCCGGCGTGCGGCGTGAGGAGCGGGAGCTGCGGGACGACGCTGACGCGGTGCTGGACCGGCTGAACCTGTCCGAGGTGGCCGGGCATCCGGCGGCGGGGCTGCCGTTCGGCACGCTGAAACGGGTCGAGCTGGCCCGCGCGCTCATCGCCAGGCCCCGGCTGCTGCTGCTCGACGAGCCGGTCAACGGCCTGAACGCGGCCGAGGTGGAGGAGTTCGCCGGCACGCTCGCGGCGATCCGCGGCGAGTACGACCTGACGGTGATCGTGGTCGAGCACCACATGGGGTTCGTCATGGGCACCTGCGAGCGCATCGTCTGCCTCGACTTCGGCCGCAAGATCGCCGAAGGGCCGCCCGAGGAGGTCCAGCGCGATGCCGGCGTCATCGAGGCGTACCTGGGGACCTCGGGAGAGGAGGCGGGCGCGTGAGCGACCTCGTGGTGGACGGCCTCGTCGCCGGCTACGGCGACGCCCGGGTGCTGCACGGCGTGCGCTTCACCGTACGGCAGGGGGAGGTCTGCGCGATTCTCGGCCCGAACGGCGCCGGCAAGACCACCCTGCTCAGAGCCCTGTCGGGGATGGTCAAGGCGCGCGGGAAGATCACGCTCGGCGACGCCGACCTGACCGGGCGGCCGCCCGACGCCGTGGCCAGGCTCGGCGTGGCCCACGTGCCCGAGGGGCGCGGCACGTTCATGCCGCTGACCGTCGAGGAGAACCTGCGGCTCGGCGCGTTCGTCCGCCGCGACCGCGCCTCCGTCGCCCGAGACCTCGACCGCATCTACACCTACTTCCCGGTGCTGAAGACCAGGCTCAAGCAGGCCGCCGGCAGCCTGAGTGGCGGTGAGCAGCAGATGCTGGCCATCGGCAGGGCGCTCATGCTGCGCCCCAGGGTGCTGCTGCTCGACGAGCCGTCGCTCGGCCTGGCCCCGCTGGTCACCCGGGAGCTGTTCCGCATCGTGCAGACCATCAACGCAGAGGAGCAGACCACCGTGGTCGTCGTCGAGCAGAACGCCCACCTCGCTCTCGGCATAGCCCAGCAGGCGCACGTCCTGGAGACCGGGCGGATCGTGCTGTCCGGCACGGCCGCGCAGATCAGGGCGGACGAGCAGGTCGCGCAGTCCTACCTCGGGTACCGGGTGTAGCCGATGGCCGGATTCCTGCAGCAGGTCGTCGAGGGGCTCGGCGCGGGCGCCATCTACGCCAGCCTGGCGCTGGCCCTGGTGCTGATCTACCAGTTCACCGGGATCGTGAACTTCGCCCAGGGCGAGCTGGCCATGTTCTCCACGTACATCGCCTGGCAGTGCGTGGCGGCCGGGCTGCCGTTCTGGCTGGCGCTGGTGCTGACGCTGGCGGTGTCGTTCGCGGGCGGGATGCTCATCGAACGGGTGATCATCAGGCCCGTCGAGGGCGCGCCCGAGCTGACCCTCGTCATCGTCACCGTCGGGCTGTTCATCTTCGTCAACGCGGCGGCCGGATGGATCTGGACTTTCCTCATCAAGGACTTCCCCAACCCGTTCCCGGGCGGCGCGCTGGAGGCGGCCGGGGTCAGCGTGAACTTCTCCACGCTGGGCGTGCTCGGCGTGGTGGCGCTCACCATGGGGCTGCTGTACCTGCTCTTCCAGCACACCAAGATCGGGCTCGGCATGCGCGCGGTGGCGAGCAACCCCGCCTCGGCGAAGCTGGTCGGCATCAGGGTCGGCTGGACGCTCGCGCTCGGCTGGGGCCTGGCCGCCACCGTCGGCGCGATCTCCGGGGTGCTGGTCGCGCCGCTGCTGTTCCTGGAGCCCAACATGATGGGCGGCGTCCTCATCTACGCGTTCGCGGCGGCCACGCTCGGCGGCTTCGACAGCCCGGTCGGCGCGGTCGTCGGCGGGCTGATCGTGGGCGTCGCCGAGACGCTCGCCGGGGCGTACGTCGGCGTCATCGGGTCCGACCTCAAGGTGGGGGTGCCCCTGGTGATCATCCTCGGCGTGCTGCTGCTGCGGCCTCAGGGACTGTTCGGGCGAGCGGTGGTGGAGCGCGCATGATCCAGATCAAGGAAGCCTCTCCCCGGGCGCCCGTACGGGCGCGGCGCGCCCCCGACCCGCGCTGGCGGTGGGCCGGGCTCGCGCTGCTGCTCGCCGCCGCCGTCTACGCGCCCTTCCAGCTCGCGCCCTTCCACGTCTTCCAGCTCACGATGGTGCTCATCTACAGCGTGGCGCTGCTCGGGCTCAACCTGCTCGTCGGGCACGCCGGGCAGATCTCGCTCGGGCACGGCGCGTTCTTCGCCGTCGGCGCGTACGCGGGCGCCATCATGCTCGACCGCTACGACCTGCCGTACCCGCTGACCCTGCCCATCGCGGCGGCCGTGGCGTTCGTGATCGGCCTCGCGCTCGGCGTGCCGGCGATGCGGCTGCGCGGCCTCTACCTCGCGCTCGTCACCCTCGCCATCGCGATCTTCCTGGTGCCGCTGCTCAAGCGGTTCGAGGAGCTGACCGGCGGGTCCATGGGGCTGACGCTGGCCAAGCCGGCGCCGCCCGCGTGGAGCGGCCTGGCCGAGGACCAGTGGCTGTACTTCCTCACCCTCGTCGTCGCCGTCGTCGCCTTCCTGGTGGCGGCGGGGCTGCTGCGGTCGCGGGTGGGGCGGGCGCTGCACGCCGTCCGCGACAACGAGACGGCGGCCGAGGTCATGGGCGTGCGGCTGTCGTCGTACAAGACGCTCGCGTTCGCCTGGAGCGCCATGTACGCCGGCGCCGCCGGATGCGTCTACACGTGGGTGATCGGCTTCGTCTCGCCTGACTCGTTCACCGTGAACCTGTCGATCACCCTGCTGGCCGGCCTGGTCGTCGGAGGGCTCGGCTCCCTGTCGGGACCCGTGCTCGGCGGGCTGTTCGTGATGTTCGTGCCGAGCATCTCGCAGGACGTCAACGACGCCGCGCCCGGCGTCATCTTCGGCCTGCTGATCATCGCGGTCATGTACGTGGCCCCGACGGGGCTCGCCGGTCTGGCCGGGCGCCTGCTCAAGAAGATTCCCCGGAAGGAGTAAGAGGGATGCGACGAGTATCTGCGATCGGCGGTGCGGCGCTGCTCCTGCTCGCCGTCGCCGCCTGCGGGGGGCGGGACGGCGGCGGCGGCACCACCGGTACGGCGGCCACCGGCCAGTGCCAGGGGCAGCAGACCACCGGCATCACCGACACCAGCATCAAGCTGGGCGGCATCTACCCGCTGTCCGGCCCCGCCTCCGCCTACGGGGACATCCCCAAGGGCATCAAGGCCTACTTCGACTACGTCAACGCCGAGAAGAACGGCATCGGCGGGCGCAAGGTCGAGTTCGTCGTCCGCGACGACGGCTACCAGCCGCCCAAGGCCGTGGAGGAGGCCCGCAGGCTGGTCGAGCAGGAGCAGGTGTTCGCCCTGTTCCAGACGCTCGGCACCCCCTCGACCGCGGCCACCTGGGACTACACCAACCAGCGCAAGGTGCCGCAGATCTTCGTGGCCACCGGCGCCTCCCAGTGGGGCACCGACACCGCCCACCCGTGGACGATCGGCTGGCAGCCCAACTACATCTCCGAGGCCCGCGTCTACGCCGCGTACCTGAAGAAGGAGAAGCCGCAGGCCAAGGTCGCCGTCCTCTACCAGAACGACGACTTCGGCAAGGACCTGCTCGGCGGGTTCAAGCGGGCCATCGAGGGCACGCAGGTGCAGGTCGTCGCCGAGCAGAGCTACGAGGTGACCGACCCCAGCGTGGACCCGCAGATGCGGAACCTCGCCGAGTCGGAGGCCGACGTGCTCCTCAACGTCACCACGCCCAAGTTCGGCTCGCAGGCGCTGGCCGCCGACGCCAAGAACACCAAGTGGAACCCGCTGCACATCGTCAACAACGTGGCCGCCTCGATCACCGTGCTCAAGCCGGTCGGCTTCGAGAACGTGCAGGGCGTCGTGTCCTCCACCTACTACAAGGACCCGAACGACCCCACGTGGGAGAGCGACCCAGAGATGATGCTCTACAAGGAGAAGATGAAGCAGTACGCGCCGGGCGCCGACGTGAACGTGCCGTACCACACCTTCGGCTGGGCCGTCGCGAGCAGCTTCCACAAGGCGATGGAGGCCGCGCCCTGCCCGACCCGCGAGGGGCTGCGTGACTCCGTGCGCGACCTCAAGGGCGTCAAGGTCGACATGCTGCTGCCCGGCGTCACCCTCGACACCGCCGCCGACGACGGGTTCCCCATCGAGTCGATGCAGCTCATGCAGTTCAAGGGCGAGCGGTGGGAGCTGTTCGGCGAGGTGATCGACACCCGCGCCGAGTTCGGCCCCCTGACCGGCTGACCCCCCTACGGCTTGATCGTCCCCGCGCGCACCAGCCAGTCGACCGCCTCGGAGGTCGCCTCCAGCGAGGTGTAGCGGGGACGGTGGCCGAGCAGCCGCTCGGCCTTGTCCATGCTGCAGTGGGGGCTGTGGGCGATGTGGTCGTACGTCAGCGCCGCGTCGTCCTCCGAGACCGTCCTGCGCCACTGCTCCCACGGCTGGAACGACAGCCGCGCCTCCTTGCCGAACCAGCCCGCCACCGCCTCGGCGTAGCCGCGCAGCGACAGGGCGGTGGTGGCGACCGAATGGAAGCTCTCGCCCACCGCGGCCGACCGGTTGGCGATGGCGTCCATGAACAGCCGGGCCACGTCGTCGGCGTGCACGTGCTGGACGGTCTCCAGCCCCAGGTTGGGCAGCGCCAGCTCCGACCCCTCCGCCAGGGTCTGGAACACCGCCGGGTTGACGTTGCCCGCCGGGTTGACCGGCACCCATCCCGGCCCGGTGATGTGGCCGGGATGGATGATCGTCGCCGGGAACCCGTCGCGCTGGGCCCGCTCCAGCAGCATCGCCTCGATGGCCGCCTTGCGCACGCCGTAGTCGCCGAAGGGCGCCCGCCTGACGTCCTCCGTCGTCGGCACCTGCGCGCTCGGCCCGTGCACCCAAATAGTGCCGCAGTGCAGGAAGTGCCGCACCTTGCCGGCCAGCGCGTCGGCCAGCAGCGCCGCGCTGCTCTCGGTGAAGCAGATGAGGTCGATGACGACGTCCGGCTCGAGCTTCGCGATGCGCCGCCCGAACGTGCCGTCGGCCTCGTCCACCTTCCTGTCGGCGATGACCGTGGTCACCCGCTCCCAGGCGCCGTGGGGTGAGTAGGGCTCGCGCGACCCCCTGCTCACGTTGACGACATCATGCCCGGCCGCCACCAGCCGCGGAATGAGATACGTCCCGATATGCCCACTACCACCGATCACCACAACACGCATGCGCCCAGCGTAGCCCCGCCCGCGCTTCCCTCCGAGAGCCGGTGACGAGCATGGAACGTTCTCATCGGCTGTACACCTCCGCCACCGCCCGCGCGTCCTACCACGTCCACTCGATCTCCGTCACCGCCGTCGGGCCCTGGACGATCCAGCTGCTGCCGATCACCAAGGCCCGTTACTGGGCGATCAACGCGAAGGGCGCCGGCGACGACCCGTTACGCGGCCGTCACGGCCGACGGGCCCTGGACGATCAAGCGCGGGTAGCGGCCCCGGGTCAGGCCCACCATGGCCTGGTGTCTCCGTTACCAGGCGACCTCCAGGGAGGCGAGGCCGTAGACGATGCTGAAGGTGCGGAACTGGGCGGCGTTGCCGGTCAGGCGCAGGTTCGGGAAGCGGTTGAGCAGGGCCGGGAAGGCGATGCGCAGCTCCATGCGGGCCAGCGGGGCACCCAGGCAGTGGTGGACGCCGTGGCCGAACGCCAGATGGCCGGGGGCGCCGCGGCCGAGGTCGAAGGCGTTCGCGTCCGGCAGGAACGACGGGTCCCTGTTGGCGGCCGGCAGGCTGCACAGCACCAGGTCGCCCTCCGCGATCTGCTGCCCGCCCACCTCGACGTCCTTCGTGGCGACCTTGGTGGTGCCGGAGTTGACGATGCTGAGGTAGCGCAGCAGTTCCTCCACCGTGGCGTCGATGCGCTCGGGCTCGCGGCGCAGCAGGTCGAGCTGCTCCGGGTGGCGCAGCAGGGCGAGCGTGCCGAGCGAGAGCATGTTGGAGGTGGTCTCGTGGCCGGCGAACAGCAGCAGGCCGCCGATCCCGATCAGCTCGTCGGTGGACAGGTCGTCGCCGTGCTCGCGGACGAGCATGCCGAGCAGCTCCTCGCCGGGGTCGGCCTGGATGCGCGCGACCAGGGTCTCCATGTAAGCGCGCTGCTCGAACTGGAGCATCATGCGCTCCTCGCCCGGCACGGTCATGTCGAGCATCCGGTTCGTCCGCTGCTGGAAGCCCTCGCGGTCCTCGTACGGGACGCCGAGCAGCTCGCAGATCACCAGCGACGGGATCGGTAACGCGAACGACGGCACCAGGTCGGCGGGGGAGCCGGCGGCTTCGAGCGCGTCGAGGTGCTCGTCCACGATGCGCTGGATCCTGGGTTCCAGGCGGCGCATGCGGCGGATGGTGAACTCGGGCGTCAGCATCCTGCGCAGCCGCGTGTGCTCGGGCGGGTCGACGCCGAGGAGGTTGCCCGCGCGTACCTTGGCGAGCTGCTCCTCGGTCATCGGCGGCGCTCCGGGCAGGCGGGCGATGGTCTGCGGCGCCACCTTGAACGTCTCCGCGTCGCCCAGCACCTCCCGGACGTCGGCGTGGCGAGTGACGAGCCATGCCTCCGCCCCGAACGCTGTCGTGATCTTCTTGATACCTTCCTCATCCCGCACCGCCGCCAGCTCCGGTGCCGGATCGAACGCCACCCGCCGCATGTGCAGCGGCATCGCCGAGGTCTCGCTCATGCAATCCCCTGAGATGGTTCCGTTATTTGCACAGCACCGTACTGATCCCGGTGATCGGTTCACTAGAAGCGATCATCAATCGTTGCGGGGTCGTACTTGAACCATGGCCGCATCGCAGTCGGGCGGCTTGACGCGGGCTCGGCGACGCCGGAAACATACCCCCACTTATCAGGATGAAGAGGACGGCCCATGGATGTAAGGCAAGTGCCCGTGCTGGTCGCCGGCGGCGGGCCCGTCGGCCTGGCGACCGCGGTGGAGCTGGCGCATCACGGCATCGAATGCTTAGTGGTGGAGCCGCGCGAGACGGTGTCCTGGCTGCGGCCGCGGGCGAAGACCACCTCGGCCCGGTCGATGGAGATCCTGCGCAGGTGGGGCCTGGCGGAGACGCTGCGCTCGCGGGCGCCGCTGGCGGTGGCCTGGTCGGACGAGGCGGTGTTCGCCACCAGCCTGCTCGGCAGGGAGATCACCAGGATCGACCGCTGCTTCGGCCTCGACCTCGTCGGCTCCGATCTCGCCGCCGAGCCCGGCCAGCAGGTGCCGCAGCCGCTGGTCGAGGAGGTGCTGCGGGAGGCCGTCGGCGACGCCCTGCTCACCGGGTGGCAGGTGACCGGCCTGGAGGAGGACGCCGACGGCGTGACCGTGCGCATCGCGGCCACCGACGGCGCCGAGCGCGAGGTCCGCGCCCAGTACGTGGTCGGCTGCGACGGCTCCCGCAGCGTCACCAGGGACGCCATCGGCTCCCGGTACGAGGGCCGCCAGGACGCCAGGCCCAACTTCAACATCGTCTTCCGCGCCCCCGACCTCGCCGACCGGGTGCCGCACGGGCCCGCCGTGCACTACTGGGTGCTCAACCCGGCCCAGCCCGGCATCGTCGGCCGGCTCGACCTCAAGGACACCTGGTGGTGCATCGCCCAGGGGGTGCGGGCCGAGGACGCCGACCCCGTGCGGCTGGTGCGCAACCTCGCAGGTGCCGACATCGACGTGGAGATCCTGGCCACCGATCCGTGGACGGCACGCATGCTGCTGGCCAACCGGTACGCGAGCAAGCGCGTCTTCCTGGCCGGCGACGCCGCGCACCAGAACCCGCCCTACGGCGGTCACGGCTTCAACACCGGCGTCGGCGACGCGGTCAACATCGGCTGGAAGCTCGCCGCGGTGCTGCGCGGATGGGCGCCGGAGGCGCTGCTGGCCACGTACGAGAGCGAGCGCCGCCCCATCGCCGCCGACACCATCGAGGCCGCCGCGGCGAACATGGCCACCCTCGCCCCCGAGCTGGCCGACCCGGCGCTGATGGGCACGGACGAGGAGTTCGCGAAGGTCCGCCCGGCCGTGGCGGAGGCGATCAGGCGGACCAAGGACAGCGAGTTCCACAGCCTCGACCTGGTGCTCGGCTACACCTACACCGGCTCGCCGATCGTCGCGCCCGGGACGGGCGAGCGCCTGCCGCACCGCTGGCTCGCGCCGGGCGAGTCCCTGTACGACCGCCTCGGCCGCGCCTTCAGCCTGGTCGGCGACCTCGGCTCGCCACAGGCCGCCTCACTGGTGGCGCAGGCGCGCGAGCTGGGCGTGCCGCTGGAGGAGGTGGACCTGCCCGGCGAGCCGCTGACGCTGGTGCGCCCCGACCAGCACGTGGCCTGGCGCGGCGGAGACCCCGAAGGCGCGCTCCGCCGGGCTTTGGGGAACCTCGGGTAGCCGGTCGCCGGTTGTCCCCATGGGCCGGGGTTGCGGCGAGTTTACCGGGATCAAGACAGCCATAGAGTAATCGAAACACTACTCCTGGTTACGATGGCGAAGTTCGCGCACCTATCACTCCAGGGGGCTGGATATGACTGACGAGACCCGGGCCGGCAGGACGATCGACGAGGAAGACGGCGTGCTCGGCGGCGAGGCCGCCCTGCTGCACGCCCAGGACGACCCGGCGGCCTCCGCAGCCGTGGACGCGGCCGTCGAGGCCGAGCTGCTGGAGGACGCCCCGGCCCGCGAGGCGGTCGAGGCCAGGCGCGAGAGCGAACGTCAGATCGCCGACCTCACCGCCCAGGACCAGCAGCGCTTCCGCGACTACCAGCGCGAGCTGCGCACGATGGGCGCCGACGTGTGGCCGATCGCCCGGTGGTGGGGCTTCGAGATCCACCTCAACGAGTCGGCCGCGCTGCTCGCCGCCGAGATCCCGCAGCTCATCGCGCAGAGCGCGGCGACCGTCGTGGGCGGCTGGCTGACCCCGGTCATCGAGCGCGCCGTACGCGGCAAGGCCGCCTGGATCGCCTCCATCGCCCGCCCGTACGGGGTCAAGCTGGTCTCGCCGTGGACCGCGCCCGGCATGCTCGTCCCCGCCCGCCAGGACGGCAGGCCCGCCGGCGAGAGCGGCCTTTACTGGGCGGTCCACGAGCCGGAGCAGGGCTGGAGCGCGGACCAGCGGTTCGTCGACCACTTCAGCGTGACGGGGCCGGCGCTGGGCGAGTTCCAGGACCGGCTGTTCCTGGCCCACCGGGGCGGCGCGGGCGACGCCAGCCTGTGGTGGACGGTCTACGACGCCGAGGAGGGCTGGAGCGAGGACCAGCGCTTCCCGCAGCACCTCAGCCAGGCCGCGCCGGCGCTGGCGGCGTACGACGGGCAGCTCTACTGCGTGCACCGGGGCGCGGGCGACGACACCGCGCTGTGGTGGACCCGCTTCGACGGGTCGAGCTGGAGCCCGGACGAGCGGCTGCCGCGGCACTTCAGCGAGAGCGCGCCGGCGCTGGCGGCGTACGACGGGCAGCTCTACTGCGTGCACCGGGGCGCGAGCGACGACGCCCTGTGGTGGTCGCGCTGGGACGGGTCGAGCTGGAGCGAGGACCAGCGGCTGCCCGGCCACTCCAGCCGCTCGAACCCGGCGCTGGCCGTCTACCGTGGCCACCTCTACTGCGTGCACCGGGGCGCGGGCGACGACACTGCCCTGTGGTGGACCCGCTGGGACGGCTCGACGTGGAGCCCCGACCAGCGGCTGCCCGGCCACCACGCCGGCGAGGGCCCCGCGCTGACCGTCTACAAGGACCGCCTCTACTGCGTGCACCGCGGCACCGCCGACCAGAGCCTGTGGTGGAGCAGCTTCAACGGCTCCGCGTGGAGCTCCGACGAGCGGCTGCCCGGCCACCACAGCGGCGAGAGCCCGGCCATCATGGCTTACCGCGACAGGAACGCCACCCGCGACCAGCTCCTGGTCCTGCACCGGGGAGCGCGCTGAGCCCAGACGCGCGGGTGCCGGCCCGCACCGCGAGCCGGCACCCGTTCATGGCCGCCTACCAGCCGGCGAGCTGATCGAGGAACCACTCGATGAGCGGCCTCGACACCGCGCCGTGCTCGGTGTTGGCCGTGTCGCAGCAGAACGCGTCGAGGAACGTCTCGTCCTTCGGCAGGTCGCCGAGGTCACGGTAGAGCTCCGTCTGCCACTGGAACGGATCCCTGGCCAGCGCCACCGCGCTGACCGCGGGCACGAAGCAGCCGCGCCTGAACCGCTCCTCGATCGGCAGGCCCGTCGCGTCGGCCAGCCGGCCCCACGAGTCGAGCGTGCCGCCCGGCGCGCCGTCGAACGCGGCGACGTGCGAGGTCGCGCTCGTCCACACCGGCGCGCCGAAGCGCACCACGCCGATGTTCTGCAGCTCGCCCATGTCGGGCTGGACGCGGGCGGTCAGCTGCAGCGTCTCGTGCTGCAGGTCGAAGACCGGCGTGCCGGGCGCGAGGTCGGGACCGACGCCGTCGCCGGTGCCGTTGGCCAGGCCCAGCTTGTACGGCCGCATCGGGAACCAGCCCACCCGGCGCAGATCCTCCAGGAACTCCAGGCGCAGCGGGCTGGCGCTGGTCACCGGCCCCGAGTAGTCGGCGTCGTCCACCCAGCCCCACAGCAGCTGCTGCGCGGCCGGGCTGCGGATCAGCGCGGCCTGGCCCGGGCCGTCGGAGCGCGGGGCCAGCGACTCGTGCAGGTACGCCAGCTGCTGCAGCACCAGCGGGATCCAGGCGCCGAGGTGCGGGCTGTCGTAGGAGAAGTACTTGTCGGTCTGGTGGTCGACGCCCTCGCTCTCCATGCGGGCCAGCGCGTACCTGGTGACGATGCCGCCCATGCTGACGCCGCCGACCACGAGCTGGTCGTCGCCCAGGCGCTCGTCGATGACGCGCCGCACGCAGCTCACCGCCACCGCGGCGTTCGCCTGGACGGCGGCGTGCCGCTGGTCGAAGCCCAGCAGGACGACGTCGATGCCCATGGACCTCAGCTGGTCGAGGAAGCCGGGCACACCCCTCTGGTAGGGCTGGTTGAAGTGCCGCCACAGCGCGTCGAGGTCGCTGGGCCCGTAGTTGAAGCCGTCGGCCAGGATCAGCGGCCTGGTCGGCGCGTCGTGCCCGTCGGCCAGGTGCACGGCGGCGCGGCCGGTCGCGGTGTAGCCCTGGTACGGCTCGTCGCCGACCAGGTCCCAGGTGAGCTCGGGCCGGCGGGCCTCGCCGTCGCGGCGCGGCGGGGCGGCGAACCAGACCCCCTGCTGCCCGAGCGCGGCGGCGATGCGTTCGACCTGGTCGGTGCTGAGGCTGCTCTCGAAGGTGTGGGCCCTGGTCTCGACGTCTATTCGCGGTTCCTGCGGCATGTCCGATCCTCTTTTCGCTGAGGGCCAACTGGGGCCACTGACCACACCTTACGGTCACTGTCAGCAATTGACCGAGCACCGAACGTTATGGCGTTTCCGCAGGTCAGACCTGATGACGTGACACCCGGCGGCCACGGGGCAGGAGGTGCGGAACAGCCCGGCGAGCACCACGGAAAAACCGGCTCCTTCGACGGATGAGCCCTTCGAGAACGACCTACCGCGCGAGGTGAGCACGATGCCAGAACGACGCGACGACGACGAGTTCTTCGCTCCCGTGCTGAAGGAGCCGCCGCCCGGCGAGGACGCGAGCGACACCGGCGTGCCGCACGTGCACGGGGCCGGGCAAGGGGAGTGGGCGCGCCGGCCCGCGCCCTCGACCGCGGTCAGCCTGCGCCTGCTGGCCGCCGCGCTGCTGCTGCTCGGCGGCGTGGTGCTGGCCGTGCTCGCGGTGCTCGCCGGCAACCCGCCGCTGGCCGTGCCGCCCGCCCTGGTGGCCCTGGCCGCCGCCTTCTACCTGGTGCTGTACGGCATCCGCCGCGCCCGCCAGGACGGCGGCCCCCCGACCTTCGGCTGACCCGCGGGGTGGGGGCCTGCCGGGTTTCGGCGCTGCTCACCGGGTATGCGGCCTGCTGGGAGGGCCGGACCGGAGGAGTTGCGATGTCCACGACGTCTTTGATCGACAGGGAGTGCGTACGCCGGCTGCTGGACTCCCGGCACCCGGACGCCACGCTGGTCTTCATCCGCGGCGGCTGCGAGGTGCTGCCCGCCGACGAGGTGGACGACGCCCACAAGGGCCTGGTGATCGCCAGCCGCGACGATGTCATGGCCCAGATCCCCGGCGGCACCCCCACGGACGAGGTGCTCGACGCCCTGGCCCACCGCCTGGACAACATCGTCCGCGACCTGGGTGCCTGAGCTGCTAACGCCGGTGGCCGCTCTCCAGATACTGCAGGACGGCGGCCACCCGCCGGTCGGTCTTGTCGGTCGGCGCGAGGTCGAGCTTGGCGAAGATGTTGCGGATGTGCTTGTGCACCGCGCCGTCGGTGACGACCAGCCGCTCGGCGATGGCCGCGTTGCCGAGCCCCTCGGCCATCAGCGCGAGCACGTCGCGCTCGCGCGGGCTGAGCCGGTCGAGCCGGTTGTCGGGCCGGGAGCGGGTGAGGAGCTGCGCGACGACCTCGGGGTCGATGGCGGTGCCGCCATCGGCCACCCGGTGCAGCGCGGCGAGGAACTCCTGCACCCGGCCCACGCGCTCCTTGAGCAGGTAGCCGAGCCTGGCGCTGCCGTGGGAGAGCAGCTCGGTGGCGAACGCCTGCTCGACGTACGCCGACAGCACCAGCACCGCGAGCCCGGGCAGCCGCCGCCTGGCCTCGACGGCGGCCACGATGCCCTCGTCGGTGTGGGTGGGCGGCATGCGCACGTCCACGATGGCGACGTCGGGCTCGTACTCGTCGATCGCCTTCAGGAAGCCGTCGGGGTCGGCGGCGGTGGCGACCACGTCGAGCGCCTCGGCGCGCAACAGCAGCGCGAGCCCCTCGCGCAGCAACGGGTCGTCCTCGGCGATCACAATCCGCATGGAAGGCTCACATTCATGGTGGTGGGTCCGCCGGCGGGGCTGGTCAGCGCGAACGTGCCGTCGTGGGCCTCGGTCCTGCGGCGGATGCCGCTCAGCCCGGACCCGTCGCTCTCTGCCGCGCCGCCGCGCCCGTCGTCGGTGATCTCGATGCGCAGCCAGGCGTCGTCACGGCGCACGGTGACCTGCGCCCGCGTGGCCTGGCTGTGCTTGGCGATGTTGGTCAGTGCCTCGGCCACCACGAAGTAGGCGGTGGCCTCGACGGAGGCCGGACACCGTCCCGGCACCTCGGCGTCGATCCGGCAGGGCACGGGGCTGGCCGCGGCCAGGCCGGTCAGCGCGTCGGGCAGGCTGCGGTCGGCCAGCACCGGCGGCAGGATGCTGCGTACGACCGCGCGCAGCTCGGCGAGCGCGGTCTCGGCGGCGTTCTGGGCGCTTTCGAGCACGGCGTCGGCGGTGGCCGGGTCGCGGGCCAGCGCCCGCCTGGCCGCACCGAGCAGCATGGTGACCGCCACGATGCGGTTCTGCGTGCCGTCGTGCAGCGAGCGCTCGATCCTGCGCAGCTCGGCGGCGTGCGCGTCGAGCGCCCCCGCGCGGGTGGCGGTGAGCTGGGCGACCCGCAGCGCGAGGTCGGTCGCCGGATCGGCGGCCAGCAGCCGGCGCCCCGGCCACGCCTGGAGCCTGGCCATGGCGGGCACGAACGCCAGCGTGAGCGCCAGCCAGAACAGGCTGAGCGGGCTGACCGCGAGCGCGCTGGGGAAGGTGTCGGCGTCCCAGATGCCGAGCCCGGCCCCTGCCGTCTCGCCGGGCGGCAGGACCTGCCAGTACAGCGGGTAGAGCAGGTCGCGGACCGCGCTGAACGGCAACGTCAGCCCGACGAAGCCGATGAGCAGCCCGATCGTGGCGTGCGGCAGCACCCAGGCCAGCTCCCGCCGGCTCGCGGGCCGCTTGATGGCCGCCCGCCAGCCGTCGGGCACCGGATCGGGGCTGATGAGGTCGCCGGGACCCCAGCGGGTCAGCCGGGCCCGCTCACGGTCGGCGACCGCGCGCAGGGCGCGCAGCGCGCCGGGCAGCAGCGGCAGGCCCACGCCCACGAGGCAGAGCAGCCCCACGAGGACCAGCACGACCAGCACGAGCAGCGCCAGGGCGCCGGTGCCGATGCCGCCGACGAGGTGTTCGAGCCCGTCGAGCGTCACCCTGGCACGGGCGGACGGATCCCACGTACGGGCGGGCCGCCGCTCGGCGGGCGAGTCGTGGTCGGGCATCCGCACCTCCTTCGTCACCGACCCTAGGTCACCGGCGGGCGCGGCCGTCAGGGCGGCGGCGGAAGAGTACAGCAGGCTGTACCTCGGCTGTCGCGTTGGTGGGATCGCCGGGCCGGCGGGAGGTTCGTACCGTTTCGTGGTGAAAGCGGAAGACGGAACGGCAAGGAGATCGCGATGACCCAGCACACCTCCGAGATGCGTCAGGCCCGCCACAACGTCAGCCGTCCGGTGCTGTGGGCGCTGCTCGCGGTCTTCGCGGTCTGTAACGTGGTGACGTCGGTGTCGGATCTACCGGCGCTGGTCGGCATGGGCTTCGGTCTGCTCACCCTGGCCTGCGCCGGCGCGCTGATCCACCAGCACTACACCACCCGCCGCCGCTGAACCGGACGTCCGGCCGGGCCGCCCGTCGCTGAGCCGGGTGTCCTTCCAGGACGCCCAGCCCGGTGAGCAGGGTGTCCATCCAGGGCACCCGCCGGGGAAGCGGCAGGTAGGATTTCCCCTTCCAGGGATGAAAGGGGATATTTATGGAAAAAGCCTCGGAAGATCGTCCTGAGCAGGAAGCGTTCGTCCGCAAGGAGCTGCAGCGGCTCCGCGACAGCATCGACAACCTCGACGCCGCGCTCGTCCACCTGCTGGCCGAGCGGTTCAAGTGCACGCAGGAGGTCGGCCGTCTCAAGGCGGAGTATGAGCTGCCCCCGGCGGACCCCGAGCGGGAGGCCGCACAGATCCGCCGCCTGCGCGCCCTGGCCGAGCAGTCGAAGCTCGACCCCGTCTTCGCCGAGCGCTTCCTGAACTTCATCATCGCCGAGGTCGTCAGGCATCACGAGCTGATCGCCAGCAACCGGGCGGCCGCCCGCGCTACGTGAGCCGATCGAGGAACGCGAGCACCCGCTCGGTGAGCAGCCCGGCGGCGGCCCGATCGTAGGACGGCAGGCTCGGGTCGGCGAAGTTGTGCCGGTCACCGGGATAGAGGAACAGCTCCGCGTCGGCGGCCGACCCCACAAGGGCCCGCGCCGCGTCGAGGTCGCCCTCATCGGCGAAGATCTCGTCGGCCTCCATCCCGTGCACCTGCACCGGCACCCCCTGCGGCCACGCCTCGCCGAACTCGGCGACCGGTACGCACGCGTCGATCAGCACCGCGCCCCTCGCCCCCTCGCGCGTCTGCGCCAGGCTCTGGGCCGACATCACGCCCAGCGAGAATCCCACGTAGACCAGCCCCGCGGTCAGGTCGAGCGCCGCGGCCCTGCCCCGCTCGGCGAACGTGCCGAAGCCCGCCTTCCCCGCATAGGCCACGCCGTCCGGCAGGTTGTCGAAGACGTGCCCGTCGTAGAGGTCGGGCGCGTGCACGGTGTGACCCGCCGCCCGCAGCGTCGCGGCGAACTCGCGCACACCAGCCGTCAGCCCGCAGGCATGATGGAACAACAGCACCTCGGCCATGACCGGCCCCCCTCTTTCGATCGGGTGTTCGGATGAGTATGTCAGGGCACGCGCGGCGGCGCCACCGACGAGCGCCTGATCAGCCTTGAACGCAACGTGTGCATCGTGCGGGCCGGCTCGCCGCCGTCCAGGACGTCGAGCAGCACCTCGGCCGCCCGCGTGCCCAGCTCGTGGACCGGCTGGGCGATCATCGTCAGCGGCGGGTCCATGACCGCCGCCCACGCGCTGTCGTCGAACCCGATCAGCGCCACGTCGTCCGGATAGCGCAGCCCCGCCTCGCGCAGCGCGCGCAGCGTGCCCGTCATGCCGTCGGTCTCGGTGCAGAACACCGCCGTGACCCGGTCGGGCAGCGCCAGCATCCTGCCCACCTCGCCGACCACCCGCTCCTCGGTCTTCGGCCCCACCATCACCAGCTCGGGGTCGAACGGGATATGCGCGTCGTCGAGCGCGTCCAGGTAGCCGCGCAGCCGCTCGCCGTCCGTCCACAGGTTGCGGGAGGCGGCGGCCAGCAGCTCGCGCCGCGTCGCCGGCGGCCGCTCGACCGGCGGCCCCCACACGAACCCGATGCGCCGGTGACCCGCCGCGATCAGCACCTCGACCGCCTCCCGTGCCGCGTCGCGGTTGTCGATGACGACCGCGTCGAGGTCGAGCGCCGAGACCGCCCGGTCCACCAGCACGACCGGGATGCCCCGGTCCATCGCGCCCTTCAGGTGCGCCACCTGGTCGCGCTGCAGCGCCGCCGACGCCACGATGACGCCGTCGACCCGCTTGTCGATCAGCACGTTCGTCGCCGCCACCTCCTCCTGGAGGTTCTCGTACGTGCTCAGCACGATCACGTCGAACCCGCGCGCCCGCGAGGTGTCGGAGACCCCCCGCAGCAGCCCGGCGAAGAACGGGTTGCCGATGTCGGCCACGATGACGCCGAGCGTGTGGCTCACGCCCGTGGACATGCTCCTGGCCAGCGCGTTGGTGCGGTAACCGAGCTTCTCGGCCGCCGCCAGGACGCGGGCGCGCAGCTCGGGGCTGACGTAGCCGTAGCCGCCGAGCGTGCGCGCCGCCGTGGCCCGGCCCACGCCCGCCTCCGCCGCCACCTCCGAGATGGTCGGCCGCGCCTGGCCGCGCTCAGCTGGCATGGATCTCGCCCCTCCTCGCCCTGTCAGTGTGACCACTCAAGTCTGACCGCTCCCCGCCGCGCCCTTCACCGTGGGCGGGGACGCGGTCAGGGAGTGCGGCGGCCGTGGCCGAAGGCGCCCTCGACCTGGCACTGCGCGCGGGCTGCCGCCGCCCCCGCCGTCAGTGCGCGCCCGATCGCGGCGGGGGTGGCGGGCGCCTGGGCCGACCAGCCGTCGCGCAGCAGGGACACGGCGAAGCCGGTGACGAAGGCGTCGCCGCAGCCCATGGTGTCCACGATCTCGTGGGTCAGGTCGGCGGGCGCCGACAGCGTGTGCCGCCCGTCGCTCGCGATCGCGCCGTGCACTCCCCTGGTGCCCAGGGCGAGGCGGGCGCCGCGCCGTACGGCCTCGGCGAGCAGCGCGGCCGTGGCCTCCTCGTCGAGGTGGGAGCAGGACAGCAGCACCAGGTCGGCGTGCGGGCAGACGCGGTCGAGGTAGCCGGGGTCGCGGTGCTCGTCCTCGCTGGACAGGTCGAAGCTGACCAGCGGGCCGAGCCCGGCGAGCTTGGGCAGCTCGTCCTCGCTGCGGGAGTAGACGCTGGAGTGCACGAGGTCGAAGCCGCCGACGTAGCCGAGCAGGTCGTCGTCGAGGGTGAGCGGCTCGCGTACGGTGACGCCGCCGCCGTTCCAGCCGAGGAAGACCCGGTCGCCGTCGTCCACCTTCAGATGGGAGACGCCGCTCTCGCCGCTCCGTACGACGCACCGATCGACCGCCACCCCTTCGTCGGCGATCGCCGACCGCAGGAACCCGCCCAGCTCGTCGTCGCCGAAGACCCCGAGGTAGGCCGACGCGACGCCGAGCCTGCGGGCGTAGACGGCGACGTTGACGCTGTTGCCGCCGGGGTAGTCGATGCCCCGGTCGACGAACCGGTCGACGATGTTGTCGCCGAAGCCGAGCACTCTCATGCCTCAGTAGTCCATGACCCGGTAGTAGCGGCGCAGGTCGAGCGAGTGGTCGCGGACCCGCTCCAGGTGCTTGCTGACCCGGCCCATGACGGTGTCGAGCACGACGGGCGCGAGCAGGTGGCGGTGCTCGGGGCTGATGCCGGTGAGCGGGTAGTCGCGGGTGTCGAAGACGGTGACGTCCTTGGAGACCCGCTTGGCGAACGCCTCGGCCCGGTCGGTGAGCGGGCGCGTCTCGTCCTCGCCCTGGAAGACGATCACGCTGGTGTCCTCTTCGAGCAGCTCAAGAGAGCCGTGGAAGAACTCGGCGCTGTGCACGCGGGTGGTGCGCAGCCACTGCATCTCCTCGAGGATGCACATGGAGTAGAGGTACGTGAAGCCCCACAGGTTCCCGCCGCCGATGAGGAAGTGGTAGTCGGTGTCCTTGTGGGCGTCGGCGAACGCGGCGGCCACCGGCTCGGCCTGTCTGGCCACCTCGACGAGGATCTGCGGCAGCCCGGCCAGCTCGTCGGCGAACGTCTCGTACCCCTCGAACTCGCCCCTGCGCGCCAGCAGCCGGGTCATGAAGAGCAGGAGCTGCATGTCGAAGGGCCAGGTCTTGGGCTCGGAGACGAGCGCGGCGTCGACCTTGGCGGCGATCGGCGAGTCCGGGTAGCCGGTGAAGGCGATCGTGTAGGCGCCCTTCTCCTTGCAGTGCTCGATGGCGCGGATGCTGTCGTCGGTGGTGCCGGAGACCGAGGTGAAGACGGCGACCGTGCGCTCGCCCAGGCGGGCGTCGCCGGAGACGACGAGCTCCGCGGCGATGGCGGAGCGCACGTCGAGGGTGGACAGGCGGCGGGCGAGGTGCTCGTACGGCCAGGTCAGCGCGTACGTCCCGCCGGCTCCGACGAGCAGCAGCGTGTCGAAGCCCTCGTCCACGAGCCGGTCGACCAGCTCCTCGATGCGCGGACGCAGGGCCACCGCGCTGGCCACCTGGGAGACGAATTCCGGCTCGTTGAAACCGAGCATTGCAGATCCTTTCCTGGGGCTGGCGTGCCCGTCTGATACCGGTATCACGCGGCAGTCACGTTGGCACAGCGTCCGGCCCGGCGTCAACACGAGCTTTTCTAGAAGCGGCTCTGATCTGCTGTTTCTACGGCCTTGAGAGGTCGCGACGGCGCACCGAAGAAAAGATCTTGGCGCTCAGGTCTGGTACCGGTATCAGGTGAGCTGTAAGGTCGGCCAACACCAAGGCTCCTGGCCCAGAAAGGAAGCCCATGCGCCCTCGCGCCCTGCCGACGCTCGCGGCACTCATCGGGACCCTCACGCTGGCCGCCTGCTCAGGAGGCGGCGGCGCCGAGGAGGCACCGGCGGCCGACCCGGCCGCCACACCGGAGTTCTCCGGCACGCTGAGCGTCCTCACCAAGTTCGCCGGCGAGCCCACGGGCCCCTATTTCGAAAACCTCGCCGCCGCCTACAGCAAGCAGCACCCCGAGGTGAAGGTCGAGCTGATCCAGGAGACCGACCAGAGCGTCAAGGACAAGCTCAAGACCCTCACCGCCTCCGACGCGCTGCCGGACGTCTACTTCACCTGGACCGGCAACTGGGCGGACAACTACATCCGCGGCGGCCGGGCCGCCGACCTGACCAAGGTCATCGGGCCGGACACGGAGTGGGGCAGGACGTTCAGCCCCGGCTCGCTGGCCGCCTTCGCCCGCGACGGCAAGAACTACGGCATCCCGCTGTACGGCAACGGCAAGTTCATGGGCTACAGCAAGGCCGCCTTCGCCAAGGCGGGCGTCAAGGTGCCCGCCACGTTCGAGGACCTGCTGGCCGCCTGCGGCCCGCTGCGCAAGGCCGGGTACGAGCCCATCGCCTTCGGCAACAAGGACGGCTGGCCCGCGCTGCACTACCTGCAGCAGCTCTTCGCGTACAACGTGCCGGACGCCACCCTCCAGGCCGACTTCGACCCCGCCACCGCCAAGCTCGACCACCCCGGCTACGTCACCGCGCTCAACCAGTTCAAGACCCTGGTCGACCAGTGCACCGACACCCGCGACGCCACCAACGGCGTGCTCTACAGCTCCGCCCAGGAGGCGTTCGCCAACGGCAAGGCCGCGATGTACTACCAGGAGATCCTGGAGTTCGACAACGCCACGTCGGCCAAGGTCAAGCCGGACGACTTCGGCATCTTCCAGCTCCCCGTCCCCCAGAACGCCGCCGGTGACCCCGACGTGCTCGAAGGCTCGCCCGAGGGCTACCTGATCAACGCCAGGTCGCCACGCGTCGCGCTGGCCGTGGACTTCATGAAGTTCGTGACGAACGCGGAGAACGCGAAGACCCTGTCGGCGCCCCCGTACGGGCAGCCCAGCACGGTCGTCGGCGCCGTCACGCCCGAGACCTCCAGCAAGGCCGTCTACGAGGGCATGCAGCTCGTCAACAAGGCGCCCAAGCTGGCCATCTGGCTCGACACCGTGACCGTGCCCGAGGTGGCCGACGCCTGGCTGGCCGGCGGCGAGGCGATGATCAGCGGTGGCACGACCGCCGAGAAGGTGCTCGAAAGCGTGCGCCAGGCCTCGGCCGAGGCCAGGTAGGGAGCCGTTCATGCAGCCGCCCGCACGCGCCGGCGTCCTGCGCAGGACGCTCGGGCTCGCGTGGATCCTGCCCGCGCTCGTCCTGGTCGCGGTCTTCGTCTACCTGCCGCTGGTGCAGAACCTGCAGTTCAGCACGCTCAAATGGGACATCTACAGCGGCGAGCAGGAGTACGTCGGCCTCGCCAACTACACCAAGCTCGTCGAGGACCCGGTGTTCTGGTCCTCGCTCGGCAACAACGCGCTCTACGCGGTGGTCTCCATCGCGTTCCAGGTGTTCGGCGCGCTGCTGCTGGCCGCCGTCATCGAGAGCGTGCGGAGCCGGCGGTGGCAGCGCGCGCTGCGGGCGATCTACTTCATTCCGTCGGCGATCTCGCTGACCGTCGCGGGCCTACTGTTCTACTTCCTGTACGAGCCCAACCTCGGCCCGCTCAACGCCGCGCTGCGCGCCGCCGGCCTCGGCCACCTCGCCCAGGCATGGCTCGGCCAGGAGAGCACCGCCATGTCGGCGATCATCGCGATGAGCCAGTGGCAGGGCTTCGGCTACTCGACGCTGCTGTTCGCGGTCGCCATCCAGCGCATCCCGTCGGAGATCTACGGGGCCGCCGCGCTCGACGGCGTGGGCGCGGTGCGGCGCTTCTTCAGCGTGACGGTGCCGCTCGTGCGGGAGATGACCGGGCTCATGACGATCGTCACGATCTCGGGTGCGTTCCAGGTGTTCAACGAGGTCATGGTGATGACGGCGGGCGGGCCGAACAACTCGACGCAGGTGCTCGGGACCTGGCTCTACCGCAGCGGCTTCGTCCGCAACAACTTCGGTTACGCCGCCGCCATCGCGACCGTCCTGTTCGTGATCACGCTGGCCATCGCGGTGGCGCAGATGTGGGTCACCCGCAGGAGAAGGGTGGAATGGTGACGCGGCTGAGCTTCCTCGGAGTGATCGCCCGGGTCTTCATGTGGGCGTTCCTGCTGGCACTCGCGGTGGTCGTGGTCTATCCACTGCTGTGGATGACGCTGAACGGCTTCAAGACCAACGCCGAGCTGTTCGGCGACCCGTTCGCGCTGCCCCTCGACTGGAGCTTCGACAACTACCGGAAGGCGTGGAACCGGGGCGTCAGCGACTATCTGACCACCAGCGTGCTCGTCACGCTGACCTCGACCGTCGCCACCGTGTTCGTCAGCGCGTGGGCCGCGTACGGGCTGACCAGGGTGAACGTGCCGCTCAACAAAGGGCTGACGGCGGCCATCCTCGGCGGGCTCATGCTGGCGCCGACCGTGGCGCTGGTGCCGCTGGTCAAGATGTTCCAGGCTTTGGGGCTCTACAACACGTTCTGGGCGCTGCTGATCCTCTACACCGCCTTCCGCATCCCGTTCACGACCTTCCTGCTGCGCGCGTACATGATCGACCTGCCGCGCTCGGTGGACGAGGCGGCCGAGATGGACGGCGCGAGCAAGTGGACGACGTTCTGGCGGGTGATCCTGCCGATGTGCAAGCCGATCCTCACCTCCACGGTGCTGCTGCACGTCCTGTTCACCTGGAACGAGTACCTGTTCGCGATGATCTTCACCAGCGGCTCGGGCGTGCAGACGCTGCCGGTCGGGCTGACGAGCCTGATGAGCAAGCACGGCACCGAATATCCGGTCGTCTTCGCCGGGATGGTGATCGCGGCGCTGCCCGTGGTGCTGCTGTTCTTCCTCGGCCAGCGCTACATCATCAAAGGACTCGCCGACGGCGTCGGCAAGTGAGGACTCTCCCATGACGCTCTCCCTGAGCCAGGTCACCGGCTCGAACTTCGCCTATCAGCACCTGCCGTTCGACCGGTTCCTCGACGATGCCGCCGAGCTGGGCCGCGAGCAGCTGGAGCTGTGGGGCATCGCGCCGCACCTGCACGTGCCGCAGATCGGTGACGCCGAGGCCCGCGCGATCCGGCGGCGGGCCGAGACGCGCGGGCTGGCCATCCGGTGCCTGACGCCCGAGCAGGTGATGTACCCGGTCAACCTGGCCTCGCCGGTCACCTGGCTGCGGGCGCGCAGCGTGGCACTCTTCCGCCGGGCCGCCGAGCTCTGCGCCGAGCTGGGCGCCGGCCTGCTGCTGCTCACCCCCGGGCGCGGCTTCGAGGACGAGCCGGTCGAGGCCGCCCGCCGGCGCTCGGTGGACGCCGTCGGCGAGATCACCGCGTACGCCGCCACGCTGGGCGTCACCTGCGTGCTGGAGGCGCTGCAACGCGTCGAGTCGAACCTGGTCAACGACTCCAGGGCGCTGGCCGCGATGATCGACGAGGTCGGCGCGCCGAACCTGGGCGCCGTGCTCGACACCGTGGCCATGGCCGTGGCGGGGGAGTCGGTGGACGACTACTTCGACGCGCTCGGCGACCGGGTCAGGCACGTCCACCTCATCGACGGGCGGCCCGCCGGGCACCTCGCCTGGGGCGACGGCTCCCTGCCGCTGGCCTCGTACGTCGAGTCGCTCGGGCGGCGCGGATACACGGGGCACCTGACGTTCGAGCTGTTCGGGGACGGCACGTACGCCTTCGAGCCGCGCCCGGCCGTCGAGCGCTGCCTGTCCGGCGTACGCGCCGCCCTCAGTCCACCAGCGCGACCTTGACCTGGCCTGGGTCGTCGCCGGTCAGCGGGACCGCGAAGACGGCCGTGCGGCCATGGGCGCCGTAGACGACGAAGCGCACGCCGTCCTGGTCCCACGTCTCCTGGACGTCCGAGGTGAGCTGGGCGGACGCCGAGCAGTACGCGGGGCTACGCCGCAGCAGGTGCAGGGACGCCTCCAGCGGCACCCCGTCCCGCGGGGGCGCGGCGACCGGGCGCACCAGGCGGCGGCGCAGCGGCGTGAGCCAGTGGCCGTCGAGCTCGGAGGAGAGCGCCAGCAGTGCCGCCACCTCCATGGCGACGACCACGGCCACGACGGGGGAGGAGACCGTGCCGGACGGTGCGGCCAGCGCGAGCAGGGCGCCGGCCAGCAGCAGCCCGGCACGGGCGAACGAGCGCACGTCCACCGGCTGGGAGTGGGTGCCGAGACAGCCGCAGGACGCGGTCGGCGCGGCGACGTGCGCGTACCAGAGATAGGCGAGGAAACCGGCCGTGAGCAGCGCCGCCGCCCCCGCGTTCCACGGGTGCGCGGACGGCACCAGCAGCCCGGCCGCCACCGCCAGCTCGGCCAGCCCGGTCAGGCGCAGCGCGGGGACCGCGCGCGCCGCACCGGTGAGCCTGGCCAGCGCGGTGCGCCCGGCCTGTGCCCGCATCCGCCGGCTGAACAGCTTCAGCAGACCTGCCCAGACGAGGAACGAGGCGATGACGTACGGCTGCGACGCGGCGATCCCGTTCACGAGCTGCCTCCTAGTGCGGGGAGAAGACCGTGGCGATGCCCACTTCGTTGGTGTCGGGCCGCCAGGCGCCCAGGACCTGCACGTGCTGGCTGACCTTCAGCATCGACAGGTCCGTGGTCGGCGGCGACTGGGAGTGAATGGCGACCGTCGTGCCGGCGACCACGTGGCACAGCACTTCGTGCCCGTTGTGGTCGAGGTGGAAGGTCTGGCCCTTGATGTTGGTGATGTGGCCCTTGATGTTGACGATGTTCAGCCACACCGACTCGGCGGCCAGCATGCCGTCCGGCATCCGCACGCCTCTGGCGTACAGGCCGTCGCCCGGCTTGGCCTGGTCGAACCCGACGGGGCCGAGTTTCCACAGGCTGGTGCCGTCCACCACCCTGATCGAGTGGAGCACCATGTTGGAGCCCAGGACGAGCAGGGTGTTGTCCTTGATCGAACGGATCCGGCCCTCCGCGAAGTCCGGGTCCGGTGCTCCCGGCTCGACCTTCTGGGCGGGTGCGGTGGTCGCGAAGGCCGCCTCGGGGCCGAGCGAGCCCATCGCGGTCGCCGCGACCACGCTCGCGCCGCCGCCGAGCACGGCCGACCTCAGCACGTCTCTTCTGCTTGGCACTGTGATCACCGCCCCTCAGGCCGTCGAGATCTCGGCCGGCCGCAGGCCGGATGAGAGGCTGGCGATCTGGCTGTAGGCGGCGGGCGTGAGGTCGATCAGGCGGTTGTTGGCGCAGGTCGCGCCGCAGCAGCTGCGTTCACCGCAGAACAGGTCGGTCTGCGGGCCGCAGTCGGCGATCGCGGTGACGACGCTGCCGCCGCCGCACAGCGAGGTGATGCGGTGCCGGAAGCCGCACGTCCTGCGCGACAGGCTGACACCGCAGCGGTCGGGACGGGTGATGGACCAGCACGCGTCGGAGGCGTTGGGCCAGGCGTGCTGGAGACTGCCGGAGTTGCAGGTGCCGCAGGCTCCCTTGCCGGTGCTGCTGCACGGGCCCCATGCGGTGCCGCAGCAGAACCAGGAGACCTCTCCTTGGACGGGGCCGAGTAAGTCGGCGGGCGGGTCGGTGGCCTTGCTTCGCGCCATGCGCGTCCTCCTTGGGTGCGCTTGTGGACGGTCTCTGCGAGGGGTTGAAGGTTTCCGACTCGATCTATGAGTACCATGTAAGGAATTTTCGTCAATGCCCTGATTTTTCATGACCTGTGGGGCGGGCGGTGGCGTGACGGGCGGCCGGCCAGTGGTGGGTGCGGGGCGGGCTGTGGCCGCGCTGTGGCCGCGCTGTGGGGCCGCTCAGGCGTCGCAGAAATCCGTGACGGTGCCGGTCAGGACGTCGGTGACCTGGTGCAACGCGGCGATGTCGGCCCACTCCTCGTCGGCGTGCGCGCCGCCGCCCGAGACGCCGAAGAGCAGGCACGGGATGCCGGCCGCGGCGAGCAGCGCGCAGTCGGTCCAGAACGGCTCCGCCCTGATCACCGGCGGGCGGCCGAGCACCCGCTCCGCCTGGGCGAGCAGCACCCGCGTGATCGGCGCGCCCGGGTCGGCCTCGAAGGGCTCGCGGTGCAGGCCCGCGCGCAGCTCGTAGCGGAAGCCGGGCACGGTGGCGGCCAGGTGGTCGAGGATCGCGGCCAGCTCATCGCGTACGGCCGAGGCCGGCTCGCCCGGCACCGTGCGGCGCTCGACCGTGATCCGGCACCGCGCGGGATACGTCGACGGCCCCTCGCCGCCGTCGATCATCGACGCGTGCACGGTGCCGGGGCCCAGGAGCCGATGCCCGCCCGCCGCCGCCAGCCGGGCGCCCAGCTCCTCAAGCGCGACGAGGAAGTGACCGGCCTTGGCTATCGCGTCGATCCCGAGATCGGGGCGCGAGCCGTGGGCGGCGCGGCCCAGCACGTCGACCTCGAACCAGGCGAAGCCCTTGTGCGCCAGCGTCACCTCCAGCATGCTCGGCTCCGTCACCACGGCGCCGTCGGCGGTGAACCGCTCGAGCACCTCCTCGGTGCCGGAGCTGGCGTGCTCCTCGTCGGCCACGCAGGCCACGATGACGTCGCCGCGCAGCGGCCCCGCCGCGGTGGCGCGGGCGGCGGCGGCCAGCATGGCGGCGACGCCGCTCTTCATGTCGAAGGCGCCCCTGCCATAGACACGGCCGTTCTCGATGTGCGGGTGTAGCGGATCGCCTTCGTACGTGCCGTAGGCGACCGTGTCGAGATGCCCGTTCAGCATGATCGACCGGCCGCCGCCGGTGCCCTTGAGCACGCCCACCACCGACGGGCGGCCCGGCCGGCGCTCCAGCCGGTGGACCTCGAACCCGCGCTCGCCCAGCCACCGCCCGCAGAAGTCGGCGGCGGCCTGCTCACCCGCGCCGCCCGGGGACAGGGCGGGGTTGACCGAGTCGATGGCGATGAGCGTCTGGAGCAGCTCCAGCGGGTCGGCGGTGTGCGGCATGGCGGCCCTCCCTGAGCCATCATGCCGCACCGGTGACGCCCGCCCCGAGCACGCGCGTCACCACCCCGGCCCGCCGGCCGCCGCTCAGACCACTCCGGCCCGCCGGCCGCCGCTCGGACCGCGCCGGCCGGCCTGCCGACCGGCGCTGGGACCGCGCCGTCGCTCCGGTCGGCGGTCAGACCGCGTCGGCGTTCTGCGCGGCGCGGTAGACGGCCATCGCCTCGTCGCCGAAGAACGGGCCGAACATGAAGCCGGGCGCGAAGTTATAGGTGAAGCTGTTCACCGAGTTCAGCGAGCCGAGCCCGGTGGCCGCGTCGAAGCTCTGGAACCAGGGCCCGCCGCTGGAGCCGCCGGTCATGTTGCACCGCAGCCCCTGGTCCTGCGTCATGACCGTGTCGTTGAACGCGCGCCCGCTGCAGTAGATCAGCCGCGACCCGTCGAACGGCTCGGCCGCCGGATACCCGAAGGCGAACATCTGCTGCTGCCTGGCCTGGTTGAAGGCCACGCCCTGCCCGCCGACGACGTCCGTCAGCGTGCGCCCGTCGAGCGGCGCCACCACGACGGCGGCCACGTCGAAGTTGATGTCCTCGCGGGCGTTCCACTGCGGGGTGGTGAACATCCTGGTGCCCACCCACGTGCCGAACGGCCGCCGGCCGTTGTCGAAGGCGGGCACGAACACCCAGTTGCGGTGCGCGGCGCCGTTCAGCTTGACGCAGTGGCCCGCGGTGATGACGACGCTCTCGTTCGCGCTGGTCACGGCCGAGCCGGAGCAGGAGGAGTTGCGGCCGTCGGCGGTGGTGAAGAAGACCCGGCCGGTGGTGCGGACGATCGCGCCGCCGTCGGTCCAGCGCAGGCCGGGGCTGTTGTTGACGGCGGTCCGCTGCTGGTTGCCGTTCCCTTGGTTGCCGTTCCCCTGGCCACCTGTTCCCTGACCACCCGTGCCCTGTCCGCCTGTGCCCTGTCCGCCCGTTCCCTGCCCGCCGGTTCCCCGGTTGCCGGTGCCCTGGTTGCCGCGTTCGTACAGGGACGAGCCGCGGCTGCCCGCGGCGCGGGTGCCCTGCGTGGACCAGGGGTTGCCCCGGGACGGGCCGCGCCACTGGTTGCGCCGCGGGGCGGGGGTGTTCAGCGGCTGGGCCGCGAGCATGCGGTTGGTGCTCCAGTACTGCGAGACGGTCCTGCGCTCGCGCCAGGAATCCGTCGCCGTCCACCCGGCGGGCCGCCTGAAGTCCGGCCCGCCGGCGGCGCCGGCGTTCGCGGTGCCCACGGGGGCCAGGGCGCCCGCGAGGGCGAGCGCGACGGCGGGGAGCAGGGCGACTCTGCGGTGCATTACGTACCTCCCGAAACCCGGTAACTGCCGTAGGGAGGTACGTACGGTGCGTTCGATGTTCCTCAACGCCTGCCCAAATGGATATGGCGACATCACCGCATGAATCCGACACGTCACGCAGGGTGCATAGAGGTGCCTATAGGCGGGGACACTACTTTTTCTTTACGAAATAGCCATGAGTGGCGAACGCATTTTCAGGGATTCTTTCCCCGGTGCGGGATATTGACCTGCGGCGTGGCGTTGTCACTCGGCTCGCGGCAACTGTAAGCATCGTACCGGTCTGGCGACCATGGGTCGTATTCCGAAAGGAACGGTAAATGCTCACCCCAATGAGAAAAATGGCGAGGCCGGCGGTGCACGGGCTGCTCACGGTGGCGCTGGCGGTCACCATGGCACCGGCGGCGAGCGCGGACGACCGCGACGACCGACACCTGCGCAAGCTCAAGGGCATCCACAGCGACAGGGGCTTCCACACCGGCAGAAAGGACGAGGACGGCGGGCGTAACTGCAGGCCGCACACGTTCTGGCGGATCCACAAGCTCTCGCCGCGCAACTTCTTCCTGCCCCGCACCCGCTACATCGACGGCCCCGGCGGCTCGATGACGGTGTCGGTCACGCGGGAGCACGAGGTGCTCGCCTTCCTCGAAGCCGAGAACGAGAAGACGAAATCGCTGGAGAAGACCAGGGCGCGGACGGTGGACGACGTCACCGACACCAAGTCGGTGGTGGAGGCCCTGCGCCGGCTTGGTCTGCCGCACCTCGAAGAGCGGCACATGGTCTTCACCGGGCACGAATACACCAGGGAGATCACGCCCGGCAAATACGGCAACATGTGGTACCGCGTTTTCGGTTACCGCATCGGTTGGTCGGCCTGGTCCGTCCTCGGCACCTGCGACCGCCGCAAGGTGGCCGCGGGCCTCGCGAACGTGCCCGCCCGCGTCGAGGGCTGGCGCTACTGGGAGACCGAGCACCCCAAGTTCAAGCGCCGGATCCTGTCCGCCAAGTAGCCGGATTTCGCAGGTCAGGAGGGTTCTGAGGAGGTATCGCGGGTATGGGGGGTGGCAGTCCGGCACGGCCGGGCGCGCAGCCGTCCGGTGCGCCGAACCCCACGGCTTCTACGAGGGGGACACCAATGGCCATACAGCGATATCTCGGATTCAGAGTTTTCCGACTGCCCACCGCTCCAGGACCGGAGCCCACTCCGGGCGGCGGGGGCGACACCTACGGGCGGGCCCGCCGGCGCCGGCGTCGCCGCCGCTGAGCACGGGTCCGCCAGGAGATGTGAGGGTATCGGGCCCTCACATCTCGGCTCTCCAACGGCGGCACCTCATCCGCAGGAGCGAGCGCCGTCTCGTCCAGCGGCACCCTCCGCAGGAGCGAGCCGCCGTCTCCTCCGGCGGCACCATTCGTGGCGGTGCGTCCGCTGCGATGGCCGCTCATTCGCGGCGTGAGCTGCGGAATCCCTCCAACTCGCTCGCAAGAGTGAGGCGCCGGATCACTCCCGTCGGCGATGTCCGGCGGCCCCCGCCGGCCGCACCATCGCCTTATGACTCCCCGATTCGCGCTGATCGCCGCGCCTCTCTTCGCCTGCGCCTACGGCGCCATCCGCATCGTCGACGGCCTGGACGGCCGGGGCCCAGGGTTCGCCTGGACCGCCGGGCACCTGGCCTTCATGGCGGCGCTCGTCCTGTTCGCCTGGCTCTTCCTCTGGTTCCGCACGCTGGCCGGGCGCGACGCGCTGGCCACGGCGAGCGCGGCGGCCGGGATCGCCGGGGTGGCGGCGCTGCTCGTCCAGTTCTGCATCGACATCGCCGTCGGGTTCGCCGCCGCCGACCAGGAGGGCATGAGCGCGCTGTTCCAGCAGGTCCAGAGCGTGCCGGGGGTGCCGTTCCTGGTGTATGACGGCCTCCCGTACCTGTTCTACGTGGCGCAGCTCGTCCTGATGATCAGGCTCGCGGTGCTGCGCGTCCTGCCCGCGTGGACGCTCGCGCCGGTCGTGGTCTACCTGGCCCTGCCGATCGTCAGCAAGGACCTGATCCCGGTCTCCGCGCTCTTCATGCTCGTCGCGCTCTTCCCGCTCGTCCGCCGCCCCGCCACGGCCCCTGCCGCCGCATGACGCGGGCGGGCAGGATGAGTGCCATGCCCGATTTTCCGTACCTCACCGAACTCCGCCGCCGCGCGGCGGCGCTGCCGCCGATGCTGGTGGACGGCGGGCTCGCGGCGCTGGTGCTGGTCCTGCAGCTGTGGCCGCTGCTGTCCAGGGACAACCCGGCGGGCGGGGCATGGGACCGGTGGGGTTACGCGGTCGTGGTCGCCTCCGCCGTGCCGCTGGTGTGGCGGCGCCGCGCGCCGGTGACCGCCCTGCTCTGCTCGCTCATCCCGAGCGGCCTGTACGACCTGGCGGACGAGGTCGCCGACCAGCCCATGTGGTACGGCGGCCTGGTGGCCCTCTACACCGTCGCCCTGACCAGCACCCGCTGGGTCCGCTGGACGGTCCTGGCCGTCACGCTCGGCGGCGGCCTGCTTGTCGTCGGATCGTCGGAGACGGCGCTGCGGGGCAGCGTGCAGTTCGTCGCCGCGTACGCGATCGGCCGGGCCGCCGCCTCCTCCCGCGCGCACGCCGCCGCCCTGGAGGAGCGCGCCGCCCAGCTGGCCAGGGAAAGAGAGGCCGAGGCCGAGCGGGCCGCCGAGCGGGAGCGGGCCAGGATCGCCCGCGACATGCACGACATCCTCGCCCACGCGGTCAGCGTCATGGTGGTGCAGGCCGAGGCGGGGCCGGTGGCGGTCGCGACGCAGCCGGCCAGGGCGGTGGCCGCGTTCGACGCGATCGCCGCGGCCGGCCGGGACGCGATGGAGCAACTGCGCCGGCTGCTGAACGTGCTGAAGGAGGAGGCGGGCCCGCGCGGCCCGCAGCCCACGATCGCGGCGCTGCCCGCCCTGGCCGACCAGCTCAGGGCGGCCGGGCTGCGGGTGGACTGCTCCGACATGGGCGACCCGCGGCCGCTGTCGCCGGACACGGAGGTGGCCGCGTACCGGATCGTCCAGGAAGCCCTCACCAACATCGTCAAGCACGCCGGCGCCACCAACGCCGGCCTCGCGCTGACCTGGCAGGAAGACGCACTCATGATCGACATCACCGACGACGGGCACGGCAGGGAGCCCGCGCTGCCCTCGGGCGGCAACGGCCTGATCGGCATCCGCGAGCGCGCCGCCGCGTGCGGCGGCAGCGCCGTGGCGGGCCCGCGCGAGGACGGCCCCGGCTTCCAGGTGCTGGTCCGGCTGCCGCTGGCGGCGTCGTGACCGTCCGCGTCGTCGTCGCGGACGACCAGGAGCTGGTACGCGCCGGGTTCGGCATGATCCTCGACGCCCAGCCGGACATCGAGGTGGTGGCCGAGGCGGGCGACGGGGAGCAGGCGATCGCCGCGGTCCGCGAGCACGCCCCCGACGTGCTGCTGCTCGACATCCGCATGCCCGTCATGGACGGCATCGAGGCGGCCCGCGTGGTCTGCGCGGAGGGAGCGTGCCGGGTGCTCATGCTGACCACGTTCGACCTCGACGACTACGTCTACGACGCGCTGCGCGCCGGGGCGAGCGGCTTCCTGCTCAAGGACGTGCGCCGCGACGACCTGGTGCACGCCGTACGCGTGGTCGCGGCCGGCGAGTCGCTGCTGGCCCCGTCGATCACCACGAAGCTGATCGCCGAGTTCACGTCGCGAGCCGCGCCCCGGCCACCGGCCGACAGGCTGTCGGTGTTGACCGCCCGCGAGCAGGAGACGCTGCGGCTGATCGCGCGCGGGCTGTCCAACGCGGAGATCGCCGGGGAGCTGGTGGTCAGCGAGCACACGGTCAAGACGCACGTCAGCAACGTGCTGACCAAGCTGGGGCTGCGCGACCGGGTGCAGGCGGTGATCGTCGCCTACGAGACGGGGCTGGTCACGCCGGGAATTTCCGGCTGATTTCCAGCGGCGGGCGAGGCCGCGGCCAGCGGTGATAAGGCGGCCATCAGGGGGTGCCGGCGTGGGCGGCGTCCCGCTTAGCCGGTGTTTACGCACGTTCGATCACGCTTGTGTCATCGGGACTCTAGGAGATGACATGAGCGCGAACGAGCCGAGGGAGCCTCGCACCGGTGGCTGGAGCCAGTTCGGTGCCACACCACCGTCCGCCGGAGGGTTCACCCGGCCGATCCCGTCGATGCCGCCGCCCCCGCGGCCCGCCGCGAAGCAGGCGTTCATGCTGACTCGCAAGGCGATCGCGGGGCTGGCGCTGGCGGCCGTCGCGGCGCTCGGAGCCGCCGCGCTGGGCGGCGGGGCCGTGGGCGCGTACCTGGCAGGGGGCAGCACGCCGGTGGCGACCGCCACCCCGAGCCAGCCGAGCCCCGTCTTCCGCACCGCCGCCGACCAGTACACGGTGGCGCAGGTGGCGGAGAAGGTGCAGCCGTCGGTGGTGATGATCCAGGGCAGCACGTCGGAGGGCTCCGGCGTGGTGCTGTCGGCGGACGGGCTGATCCTCACCAACAACCACGTGGTGTCGGGGCAGGACAGCGGGCTGACCGTGAAGTTCAACGACGGCAAGATGGCCAAGGCCACCGTCGTCGGCACCGATCCGGCCACCGACCTCGCCGTCATCAGGGCCCAGGACGTGTCGGGGCTGGCCGCGGTGACGCTCGGCGACAGCGACCAGCTCAAGGTGGGCGACGACGTGCTGGCCATCGGCAGCCCGCTGGGCCTGGACGGCACGGTGACCTCCGGCATCGTCAGCGCGCTCGACCGTACGGTGACGGCCGGCAACGGCCCGCAGGACCAGCAGCTCCCGCCGGGCTGGGGCGGGCGGTCGCAGCCCGAGGACATCACCACGCTCGGCGGCATGATCCAGACGGACGCCGCCATCAACCCCGGCAACTCCGGCGGCGCGCTGGTCAACGCGGCCGGTCAGCTGGTCGGCATCAACAGCGCGGTGGCCTCCGACGGCGTCAACCTCGGCTTCGCGATCCCGGTGAACACCGCCAAGCACGTCTCGGAGCAGCTCATCAAGGACGGCAAGGTGACCCACGTCTACCTGGGCGTGAGCGTCACGAACGCGACCGGCGACGTGCCCGGCGCGCTCATCAGGCAGGTGACGAAGGGCAGCCCGGCCGAGAAGGCGGGGCTCAAGGAGGGCGACCTCATCACCAAGATCGGCAACACCCAGGTGGCGAGCGGTGACACGGTGGTCGGCCAGGTCCGCGGCTACAAGGTCGGCCAGCAGGTGGCCATCACCTATCAGCGCGGCGGCGAGGAGTCCACGGTGACCGTCACCATGGAGGAACAGAAGAACTGACGTCATAGAAGATCCCGATCGCCTCCTGCTCCGGCAGGGGGCGATCTTTCTGTCGGCGCCTTTCGCACTTAGGGCGATCGGGGGCGGGAGATACGCGGGCGGGCGTGAATTAGGCCCTCCTCGATCGGCGTAACTCGGGTTACATTCACGTTAATTTGCCCTCTCTTATCCACCCGAGTAGACCGAAGGAGAGAGGCGTGAGAGCGAGAACCATGATCGCGGCCATGAGCGCCGCGGCGATCATCATGCCGGCCTGCGTGCAGGCCGTCGCACACGCCGGCGTGGCGGCCCCCACGACCAGTGCGCCGCCGGACGATCAGTTCCAGAAGGTGACGCTCAACGACCACCCGGGTGAGCCCATGGACCTGGCGGTCTTACCGGACAACCGGGTCCTGCACACCACGAGGCCCGGCGAGGTCTGGTTACACGACCCGAAGACCGGGCTGAACACGCTCGCCGCCACCCTCGACGTCTACCAGCACGACGAGGAGGGGCTGCAGAGCATCGCCCTCAGCCCGGGCTTCGGCAAGGGCTCCAAGAAGGACGACTGGGTCTACCTCTACTACTCGCCCCCGCTCGACACTCCCGTCGACGACCCGGCCACCCCCGACGTCAACGAGGGCGACGCCCCGATCACCGGCACCCCCGCCGACTTCGCCCCGTTCAAGGGCCTGATCAGGCTGTCGCGCTTCCGCTTCACCGGCGCCACCATCGACCTGCGCACCGAGCAGCGCATCATGGACGTGCCGGTGGACCGCGGCATCTGCTGCCACGTCGGCGGCGACATCGTCTTCGACGCCGCGGGCAACCTCTACCTGTCCACCGGCGACGACACCAACCCGTTCTCCTCCGACGGCTTCACCCCGATCGACGAGCGGCCGGACCGCAACCCCGCGTTCGACGCCCAGCGCAGCTCGGGCAACACCAACGACCTGCGCGGCAAGATCCTGCGCATCAAGCCGCGCGACAACGGCGGCGGCTACTCCATCCCCAAGGGCAACCTGTTCCGGCCCGGCACCAAGGGCACCAAGCCGGAGATCTACGCCATGGGGCTGCGCAACCCGTTCAGGATCGAGCTGAACCGCAGGACAGGGGAGCTGTACGTCGGCGACTACTCGCCGGACCAGCAGCAGGCCAACCCGAGCAGGGGCCCGGCCGGCACCGGCAAGTGGACGGTCGTCCGCAAGGCCGGCAACTACGGCTGGCCGTACTGCGCGACGGCGCGGCTGCCGTACGTGGACTACGACTTCGCCACCGGCGCCTCGGGGGCGACGTTCGACTGCGCGGCGCCGGTCAACGAGTCGCCGCGCAACACCGGGCTGCGCCAGCTCCCGCCGGTCACCCAGCCCGACGTCTGGTACTCGTACGGGCCTTCGCCTGAGTTCCCCGAGCTGGGGACCGGCGGGATCGGGCCGATGGGCGGGCCGGCGTACGACATCGGCAAGGCCGACACCCGCGGCCGCGACTCGGTGGCCTGGCCGCGCTACTACGACGGCGTGCCGCTGCTCTACGAGTGGACCCGCGACTACGTCAAGGCCATGCACCGGGACGGCCGCATCGAGAGCGTGCTGCCGTCGATCGTCTTCGACAACCCGATGGACATGGAGTTCGGCCCGGACGGCGCGCTGTACGTGCTGGAGTACGGCGACGGCTACTTCAGCGAGAACCCCGACGCGCAGCTCGCCCGCATCGACTACATCGGCCGCACCGGCAACCACTCGCCGATCCCGGTCGCCGCGGCGTCCGTGACGGCCGGGCTGGCTCCGCTGACGGTCGCCTTCACCAGCACGGGCACCAGCGACCCCGACGGTGACCGGCTCAGCTACGCCTGGGACTTCGACGCGGACGGCCGGGTGGACTCGCGCAGTCCGTCGGCTTCCCACACCTACCGGCAGAACGGCCTCTACAACGCCACGCTCAAGGTCACCGACCCGCGCGGGCGGTCGGCCGCGACGTCCGTACGGGTCGTGGTGGGCAACGCGGCGCCGGTCGTCGAGCTGGTCAGGCCGGCGGACGGCGATCAGTTCAGCTTCGGCGACGTCGTCGAGTTCGAGGTGCGGGTCACCGACGACCAGCCGGTGGACTGCGCCGCCGTCACGGTGAACTACATCCTCGGCCACGACGACCACGGACACCCGCAGACCACGGCCCGCGGCTGCACGGGGTCGATCCAGACCACCGAGCCGAGCGGGCACGACCCGGAGACGGACAACCTCACCGGCGTCTTCGTGGCCACCTACACCGACCCCGGCACCGGCGGACTGCCGCCGCTGACCAGCAGCACCCAGGTCGTGCTCCAGCCGACGCGATAGGAGAACCACCATGTGTTACGGCTACGGCCCCAGCAGGCGCTCCCTGCTCGCCGCGGGTCTCGGGCTCGGCGCGGCGGCGGTCGCCGCCGGCTCGCCCGCCGCCGCGGCGGTGACGAATCCGCACCATCCGCAGCACCCGCGCGGCGAGAAGGTGCCGCCCGGCAAGATCAGCATCCAGCTCTACACGCTCCGCGACGACCTGGCCCAGGACTACGACGCCACGCTCAGGTACGTGGCGCGGGCCGGGTACCCGAAGGTGGAGCTGGCGCTCGGCTACTTCGGCCGTACCGCCAGGCAGCTGCGGCGCTTCCTCGACGGGCTGGGCGTGCGGGCCACGTCCAGCCACGACGGCATCAGCGCCGACGACGCCGCGCTCAACACGAAGATCGAGAACGCGCTGACGCTCGGCCAGAAGTACATGGTGGTGCCCTACCTCGCGTCGAACAGCCTGGACGAGTGGAAGGGCTGGGCCGAGCGGATGAACGTCGAGGCGCGCGCGGCCCGCTCGGCCGGCCTGCGCTACGGCTACCACAACCACGCCCACGAGTTCACCACCGACCTCGGGGGCGGGGTCACCCCCTGGGACGTGCTCACCTCCGAGCTGGACCCCCGCCTGGTGCACCTGGAGATCGACATCTACTGGGCGGTCACCGGCGGCGTCGGGCGCGGCGCGAGCGACCCGGTGAAGTTCGCGATCGACGTGATCCGCCGGGCGCCGCAGCGCGTGCTGCAGTACCACGTCAAGGACCGGCACCTCGACGGCGACATGGCCGACCTGGGCACGGGGACGATCGACTTCCGCCGGGTGTTCCGCGCGCACCGGGTGGAGGAGTACATCGTGGAGAACGACACCCCGGACGTGACGCCGCGGCAGACGGCGGAGGTGGGCTACCGCTACCTGCGCAAGCTGCGGTACTGACCGCATGGGTCCCGGGCCGGCGGCGGCCGGTCCGGGACGCGTCTTCTGAGGTCAAAAAGTTCGTACGGACCTCCGCGACACGCGTGAAGAAAACGGTCATTCCCCTCATTGGCGGGCACTTCTCTGGCACAACAGCACGTGTGCCGGCCAGCGCCGCGACACGGGGGGAGGGACCATGTACCGCTTTCTCGGCGTCCTCGCCATCGCGGCCCTGGCCGTGGTGCCGGGCCCGACGGCCCACGCGGCGCCGCCCCGGGTGGACACCATCGCCCACCGGGGCGGCTCCGCGCACGCCCCGGAGAACACCATCGCCGCCTGTGCCCGGGCCCGGACGCAGGGGGCGGACGTGTGCGAGTTCGACGTCCAGCAGACCAAGGACCACAAGCTCGTGCTCATGCACGACGAGACACTCGAGCGGACCACGAACGTCGAGAAGGTCTTCCCCCGCCGGGCGCCGTGGCGGGTCTCGGACTTCACGCTCGAGGAGATCCAGCGGCTCGACGCCGGCTCCTGGTTCTCCGCCCGCTACCGCGGCGAGGGCGTGCCCACCCTCGCCGAGGCCCTGCGCGCGGTCCGCGGCACCGGCACCCGGCTGCTGCTGGAGATCAAGCACCCGCCGGACAGCCCCGACATCGACCGCAGGGTGGCCGCCGAGCTGCAGGGGTCGCGCGAGCTGTGGGGCGACGGGTTCCTCACCGTGCAGGCGTTCGGCTGGCAGTCGATGCGATTCCTGCACGCCATGGTGCCAGGACTGCCGATCGCGCTGCTCGGCAAGCCGAACGCGGCCCGGCTGAGCGAGCTGTCCCGCTACGCCGACGGGCTCACGCTGGCCCACAAGAGCCTCACCGCCCGCTACGTCAAGAAGGTGCACGACCGGGGCATGCGGGTCTACACCTGGACCGCCGACAAGCCGGCCGTGCTGCGCAAACTGGTGTCGTACGGGGTGGACGGCATCATGACCAACCACCCCCGGCGGCTAACGACCGTCAAGCGCGGGCTGCGCTGAGCCCCGCCATCGTCCGCCAGCCGGTCGTGAGCGACGCCGCCAGCAGCACCACCCCCGACGCCACCCCGCTCACGATCGGCACCCAGGCGAGCGCGGACGTGCCGGCCAGCGCGAACCCGGCCACGCCGAGCAGAGCCAGCAGCGCGCCCGGCACGGCGATCGTCCAGTCCTTCCACACCGGCGCGAGCGCGACGAAGTGCACCCCCACCACGAACGCCACCCAGGCCACGTTGGCCTGCTCGGGGGCGCCGAGCGCGGCCAGCACCCGCAGCCCGCCGAAGAGCAGCACGACCTCGGCCAGCACGATGAGCAGGTAACCCCGCCCGTACATGCCGGGGCCCTGCGGCTGACCCGACCTGCGCTCCCCGCGTACGGTCATGAACCACATGGCGACCACCCCGGCGGCTGCCAGGCAGGCGGCCACCCGCAGCACACCCGCCACCGCGCCGCCCAGTGGGCCGCCCGCGTTGACGAGCACGAAGACCGCCCCGAACACCGCACCGACCAGCAATCCCGTCATCCGTTGCATGAGACCATCGAACCGGCCCCGGCGCCGCCCCCGCGCGGGGGCTACGGCGACAGCGGGGTAGCTCTGTCCCTACCCTCAGCGGGCCGTGCCGCGCAGATAGGCCAGCACCGCCAGCACCCGCCGGTTGACGTCGTCGGTGGCGGGCAGCTCCAGCTTGGCGAACAGGCTCGTCACGTGCTTGCCCACGGCCGCCTCGGTGATCGACAGCGCGTCGGCGACGGCCCGGTTGGAGCGGCCCTCGGCGATCAGCGCCAGCACCTCGCGCTCGCGCGGCGACAGCCGGTACGCCGGCTCCGTCACCTCCCTGGCCCGCTCCCAGGTCAGCTCGAACAGGTCGATCAGCGCGGCGATCACGCTCTGCTGCCTGATGACCAGGGCGCCGGGCGCGTGGGCGACGGGCGTGGTTCGCAGGAACGCCACCGTCCGGTCGAAGACCAGCAGCTGCTGGATCGGCTCGTCGATGATCCGGTGCAGGTCGCCCGCCGCGTGCAGCTCCCTGATGCGGGCCGCCTTGACCGGGTCGTCCAGCACGGCGGAGCCCACGATCGTGCGCATGCTCAGGCCGCCGCGCAGCGCGTCGAGCACGTCCCGCCGGCTGCGCTGCTCCCTGCGGCCCCGGTCGGTCGAGCCCAGCGGGTGCATGGCCCGCAGCTCCTTGGCCGCGCCGGCGGCCTCCAGGATGAGCGGGTGGACGAGCGTGTTGTCGGCCACCCGCTCGACGTCCACGGGGATGCCGCGCAGCTCGCCCACGACCTCCTCCAGCCGGCGGGCGAGGTCCGCCAGCGACCCGTTCTCCTCCACAAGGGTCGATTCTCCCCTATAGCGGGCGCTCGCCGCGATCAGGTGCGGCAGCCCGCCCGGCACTCGGTCGGGCTGACGCCGTAGAAGCGCTTGAAGGCCGTGCTGAACCCGAACGCGTCGGCGTACCCGACCCGGCGGGCCACCGCGCCGACGGTCGAGGCCGGCTCGGTCAGCAGGTCGGCCGCCAGCGCCATCCGCCACTCCTTCAAATACGTCAGCGGCGGCTTGCCCACCACTTTCACGAACCGCTCGGCGAGCGTGGCCCGCGACACGCCCGCCTCGCCGGCCAGCGCGGCCAGCGTCCACGGCCGGCCGGGCGCCGCGTGCATCGCCCGCAGCACCGGGCCGAGCGTCTCGTCGTGCCACCCGGCGGGCGCGACGGCCTGCTGGTCGAACCAGGCCCGCAGCGTGCACACCAGCAGCCACTCCAGCAACCGGTCCAGCACGACCTGACGGCCGGGCGCGCACGACGCGGCCTGCGCCACCAGGAAGTCCCTGGTCGCAGCGCAGTCGTCGCCGTCCGGCAGCACCAGCAGGGGCGGCAGGACGTCGAGGAGCCGGTGCCCGACGGCGCCGCGCACGTCGTACGTGCCGACGAGCAGCACGGCACGCCCTGTCGCGCGGGCGGTGAACGGCCCGCGCACCACCGCCGTCTCGCCGGCCCGCACGACGCCGTGCGGCAGCTCGGCGGCGCCTTCGATGGGCGCCAGCAGGGTCAGGGCCGCGCCGCCGGTGAGGGGGCGCGCCGGCGTCAGCTCCTCGACGCCGAGCCCGGCGCCCTCGGGCCGGACACCGCGCAGCAGATCATCGATCGGATCCATACCTTCACTGTTATGGACGATCGCGCATGCGCTCTGGATCCTGAGCCATGGCCGCACCCCGCCCCCGGCCGATTCACTGAGGGGCATGACGATCGTGGTGTTGGGCGGCACGGGCAAGACCGGCAGCCGCCTGGTGAAGACGTTGCAAGGACGCGGTGCGGACGTGCGGGTCGCGACCCGGTCGAGCGGGACGCGGTTCGACTGGTCCGACCCCGGCACGTGGGCGGGCGCGGTGGCGGGCGCGTCGGCGCTCTACCTCATCGCGCCCCAGGACCCCGAGGCCGCCGAGCCGTTCGTGAAACAGGCGACGGAGGCGGGCGTACGCAGGCTCGTGGCGCTGTCCGGCCGCGACATCGAGCGGTTCCCCGGCTACTTCAACGGCATGACCGCGCTGGACCAGGCCGTACGCGAATCGGGCGCCGAATGGACGGTCATCCGCCCGAACAACTTCAACCAGAACTTCGACGACCCGTACATCTGGCTGGCCCCGCTGCGCGAAGGACGGCTGGGCCTGCCGATCGGGGACGTGCCCGAGCCGTTCGTGGACGCGCAGGACATCGCCGACGTCGCCGCGGCGGCGCTCACCGAGGACGGCCACCACGAGCAGGTCTACACGCTGTCCGGCCCCCGGGCGCTGACCTTCCGCGCGGCCGTGGCCGCCATCGCCGAGGCGGCGGGGCATCCCATCAGGTACGAGGAGCTGACCCCCGAGCAGTACAGGGACGAGCTGCTCGCCCAGGGTGCGCCGGAGGAGGCGGCGGCGGAGCTGAACGCGCTGTTCGCCGGCATGCGCGCGGGCCTGTACGCCGAGCCGCGCGACGGCGTCCAGAGGGCGCTCGGCCGCGAGCCGATCGACTTCGCCGCCTACGTCGCCCGCACGGCGTCCGCCTGGCGGCTTGAGTAGGGGGTCACGGTACAAGGGGAAGCTGGTTGACCCGGACGTCGTTGGCCGGGCCAGGCCGTCAGATGAGGCCGTGTCAGATCAGGCCGTGTCAGATGAGGCCGAGGGCCAGCATGGCGTCCGCGACGCGGCGGAAGCCGTCGATGTTCGCGCCCGCCACGTAGTTGCCCGGCATGCCGTACTCGTCGGCGGTGCTGAGGCAGCGGTCGTGGATGTCGCGCATGATCTCCTGCAGCCGCTGCTCGGAGAACTCGAACGTCCACGAGTCGCGGCTGGCGTTCTGCTGCATCTCCAGGGCACTGGTCGCGACGCCGCCCGCGTTGGCGGCCTTGCCGGGCCCGTACGCGATGCCCGCCTCCTGGAACACCTTGATGCCCTCGGGCGTGGTCGGCATGTTGGCGCCCTCGCCGACCGCGACCAGGCCATTGGCGACCATCGTGGCGGCGTCGTCGCCGGTGATCTCGTTCTGGGTGGCCGACGGGAGCGCGACCTCGCCCGGCACCTCCCAGACGCTGCGGCCGGGCACGAAGGTGGCGTGGTCGCGGCGCTGCGCGTACGTGTCGAGCCTGCCCCGCTCCACCTGCTTGATCTGCTTGAGCAGCGCCAGGTCGATGCCCTTCTCGTCCAGCACGTAGCCGGAGGAGTCGGAGCAGGCGACGACGAGGCCGCCGAGCTGCTCGACCTTCTCGATGGCGTAGACGGCGACGTTGCCCGAGCCGGACACCACGACCCGCTTGCCGTCGAACGACGTGCCGCGCGCCTTCAGCATCTCGTCGACGAAGAAGACGCAGCCGTAGCCGGTGGCCTCGGTGCGGACCTGGGCGCCGCCGTAGACGAGGCCCTTGCCGGTGATGACGCCGGACTCGTAGCGGTTGGTGATACGCTTGTACTGGCCGAACAGGTAGCCGATCTCCCGGCCGCCGACGCCCGTGTCACCGGCGGGCACGTCGGTGTACTCGCCGATGTGCCGGTAGAGCTCCGTCATGAAGCTCTGGCAGAACCGCATCACCTCGCGGTCGGAGCGGCCCTTGGGGTCGAAGTCGGAGCCGCCCTTGCCGCCCCCGATGGGCAGGCCGGTCAGGCTGTTCTTGAAGATCTGCTCGAAACCGAGGAACTTGACGATCCCCAGGTAGACGGAGGGGTGGAAGCGCAGGCCGCCTTTGTAGGGGCCGAGCGCGCTGTTGAACTCGACCCGGAAGCCCCGGTTGATCTGCACCTGGCCCTGGTCGTCCATCCACGGCACGCGGAAGATGATCTGCCGCTCGGGCTCGCAGATGCGTTCGATGATCTTCGATTCGGCGTACTCGGGGTGCTTCCCGAGCACGGGGCCGATGCTGTCGAGGACTTCGCGGACCGCCTGGTGGAACTCGATCTCACCGGGATTGCGGCGCAGGACGTTGTCATAGATCGACGACAACTTCTCGTGCAACACGTACTCCAAGCTCACAGGGGTTGTGGCGGACTCCTCACTGTACGGGGAGGCGCGTTGTGAGCCGCACGCAGGTTCAGTCGTGACGCTCCACCTTGACCGTGCCGGCGCCCCCGTCGATGGTGATCAGGTCGCCGGTCCTGATCGCGCGGGTGGCGTCGCGGACGCAGATGACGGCCGGGATGCCGTACTCCCTGGCCACGGTGGGGCCGTGGGCGATGGCGGAGCCGGTCTCGGTCACCAGGCCCGCCGTCGTCAGGAACAGCGGCGTCCAGCCCGGATCGGTGGTGGGCGCCACGAGGATCTCGCCCGGCTCGATGCGCGCGCCCGCCGGGTCGCGGATCACCCTGGCCCGGCCCGTCGCCCGGCCCGCCGCGCCCGCCATGCCGACCAGCACGCCGTCCTCGGCCGGGACGCTCGGCGGGGCCAGCGCCTCCAAATCGGTGCCGTCCGACAGCAGCGCGCCTGGCACGGTGGGGCGGCGCAACTCCCGCGCGTACTCGGCGCGGCGGCGGGCGATCAGCGGCCGGTGGTCCTCCCCGTGCCGCACGGCCTGGGCCAGCTCGGCGAGGTCGAGGAACATGACGTCGCCGGCCTCCTCCAGCAGACCCCGCCCGGCCAGGTCAGCGCCGATGAGCAGGAGCTGGCGCCGCGACTCCTGGATCATCGGCAGCCAGGCGAACTTGCCGATCTCCCGCAGCCCGGTCAGCTTGCGCGAGCGGCGCATGAGGAACACCGCGAGCCTGCCGCGTACCGGACGGGCGAGGCGGGCGCGCGGCGCCAGCGTGCGGATCATCCGCTCGGCCCGCGCCGCGGCCAGCTCGAAGCGCCGGTCGGGCGCCTGCTCGGGATCCTCCACGCGCAGGTAGTTGGCGATGGTGCCGAACAGCGGCGCCGGGTCCTCCGCCCAGCGCGGCATGCCGACGTCGATCTCCGCCGCCGCCCGCATGCCGTAGCGGCCCAGGAAGCCGTCCAGGCCGATGTCCGGCAGCTCGCCCGCGCGGTAGCGGGCCGCCAGCTCGGCGGGGTCGGTGCCGAGGAACAGCTCGCGGTGCCGGCGCGCGTTGACCGCGACCCGCCACAGCGCGAGGTCCATGTCCGTGGTCACGTTGTACGGCATGCCGCCGAGCACCACGTCCAGCTCCTCGGCGGAGGCGACGCCGGCCAGCAGCCCCGCCGGCGACGTGCCGGCCAGCATGCCCGCGACCAGCGGACCCATCAGCCCGTGCAGGCCGGCCGTCCGCAGCGGGCGATGGGCGTCCTCGATCACCCAGCGCAGCCGCTCGGCCGCCGTGGCGGGCTCGGCGGGCGGGACGACGTCGCGCCGCATCCGGTGCACGGCGCGGTAGGCCCTGGCCCGTCCGGCGTCGGGCGCGGCCAGGCTGTGCACGACGCCCGCGACGAGGCCGGGGGCGAGCCGCAGTGTCATCCGTACGGCGCTGCCCAGCCGGAACGGCAGCCCTGGACGCGGGGCGAACCGCGGATCGTCCAGCACCCGATCGACCGCCTCGCGCACCCGCGGCCCGTACACCTCCAGCGACGCGCCCAGCTGCCCGCGCATCGAGGTGTTGCGCAGGAAGTCGGTCAGGTCGAAGTAGAGCCGCCCGCCGATCGGCACCACGCGCGGCAGCGGGTCGCGCCGGTCGAACCTGCCGCCCGTGGACTCCAGCCACACGCCCATCGCCGCCTTGAGCAGCGACATCCCCATCGGCGTCACCGGCCTGAGCATGCCCTGCATGTGGCCGACCTCGAGATAGAGGCGGGTGTCGCGGGTGGCGGGCGGCGCGGGGAACAACGTGGTGATCGGCCGCGACTGCAGCAGCCACAGTGTGCCGGCGGCGTCGAAGGCCCACTCGACGTCCTGCGGCGTGCCGAAGTGCGCCTGCAGCCGCCGCCCCGCGTCGCGCAGCGCCGCCAGCCGCCGCCGGTCGAGACAGCCGCCGCCGTCGGGCGCCGCGCGGTGGCCGAAGACGTAGTGGTCGGGGACGACCGTGCCGTCCACGACCGACGTGCCGAGGCCGGGGGCGGCGTCCACCACCATCTCCGTACGGCAGCCGGTCACCGGGTTCGCGGTGAACAGCACCCCGGCGACCTCGGCGTCCACCATGCGCTGCACGACCACGCCCATGGCGGCCTCGTCGACGCCCACGGCCTTCCTGTAGGCCGTCGCCCGCTCGTTGTGCAGGGAGTCCCAGCAGCGGCGTACGGCGTCGAGCAGCGCGGCGTGACCCTCCACGTCGAGGTAGGTGTCGTGCTGACCGGCGAAGCCGGCATCGGGCAGGTCCTCGGTGGTGGCGCTGGAGCGCACCGCCACCCGCCCGCCCCCGAGCCGCTCGTAGGCGTCGATCAGCTCCTGCTCGGGCAGCTCCCCGCTCCGGTACGCCGCCACGGTCAGGCAGAAGCCGTCGGGAACCCGCTCACCCGCCCTGATCATCTCGCCGAGACCGGCGGCCTTGCCGCCCACGGTCTCGACCATGGAAGAGTCGGCCGCGGCCACATCGATGATGGTCATCTCGCCCCCCGACCTGGTCAGCCGGTAGATGATCCATCAACCTACGCCTCGCCTCCCGGCTTCGTCCATCCTCGCACGTCAGAGCGAGCCGCCGGCGCGGTGCGTACGGACGATCAGATAGACGAGGTACGGCGCCCCCAGCACCCCCGTGACCACGCCCACCGGGAAGCGCGTGTCGAACGCGAACTGCCCCGCGAAGTCGGCGGCGAGCACCATCAGCGCGCCGACCAGGCCGGCGGGCACGAGCAGCGAGCCGCCTGGGCCGATCAGCCGCGCCGCGATCGGCCCCGACAGGAACGCCACGAACGCGATCGGCCCGGCCGCCGCCGTGGCGAACGCGATCAGGCAGACCGCGGCGACGATCACCGTGATCCTCGTGCGCTCGACGCGGACGCCGAGCGCGGCGGCCGTGTCGTCGCCGAACTGCAGCGTGGACAGGTCGCGGGCCTGCCACAGCAGCACGGGCGTCAGGACGACCAGCGCGGCCATGGCCGGTCGGACCTGCTCCCACCCCGCGCCGTTGAGGCTGCCGGTGAGCCAGCGCATGGCCTCCTGGAGATCCCATTCCGCGGCCCGCGACAGGACGTAGGAGGTGACGCTGTCGAGGATGGCCGCGACGCCGATGCCGATCAGGATGAGCCGGGTGCCCGCCACCCCGTCGCGGAAGGCCAGCGTGTAGACCAGCAGCGCGACGGCCAGCGCGGCGACGATCGCGATGGCGGACACCTGCGGGCCGCCCAGCGAGAACGACACGATCGCGATGGCCGCCGCCGTGCTCGCGCCCGCGCTGATGCCGATGATGTCGGGGCTGGCCAGCGGGTTGCGGAGCATCGTCTGGAACGTCACGCCCGCCAGCCCGAAGCTGAAGCCCGCGACGAGCGCGAGCACGGCGCGCGGCAGGCGCAGCCGGCCGACGGTGAACGACGCGCCCGGCACCCGCTCGCCGAGGATGACCTGGATGACGTCGCCCGGCGGGTAGAAGGTCTGCCCGGCCATCAGGGTCACCGCGAACGCGCCGACGACGAGCACGGCCAGCGTCACCACGACGACCCGCCGCCGCGACGTCCGCCGCCGCCGGCCGCGCGCCACCGCCCGCGCGACCTCGGCCGAAGGGGGTCTGGTCAGAAAGGCGGTCACAGTTCACGTACCTTCTGGCGGCGGACGATGTAGATGAAGAACGGTGCGCCGATCAGGGCGGTCACGATGCCGACCTCGACGTCCTCGGGGCGCGCCACCATGCGTCCGACCACGTCGGCGGCGGTCAGCAGGGCCGCGCCGCCCAGGGCCGAGAACGGCAGCGACCAGCGGTGGTCCACGCCGGCGAGCAGGCGGACGGCGTGCGGCACGACCAGCCCGACGAACGCGATCGGCCCGGCCGCGGCGGTCGCGGTGCCGCACAGGACGACGGCGCCGAGCGCGGCGGTGGCCCTGATGAGGGCGACCCGCTCGCCCAGCCCGGCCGCGATGTCGTCACCGAGTGCGAGCGAGTTCAGCCCCCGCGCGCACAGCAGGCACAGCACGAAGCCGGCGGCGGCGAACGGCAGGATGTGCCCGATCCGCTCGTACGAGGCCCCGCCGACCCCGCCGATCTGCCACAGCCGGAAGCTGCCCGCGATGTCGTTGCGCGGCAGGATGACGGCGCTGACCAGGGACGCGAACGCGGCCGACGTGGCGGCCCCGGAGAGCGCGAGCTTGAGCGGCGTGGCCCCGCCGCGCCCGAGCGAGCCGACGGTGTAGACGAACAACGCGGCGGCGGCCGCACCCGCCATCGCGACCCAGACGTACCCGGTGGGTGAGGTGAGCCCGAAGAACGCGACGGCGGTGACGACGGCCAGCGAGGCGCCCATGTTGACGCCCAGGATGCCCGGATCGGCCAGCGGGTTGCGGGTCACGCCCTGCATCACGCCCCCGGCCAGGCCGAGCGCGCCGCCGATGAGCACGGCGAGCAGCGTACGCGGGATGCGCTTGGCGACCGCGGCCTGGTCGAGCGAGCCGTCGGCCCCGCCGAGCGCGGCCCAGACGTCGGCCAAGGAGACGTCCCGCGAGCCCAGGGCGACCGAGGCGGCCATGAGCGCGGCCAGCACCACCACGACGGCCGGCAGCCACAGGAGCCGGACACGCGCAGGACGCCGCGCGGCGGCGGCGTCCTGGTTCCGGCCGGTGGCGGCCTCGGGTCGCGACAGGGTCACTTGACCTTGCCCGCGGCCTCGGCCAGCGCCTTGACGTAGTCCTTGAGCACGTACCTGATGGACAGCGGCGTCGGGTTGGCGGCGGTGCCGAGCGGCTTGCTGTCGGGCAGCAGGTAGATCGAGCCGCGCTCGACGGCGGGGATCTTCGACAGCAGTGGGTCCTTGCGGATCTTGGCGAGCAGCTCGCCCTTCTCGTCGCCGTAGCCGGTGATGATGTCCACGTCGTCGAACACGTCGATCTGCTCGGCGCTCCTGGTCAGGGCGAACTTGTCGGTGCCCTTCGACGCCTCGGCGATGCTGCCGGGGATCGTCAGCCCGAGGTCCTCGAAGAACAGCGTGCGGGTGTCGTGCGTGGTGTAGAAGCCGATCTCGCTGACGTCGTTGGGGTCCACGTGCGTCATGAACATGATCGACTTGCCCTTGAGCTGCGGATGTTCGGCGACGGCCGCCTCGATGTCGGTCTCGATGCCGCCGATCAGCCGCTCGCCCTCGGCGGCCAGGCCGATGGCCTTGCTGTTCAGCCTGATGATCTCGCGCCACGGGGTGGCCCAGGCGGCGTCCGGGTAGGCGATCGTGGGGGCGATCTCGCTGAGCGTGTCGTAGTCCTGCTGGGTCAGGCCCGAGTACGCGGCCAGGATGACGTCCGGGCGCGTGTCGGCCACGGCCTCGAAGTCGATGCCGTCGGTCTCGTCGAACAGGACGGGAGCCGGGGCGTTCAGCTCCTTGAGCCGTTCCGCCACCCAGGGGAGCAGGCCGTCGGTGTCGTCGTCGCCGAAGTTCGCCTTGGCCATGCCGACGGGGACGACGCCGAGGGCCAGCGGCACCTCATGGTTGGCCCAGTTGACGGTGGCGACGCGGGTCGGCTTGGCCGGGACGGTGGTGGTGCCGAGCGCGTGCTTGATCGTCAGGGGGAAGGCGGCGTCGCCGCTCGCGGTCGGGGCCGCGGCGCTGTCCCGCGCCTGTTCCGGCTGGCTGCTGCCGCAGGCGACGATGCCCATGAGCAGGGCGATCGCCACGGTGATGAGGCGCAGGCTGGGTGGACGCTTCACTCGTACTCCACTGGTGGTGACCCACTACTTAGGTAAGGCTTACCTATGACCTGCACGATAGGAGAAATGGGCGACTTGTCGCAATCAAGCGTTCAGGACACCGGATATCGCCATCGGGACACACCCGAACAGCCCAGCGCGCACGCCCGCGCCGCGCCCCCTGGGCGCTCATGGCGCTCTGAACGCTCCCGGCGTCAGCCCCGTCGTCCGGCGGAAGGCCGCGCCGAACGCGCTCGCCGAGCGATACCCGACCCGCTCCGCCACCACGTCCACCGGCCACCCCCGGGTGAGCAGCTCCACCGCGTGCTGCGCCCGCACCGCCGCCACCCAGCGCGCGAAGCTCGTGCCGGTCTCGGCGTTGAAGGCCCGCGAGATCGTCCTGGCGCTCACCCCGAGCAGGGACGCCCACTCGGCCAGCCCGCGCCGGTCGGCGGGATCCGTCATGACGGCGTCGGCGATCGGCCGCAGCAGCTCGGACGTCGGCATCTTGAGCAGCAGCTCGTGCGGCGACGGGGTGAGCACGTCGAGCACCATCGCCTCGGTCAGCTCCCGCGAGCGCGCGGGCAGCTCGGCGTCGGCCAGCCGTTCGAGCAGCAGCCGCAGCAGCGGCGTGATCTCGACCGCGACCGGCGTGGGGGAGATCGGGGCGACCGCGTCGAAGCCGAACAGGCTGGCCCGGCATCGCGTGCCGGCGGCCGCCGATCCGGAGTGCAGCGTCCCGGCCGGCATCCACAGGCCGAGCGTGGGGGTGACCGTCCAGGCCCGCGCGCCCACCACGGCCGTGGACGCGCCCCGCTCGTTCCACAGCAGCTCGTGATAAGGGTGGGAATGCTCGTTCCAGTCGAGGTCGTGCGTGAAGTCCTCGCTCCAGCTGAGGATCGGGAACGGCATCTCCACCGGCCCGGCCGCGAGCGCGGGCAGCACCCTGACCTCCCTGCCCGCCCGCCCCCGTCCCTGCGCGCTCACCGTGCCGCCTCCTGCGATGACTCCTGTCCGTCACCTTAAGGGGACGCTCTCACAGGCTCGCCTGGTAGCGGTACATCCAGGCCAGCGACTCCTGGCCGGCGCTCTTCCTGAGGAAGAACGGCATCATCAGGTCTCGGAACACCCGGGCCGTCGGCCGTCACCTGCCGCTCCTTCGCGGCGTCTTGGACTGGTGCCCGCCAGGAGCCCTGCCAGCGCACCACGGGCAGCGCCGCCACGTTCGCGGCCAGGTCCTTCGCCGTGACCCGCTGGGCGGGCGGCGACCGGCCCCCCAGCCGCAGTACACGGGGAAAGGCGCGTGCCCGCCGCAAGCCCCTGTCGGCGGGCACGCGCCTCGTCTTCAGGCCGTCACTGCGCGGGCTGGTCGCCCGCGGCCTGCGCGGTGACCCGCTCGATGGACTCGGCGGCGAGCTCGGGCTGGTCGACGTAGATGTAGTGCTCGCTCTTCTCGGCGACGATCAGCTTGCTGTTGCTGGACAGCTTCAGCCAGGCGCGCTGGCCGGCGGTCCACGCCTGCTCCAGCCTCGGCCCGTACGTGGGCAGCGCCGCGAGGTACTCCTTGCCGTGCTTGAGCACTTCGACCGGGATGTCACCGGCGGCGGCGACCGGCCCGTCGGGCATGCTCATCATCTCGGGGTTCTGCCCCTTGAAGACGGCCAGGTTCTGGGCGCGCAGCTCGCCGGCCGGGCCCTTGGCGTTCGCCGGGATCGACTTCTCCATGTCGCTGAGCATGGTGGACGGGGTGGCGTCCATGAGGACGACGCCCTTGACCTTGTCGGTGTGCTCGGGGGCGTACCTGGCGGCGATCAGGCCGCCGAGGGAGTGCCCGGCCAGCACCACCGGGTGGTCGCCCGCGGCCTTGTCGAGCACCGCGGTCAGCACCTCGCCCGCGCTCTCGAAGGTCTGCGGGCCCTTGGGCTTGTCGCTGGCGCCCTCGCCGGGACGGTCGTACGAGCAGACCCGGTTCTTCGCGCTCAGCGTCTTCTGCAGGGCGGCCAGCTTGTCCAGGCCGTCACCCGCGCCGGCCAGCAGCATGATCACCGGCTTGCCCTCGGCCGCCTCGCCGGCGCAGGACACGTTCACCTTCAAGCCCGCCACGTCGATCTTCTCGGTGCCGGACAGCAGCTTCTCCCCGGCCTCCTGGGAGGTCGACGACGTGGCGTCCAGGGCGTCGAGTTTGTCCAGCTCATCGAGTCCGTCGGCATTGCAGCCGGCGGCTCCGACGCCGACCACGGCGGCGCAGAGGGCGGCCACGGCGGTGGTCTTGAACGTGCGGATCATGATGTCCTCCAGGGGCTAAAGGAACGTCGTCGGCGTTATGACCGTTACGCTATGGAATCGAGCACCCCGGAAGCGTCACCACACAGTGGACAATCGCCCGTAGCTCGCATGGGGGACAAGTCGCCTCTTTCGGTTTCGCTCCGAGGTGGGCACGCCACCCCCTGCCACCGCTAGGCTCGCTCGGTGATGGATCTTCGACGCATAAGGGACGTCTGGCGCCGGAGCGACGTCACGGTCCGGGACCTTCCCTTGGCCCTGCTGCTGATCGTCCTGTCCTTCGTGCCCGAGTTCGAGGGCAGCGGCACCACGCTCGGCATGCTGCCCAACCAGCCCTTCGACGCGCTCACCCTCCTGGTGGTCGCCCTGGAGTGCCTGCCGCTCGCGGTACGACGGCGCTACCCGGCCGCCGCCACCGCGCTGATCTCGATCGGGTTCTCCCTCGACCAGGTCTTCGCCTACCACACGGTGGGCAGCATCGCCCTGCCGATCGCGATCATCAGCGCGGGCGCCCACATCGAGCGCCGCCGCCGGCTCACCCCGGCGCTGCTGTCGGTGGCGTACGTGGTGCTGGTGCTCTGGCTCGGACAGCTCGGTTCGAAGGAGACGCTGCCCGACCTGGTGGTCTTCTACGTGGCGCTGGTGGTCCTCTGGACGGTCGGCTCCTGGCTGCGCGCCTACCGCGCCTCCGAGGCCGAGCGGCGCCGCCACGTCGCCGAGGCCACCCGCACCGCCGAACGCACCCGCATCGCCCGCGAGCTCCACGACGTCGTGACCCACCACGTGACGGCCATGGTCGTGCAGGCCGAGGCGGCCCGCTACCTGACCGCCAGCCCTGACCGCCTCGACGCGGCGCTCGGTTCCGTCACCCAGACGGGGCGGCGCGCCATCTCCGACCTACGCCACCTGCTCGACGTGCTCAACCCCGACCACGAGGCCGACTTCAGCGTGCCGTCGGCGAGCGATCTCGCGGACCTCGTCGAGCAGACGCGGCAGGCCGGGCAACCGGTCGAGTTCGACGAAGACGGCAAACCATCCGAATCCGCAGGCAGCGCCGAGTTCGTGACCTATAGAGTCGTCCAGGAAGCTCTGACGAACGCCCTCAAATACGCCCATGGCAGCCAGACCGTGGTCCAGGTGCGCTATGGCGAGGAGGAGATCAGCGTGGTGGTCACCACCGACGGCTCCGGCTCCCGTGCCACTTCCGTGGGAGGGAGCGGGCGCGGCCTGAACGGGCTGCGCGAACGTGTCGAGGCCCTCGGCGGCAGGTTCGAGTCCGGGCCGCAGGCCGGCGGCTTCGCCGTACGTGCCCACATCCCGACGGGCAGCGGTTCGTGAGCGCGCCGATCCGCGTCCTGATCTGCGACGACCAGGCGCTCATCCGCACCGGGTTCGCCACCATCATCGACGCGCAGCCCGACATGGAGGTCGTCGGCGAGTGCGGCGACGGCCGCACCGGGGTCGAGATGGCCCGCAGGCTCAGGCCCGACCTCGTGGTGATGGACGTCCGCATGCCCGTGCTCGACGGCATCAAGGCCACCGCGCAGCTCGCCGGCGCCGGGGTCGAGGACCCCGTCAAGGTGCTCGTCGTCACCACCTTCAACCTCGACGAGTACGTCTACGAGGCGCTGCGCGCCGGGGCAAGCGGCTTCCTGCTCAAGGACGCCCCGCCGCCCCAGTTGCTGCACGGCATCCGTACCGTCGCCACCGGCTCCGCGCTGCTCGCCCCCGAGGTGACCCGGCAGCTCGTCGGCAAGTACGCCGCCCGCATCCGCCCCGTGGACGAGCCGGCCGCCGACGCCGCGCTGACGCCGCGCGAGCTGGAGGTGCTGCGCCTCATCGCCGACGGCCAGTCCAACAGCGAGATCGCCGCCACGCTGGTCATCAGCCAGGAGACGGTCAAGACGTACGTCTCCCGCATCCTCACCAAGCTCGACCTGCGCGACCGCGTCCAGGCGGTGGTCTACGCCTACCGCCGCGGCCTCGCCACCTGACACCCTCACACCTCCGGCCGGAGAAACCGCGCACCTCTCCTGACGCGTCGCTCATGTGCCGCCCATCGTTCGCCGGGGCCGAGCCTGCGCACAACATGACCACCATCGCGCTTATGGCCGGGCCGGGAGAGGGACAAGGCGGGACATCGAATTTCGTCTATGACGAGGATGACCGGCGCGCGGAATTCAGAGTGTGAGGGCGTCCAGGAGGGTTTGGAGGCGGGCGGTTTCGCGGTCGGGGTGGGCGAGGGTGAAGATGCTGCGGCTGATGTTGAGCCAGGGGAGGTCCACGACCACCACCTCAGGGTTGTGGGTGCGGAGGGCGAGGTCGGGGAGGAGGGCGGCGCCCAGGCCGGCGGCGATCAGCGACAGGGTGACCTTGAAGTCGTCGGAGTTGCCGACCACGCGCGGATGCAGGTTCCAGCCGGCGAACAAGGCCTCGAACAGGGTGGCGTCGCTGCTGGCCGGGTGGTGCATGATCCACGGCAGGTCGACGAGCTGCTCGGCCCGGTGCGGTGACAGGTCGGGCCAGGAGCGGGGCAGGACGAGCCGGTAGCGGTCCTCGGCGATCCACCGCCGCGACAGCGCCGACGGCCACGACAGCCCGGAGTTGCCCACCTGGTAGACGACGGCGGCGTCCATCTCGCCGCCGGTGCCGAGGCGGGTGATGAGCTGCGAGGGCTCGGCGACCGACAGCCGGATGCCGGCCCGCTCCTCAGGCTCCATGTCGCGCAGGACGCCGGCCAGCACGTCGGCGAAGCTGGGGAACAGGCCGAGCCGGACCTGCGGGTGGCTGTTGCGGTGCACCTCCTGGACGGTGGCCACCATGCGGTCGATGTCGGCGAGCACGGTCTCGGCCTGCCGCGCCATCACCTCGGCCGCGCTGGTCGGCAGCACGCTGTGGGCGAAGCGCTCGAAGAGGCGGACGCCGGTCTCGCGTTCGAGCGCGGCCATCTGCTGGGAGACGGCGGAGGAGGTGTAGCCGAGCCGGTTGGCCGCGGCGGCGAAGGAGCCGAGCCGGACGACCTCACGCAGCGTACGCAGATGCTCGGGCTTCAGCATAAGCATTCCTTGCTCTGAGCGGCGCTAAATGTCGTGTTTATAGCGCTTCCTACTTCTTTTCGCGACTCCTACAGTGAGCGACACCACTCCTCCCCATTCCCTGAGAGATCACGACAGCATGCGCGTATACCGCAACGCCGCCATCCGTACCGGCGTCCCCGGCGCACCCGCCGCCCCGGCCATGGCCGTGGACGGCGAGCAGATCGTCGCCGTGGGCACCGAGGACGAGGTACGCGCGGCCGCGGGCGCGGCGCCCGAGCTGGTGGACCTCGATGGCGCCGCCGTCCTGCCCGGCTTCTACGACGCCCACATCCACACCGCCCAGTACGCCCACAGCCTCACCGGCGTGGACCTGCGCGACGTCCGCTCCCTGGACGAGGCCCTGGCCAGGATCGCCGAGCACGCGGCCAGGCTGCGGCCGGGCGGATGGCTGTTCGGCGGCCGGTGGAACAGCAACGTCTGGGACCCGCCCGTCCAGCCCGACCGCCGCGCCCTCGACTCGGTCTGCCCCGACCTGCCCGTGGCGCTGCCGAACGTGGACGGCCACACCGTCTGGGCCAACAGCGCCGCGCTCAAGCTGGCCGGCATCGACGCGAGCACCCCCGACCCGGTGGGCGGCGAGATCGTCAGGGACGCGGACGGCGAGCCCACCGGCATCCTGCGCGAGTCGGCGTCCTACCCGCTGCGCGCCCTGATGGTCGCCGGCGATCTGCGCGACCGGCTGCGCGCCGGGCAGGAGGAACTGCTGGCGCTGGGGGTGACCAGCGTGCACGACATCGACGGCGAGGACTGCAGGGCGGCCTACCTGGAGCTGCGCGACGCGGGCGAGCTGAAGATCCGGGTGCACAAGGCGATCCCGGTGGGCCACCTGGAGGCGGCCATCGCCGAAGGGCGCAGGACCGGGCAGGGCGACGACTGGTTCCGTACGGGGCCGGTCAAGGTGTTCAGCGACGGCGCGCTCGGCTCGCACACCTGCCACATGCACCGCTCGTTCGCCGGCGAGGCGGGCAACACCGGCATCGCGGTCACCCCGTACGAGGACCTCGTCCGCCTCTTCTCCACCGCGGCCGAAGCCGGGATCGCGGTGGCCACGCACGCGATCGGCGACCGGGCGAACCGGCTGGTGCTGGACGCGTACGAGCAGGTCGGCCCCACCCCGGGCCTGCGGCACCGGATCGAGCACGCCCAGCACCTGCGTCCCCAGGACCTGACCAGGATGGCCAGGCTCGGGGTCGTCGCCTCGATGCAGCCGGTGCACTGCACCACCGACATCTCCCTGGTGGACGCGCTGCTGGGCGAGCACGACCTGGCCTCGTACGCCTGGCGCGGCATGCTGAACGCCGGCGTCGCGCTGGCCTTCGGCTCGGACGCCCCCGTGGAGAGCCCCGACCCGTTCGCCGCCCTGTACGCCGCGGTCACCCGCACCAGGCAGGACGGCACCCCCGCCGGCGGCTGGCAGCCCGAGCAGCGGCTCAGCATGGCCGAGGCGATCACCGCCCACACGCTGGGCGCCGCGTACGCGGCCGGCGAGCAGGACCGCAAGGGCGTGCTGGCGCCCGGCATGCTCGCCGACTTCATCGCGGTGGACACGGACCCCTACCTGGAGGCGCCGGAGGCGGTGCTGCGTACCCAGGTCCTCACCACCGTCGTCGGCGGCGACGTCCGCTGGCGGCGATCCTGACGAAGGAGCACCCCCCTGTGAAGATCCGTATCATCACCGCCGGCCTGCTGCTGGCCGCGACCGCGGCCTGCGGCGCCCAATCCCTGGACGCCGACAGCTCGGAGCCCGCCGGCAGCGCGCCGCCGGTCACCCTGGACCAGGCGCCCGCCGAGGAGAAGGCGGCCGGTGTCATCAACGCCATCACGCCCGACCCGGCCCTGGCCGGCAAGACGCCGGCGAAGCTGAAGAAGGACGGGCTGAAGGTGGTCTCGTCCATCGGCTACCCGCCGATGGAGCTGTACGCGACCGACGGCAAGACCCCGATCGGCTTCGACCCGGCCCTGGCCAGGGCGATCGCGCGCAAGCTCGGCGTCAAGGTGAGCATCACCGACGAGGAGTTCAACTCGCAGATCCCGGGTGTGCTGACCGGCCGCTACGACTTCGTCATCTCGTCGATGAGCGACACGCCTGAGCGGCGGGAGCAGCTCACGTTCGTCGACTACGTCAAGGCGGGCGCCGGGCTGATCGTCAAGAAGGGCAACCCGGCGAAGATCTCCGGCCCGAAGGACCTGTGCGGCAAGACGGTCTCCGTCGTGGACAACGGCTCGTCGCTGCAGCTGGCCGAGGGCTACTCCGCCGACTGCGAGAAGGCCGGTGAGAAGGCGGTCGAGCTGCTGAAGTTCCCCGGCGACCAGGAGGCGCTGCTGCAGGTGACCGGCGGGCGGGCGCAGGCCAGCATCACCGACTACGTGGTGGCGGCGTACAAGGTGCCCGACGAGAAGCTCGGCATCGAGGCGAAGGCCCTTGAGGGCACGGAGAGCCCGTGGGGCATCGGGCTGCGTACCGACGACAAGGAGCTGATCGAGGCGGTGAAGGGCGCGCTCGACTCGCTGATCGCGAGCGGCGAGTACGCCAAGATGCTCGAAGCCTGGAACCTGGGCGCGCTGGCGGTGGACGCGGCCACCATCAACGGCGGTACGTGAGGATGCGCACAGAACCGTTCACCGGGCCGGACGGCGCGCAGATCCCGGTCGTCAGGACCCGGCACTGGGGCCGCCTGGCCGCCGCGCTCGTCGCGATCGTGGTCGCCGGCTGGCTGGTCTACCTGTTCGCCGCCAACCCGCGCCTGCACTGGGGCAAGGTCGTCGAGTACCTGTTCAACGACCGCATTCTCGCGGGCGTCTGGGTCACCATCGAGATCTCGGTGCTGGCGACGGTGCTCGGGCTGGTGCTCGGCGTGGCGATGGCGATCCTGCGGCTGTCGCACAACCCGGTGCTCAGCGGCCTGGCCACGCTCTACATCTGGTTCTTCCGCGGCACGCCGGTGCTGGTGCAGCTCATCTTCTGGTACAACCTGGCGTTCCTGTTCCCCGAACTGGTGCTGAAGATCCCGTTCACGATGATCGGCCTGAAGTGGGACACCAACGAGGTGATGACCGGGTTCACCGCGGCCATGCTGGGGCTCGGGCTCAACCTCGCGGCCTACTTCGCCGAGACCGTACGCGCCGGCATCCAGGCGGTGGACCACGGCCAGACCGAGGCGGCGTACGCGCTGGGCATGACCCCCGCCAAGCGGATGCGGGTGATCGTGCTGCCGCAGGCGCTGCGCATCATCATCCCGCCCACCGGCAACGAGTTCATCTCCATGCTGAAGACCACGTCCCTGGTGTACGTCGTCGCCGGCCACGACCTGATGACGAACGCCAGCCAGATCTACAAGGCCAACAACCTGATCATGGAGCTGCTCATCGTGGCGAGCCTGTGGTACATGCTCATGACCGCCATCGCGACCTTCCTCCAGGGCCGGCTGGAACGCCGCTTCGGCTCCGAGGCCGTCCGGCTGGTGCGGGGCGGCGGGCGTCTGAAGGCGGCGGCGTGACCCCGGTCGTGCACGCCCAGGGCGTGCGGATGAGCTACGGCGACACGCAGGTGCTCAACGGCGTGGACTTCGCGGTCGCGCCCGGCGAGGTGAGCTGCGTCATCGGGCCGTCGGGGTCGGGCAAGTCGACGTTCCTGCGCTGTGTGAACGGCCTTGAGCCGGTGCTCGGCGGCAGCCTGCGGGTGCTGGGCGAGGAGGTCGGCCACACGCTGCGCGACGGCCGCTACCGGCCCTGGACGCCGAAGGAGTTCGCCGCCTTCCGCCGCAGGATCGGCATGGTGTTCCAGCGCTTCAACCTGTTCGCCCACCAGAGCGCGCTGGAGAACGTGGCCTGCGCGCCCGTGCACGTCCTCGGCGTGCCGGCCGAGCGGGCGCGCGAGAGCGCGATGGAGCACCTCGACAGGGTCGGGCTGGCCGGCCACGCGCACAAGCGGCCCCACCAGCTCTCCGGCGGGCAGCAGCAGCGCGTCGCCATCGCCAGGGCGCTGGCCATGAAGCCCGAGCTGATGCTGTTCGACGAGCCCACGTCGGCGCTGGACCCCGAGCTGGTGGACGAGGTGCTGGAGGTGATGCGCGGCCTGGCCGCCGATGGCATGACCATGGTCGTGGTCACCCACGAGATCGCCTTCGCCAGGGAGGTCGGCGACCGGCTGACGTTCTTCGCCGACGGGGTCGTGGTCGAGAGCGGCGCGCCCGCCGAGCTGGTCGCCGCCCCCGGGCACGAGCGGACCAGGGCGTTCCTGTCGAGCGTGCTGAGCCAGGGGGCCTGACCAGGCCGAATCCGTTTACCCTGCCACGGACCTGGAGACGAGAGGGGCCAGAGGGTTCGTGGAACAGCAGGAGAGCCCATGCCGACTTCGGATGGCCGCGACGCCGCCCGCTCGCCCCGTACGGACTGGGCGGTGTTCGGTGTGGCCGCCGTCCTGACCCTGGTCTTCATCGTCTGGGGCGCGGTCGCCACCGGCTCGCTGCAGGACGTGTCGAGCGCGCTGCTCGCGGCCACCATGCACAACCTGGGCTGGGCGTTCGTGCTGGTCGCCTCGGGCCTGGTGGTGTTCGTGCTGTGGCTGGCGCTCAGCAAGTACGGGCGGATCACGCTCGGCGCGGAGGACGAGCAGCCCGAGTTCAGGACGGTGTCCTGGGTCGCGATGATGTTCAGCGCCGGCATGGGCATCGGGCTGATGTTCTACGGGGTGAACGAGCCGCTCACGCACTTCACCGAGCCGCCGCCCGGCACCCACGAGGCCACGGCGCCCGCGGCCGCGCGGATGAGCACCGCGATGGCCACCACGCTCTTCCACTGGACGCTGCACCCCTGGTCGATCTACGCCGTGGTCGGCCTGGCCATCGCGTACGGCACGTTCCGCAGGGGCCGGCGGCAGACGATCAGCGCGGTGTTCACCTCGCTGATCGGCGCCAGGCACGCCGGCGGCTGGGCGGGCAAGGTGATCGACGTGCTGGCCATCCTGGCCACCCTGTTCGGCTCGGCCGCCTCGCTCGGCCTCGGCGCGCTGCAGATCGGCAGCGGCGTCAGGGAGGCCGGGCTGATGGCGAGGACCGGGGTCGGCCTGCTCATCGTCATCATCGCGGTGCTGACCCTGGCGTTCGTGGCGTCGGCGGTGTCGGGGGTGGAGAAGGGCATCCAGTGGCTGTCCAACACCAACATGCTGCTGGCGGTGTTCCTCGCCGCGTTCGTCTTCATCGTGGGCCCGACCGTGCTGATCCTCAACCTGCTGCCCACCTCCGTCGCCTCCTACCTGGGGGAGCTGGCCGGGCTCGCCGGGCGTACCGAGGCGACCGGGGGTGACCGGGTCGCCGACTGGCTGTCGACCTGGTCGGTGTTCTACTGGGCGTGGTGGATCTCCTGGACGCCGTTCGTCGGCATGTTCATCGCCAGGATCAGCAGGGGACGGACGATCCGGCAGTTCGTCGGCGGCGTGATCCTGGTGCCCAGCCTGGTCAGCCTGGTCTGGTTCGCCATCTTCGGCGGCACCGCGATGTCGCTGGAGGCCGAGGGGGCGGGCCTGACCCGCGAGGCCACCGCCGAGGGCCAGCTGTTCGCGGTGCTGAACCAGTTCCCGCTGGTGGGCGTCACGACCGTGCTGGTGGTGGTGCTGGTGGGCATCTTCTTCGTCTCGGGAGCCGACGCCGCCTCCGTCGTCATGGGCACGCTCTCCCAGAGCGGCTGCCTGCGGCCCACCCGGCCCATCGTGATCTTCTGGGGCGTGCTGACCGGCGCGGTCGCGGCCATCATGCTGCTGCTCGGCGGCGGTGGCGAGGCGGCGCTTACCGGGCTGCAGAACGTCACGATCCTGGCCGCGGTGCCGTTCATGCTGGTGATGGTGGCGATGTGCGTGGCGCTCACCCGCGACCTGCGCCACGACCCGCTGATCCTGCGCGGCAAGCGCGGCGTGGAGATCGTGCACTCGGCCGTCGAGACCGGCCGCGAGAAGTACGACGACGACTTCGAGCTGATGATCAGCCCCGCCGACGACGACAAGGACACGGACGCGGAGCGCCGGGAGTAGATCTCGCTACGATGCGTGCGTGGGGGGAGGTGGCCCGGCTGTGCTGGACGACGAGTCTGCCGCGTGGGTGCGGGCGCTGCGCTGCACGGGGCCCGAGCGGCAGGCGGCCGTCGGGCGGCTGCACGAGCTACTGCTGCGCATCGCCAGGAAAGAGGTGGGCAGGCGCGCGGCGCGGCTCGGCGTGACCGGGCCCGAGCTCGACGACCTCGCCCAGCAGGCCACCTCCGACGCGCTGCTCGCCATCACCCGCAAGGTCGGCGACTTCCGTGGCGAGAGCCGGTTCACGACCTGGGCCTACAAGTTCGTCGTGCTGGAGGTGGCCGGGAAGGTCGCGCGGCACTTCTGGCGCGAGCCGGCCCTGCCGCTCGAAGGCGAGCAGTGGGAGCGGCTGCCCGACCGGTTCGGGCTCGACCCGGCCAAGGAGTCGGAGTGGCGCGACCTGCTCGCCGCGCTGCGCCAGGCCGTGCTCGACCAGCTGACCGAGCACCAGCGCCGCGTCTTCGTGGCCCTGGTGCTCACCGGGGTGCCGCTCGACGTCCTCGCCGCCGAGATGGGCACCAACCGCAACGCCATCTACAAGACGATGTTCGACGCCAGACGTAAGCTCAGGGCGGCGCTCGCCGCTAAGGGATACGTGAGCGACGTCGACGACATGGTGAGGCGCCCGTGAACGACTGGGCCGAGCTCGACCGCTTCCTGCGGACCGACCCCCGCGACGTGGGCTGCGAGGAGGCGATCGCCATGCTGCACGTCTATGTCGAGCTGGTGGCCGAGGACGCCGGGGCCGCGCGGCGCTATCCGGGCATCGCCGCGCACCTGCGCGCCTGCGGCCCGTGCGCCGACGACTTCGAGGGCCTGCTGGCCGCAATCACCGACGATTGATGTGACCTGCGTCACATCGAGGTAAGGGCTCGCCCCTGATCGTCGCGAACGGGGCATGACTCATCCGTTCAAAGGCAGGGCCGCCCTGGTCACCGGGGCCGGCCGGGGCATCGGCCGGGCGACCGCCGTCGGCCTGGCCGCGGGCGGCGCGAAGGTCGCGCTGCTCGCGCGGTCGGAGGACGAGCTGGCCGGTACGGCCGGTCTGATCAAGGAGCAGGGCGGCACCGCGTACGTGGTGCCCGCGGACCTCGGCGACGACGGGCGGCTGGCCGAGGCGATCGCCCGCGTACGCGACGAGCTGGGCGCCGTCGACATCCTCGTCAACAACGCCGGCGTGGTGTGGCCGCTGGGGGAGACGCCCGCCGTGGACGTCGGCGAGTGGGCGGCGGCGATGCGCGTCAACGTGCTCGCCCCCGTGACGCTGGCCGTCGCGTTCGTGCCCGGGATGCTCGACCGGGGCTGGGGCCGCGTCGTCAACGTCTCCACCGGGGCCGTCACCCGCCCGGGCAGCATGATCGGCGGCAACGCGTACGTCACCACCAAGACCGCGCTCGAAGCCCACACCCTCAACCTCGCGCTGGAGCTCGACGGCACCGGCGTCACCGTCAACGTCTACCGCCCGGGGCTGGTGGACACGGCCATGCCGGGCTACATCCGCGCCCAGGACCCCGGCCGGATCGGCGCCGCGCTGCACGAGCGGTTCATCCGCTCGCACACCGAGGGGCGGCTGATCACGCCCGAGCAGTCGGCCAGGACGCTGCTCGACCGGCTGGCCCGCGACAACGGCACCGCCCAGATCTGGGACTTCGACGCCTGACCACCATCAACGGAAGGAAAAGCCATGAGCCTGCTGAACGCCGGGGACACGTTCCCGAACCTGACCGTGACGCTGCCCGGATCGGAGACCCTCGAGCTGCCGGGCGCGTTCGCCGGCCACTTCGGCGTGGTGCTGTTCTACCGCGGCGCGTGGTGCCCGTACTGCAACGCGCAGCTGCGCGCGTTCCAGCGGTCGCTGGACAAGCTCGCCGACCTCGACACCAAGGTGGTCGCCGTCTCCGTGGACGACGAGGCCACCACCAAGGAGACGATCGGCAAGCACGGCCTGCGGTTCCCGGTGGGCCACAGCGCGGACGCCCGCGCGTACGCCGAGGCGACCGGCGCCTTCGTCAACGAGGACCCCCTCTACCTGCAGTCGACCGGCTTCCTGCTCGACCCGCAGGGCCGGGTCCTCGTCAGCGTCTACTCCAGCGGCGCCATCGGCCGCCTGGTCCCCGAGGACGTCGCCGGAATGATCCGCTACGTGCGCGAGCACGCGTAGCCGACCCGCGGGAGCCCGACCATGAGCACGCGCCTGAGGCAGGTAACGGACCTCGGCCGGTCGCTGCCGGGCCGGTTCACCAGCCGGCTGCACTCGGAGAAGGTGGCGGCCAAGCTGGGCATGTGGCTGGGCGTCAGCTTCACCGTCGCGTTCGCGACCGGGCTGTTCAGCCACTACGTGCAGCACCCGCCCGCGTGGCTGCTGTGGCCGTCGCGGCCGGTCAACCTCTATCGGGTGACGCAGGGGCTGCACGTCATCGGCGGCATCGCCACGGTGCCGCTGCTGCTGGCCAAGCTGTGGACGGTCTACCCGAAGCTGTGGCAGTGGCCGCCGCTGCGCTCAGCCGGGCACGCGGCCGAGCGGCTGTCGGTGCTGCTGCTGGTCGCGGGCGCGTTGTTCCAGCTCGTCACGGGGCTGATGAACATCGCGTACACGTACCTGTGGCCGTTCGGGTTCATTCAGGCGCACTACTGGACCGCGTTCATCGTCTACGGCGCGCTCATCATCCACGTCGTCAACGAGTGGGCCAAGGTGCGGCGGCACGCCTTCACCCAGGTCGAGGACCCGGACCGGCGTCGCTTCCTCGCCACCGTGGCCGCCGCGTGCGGCGTGGCGGCGCTGGTCACCGCGGGCGAGACCGTCACGCCGCTCAAGCGGCTGGCGGTGCTCGCGCCGCGCGACCCGGACATCGGGCCGCAGGGCGTGCCGGTCAACCGGTCCGCCGCGGCGGCCGGGGTCACCCAGGTTGATCCGGGGGCGTACCGGCTGGTCGTGACGGGTGCGGTGCGTACGGAGCTGACGATCGGCTACGACGAGCTGGCCCGCATGCCGCAGCACACGGTACGCCTGCCGATCGCCTGCGTGGAGGGCTGGAGCGTGGAGTGCGAGTGGACGGGCGTCCGCCTGCGCGACCTCATCGAGGCGGCCGGCGGCGCGCCCGAGGCGGTCCTGACCGTGGAGTCGCTGGAACGCACCGGCTACTACCGCACCAGCGAGGTCCGCGGGCCGCACTGGCAGGACCCGCTGACCCTGCTCGCACTCAAGCTCAACGGCCGGCCGCTGGACCCCGACCACGGCTACCCGGTACGCCTCATCGCCCCGAACCGGCCGGGCGTCATGCAGACCAAATGGGTGGGGACGGTGCGCGTCACATGAGATGGCTTCTGTACGCGGCCGGCGCCGCGCTGATCCTGCTCGGCTTCGCCGGGCTGGTCAAGGAGAGCGACCCGGTGGGCTGGGCCTGGTGGTTCGGCGGCGCCGCGGTGGCCCACGACGCGATCCTGGTGCCGCTGGTGCTGCTGGCCGGCTGGGCGCTGCGCCGGGTGCGCCGGGCGGTGCGGGCCGCCGCGATCGTGGCCGGCACGGTGACGCTCGCGACGCTGCCGACCGTGCTGGCCCTGGGCAGGCGCGGCGACAACCCGTCCATCCTGCCGCTCGACTACGGCCGCAACCTGCTGCTCGTCCTCGCCGCGCCGGCGCTGGCCGCCCTGCTGCCCCGCCTCTGGACCAGGACGGGCCGGCTCGGGCTGCTCGCCGGGCTGGTGTCGGGCGTGCCGGTGGTGTCGCTGATGGCGGTCAACGACATGATCGACGCAGGGACGTGGGCGCTGTTCCTCGCGCACGCCGCGCTGCTCGGTGCCGTGCTGGCCGCGCTGTTCGGCACCCGGCTGTTCAGCCTGGCCAACGCCCTGGCGGGCGGCCTGCTGACCGGGCTGCTCGCCTGGGCCGTCTGGTCGCTGACGGTGCTGCCCGTCCTGCTCGGCGGCGCCCCGCACTGGACGATCACGCCGGGCGACTTCCGCTCGCTCGCCGGAGAGGTGCTGCTCGGCGGCATCACCGGCGTGCTGCTGTACGTCGCTCCGCGCCGCCGCGAACAGCCGGCCGCCGCCCCGCCGCGGAAGACCGCGCGCGTGGTCGTCGTCGGCGGCGGCTTCGGCGGGCTGGCCGCCGCCCGCCGGCTCGACCGGCTCGTCACCCGGGGGCTGCCCGCCGAGGTCACGCTGATCAGCGACGCCGGCTCGCTGCTGTTCACGCCGATGCTGGCGGGCGCGGCCACCGGCGCCCTGGAGCCGCGGCACATCAGCGTCCCCGTACGCGCCTTCCTGAGCCGTACGGCGTTCCTGCACGCGCGGGTCGAGTCCGTGGACACCGCCGCACGGACGGTCCGCGTGAGCGACGGGACGACCGTGCCGTACGACCAGCTCGTGTACGCCGTCGGCTCCATCCCGTCCTTCCACGACCTGCCGGGGCTGGCCGGGCACGCGTTCACGCTCAAGACGACCGCCGACGCCACCCGGCTCCGCCACCACGTCCTCGACCTGCTGGACGCCGCCGACCTCGCGGGCGACCTCGCGGGCGGCGACCGGCGCGAGCTGCTGACGTTCGTGGTGGCGGGCGGCGGCTTCGCCGGCAGCGAGCTGATCGCCGAGCTGTTCGACCTCGTCCAAGGGGTGCTGCACCGCTATCCCGGCATCCGTCCCGACGAGCCGCGCTTCGTGCTCGTGCACTCGGGGGAGCGGATCCTGCCCGAGCTGAGCGCCACGCTCGGCGCGTACGCGCACCGCAAGCTGACCGCCAGGGGCATCGAGATCCGGCTGGGCGCCCGGCTGTCCGGCGCCACGTCCGACGCCGCGCTCCTCAAGGAGGGGGAGAAGATCCGCACCCGCACGATCGTGTGGACGGCGGGCAACAAGCCCCACCCCTTGACGGAGGGGCTGCCGGCCGCCGACGGCCGGTTGCGTGTGCCGGGCAGGGAAGGCGTGTGGGCGATCGGTGACTGCGCGCGGGTCCTCGGGCCGGACGGCGTGCCGTACCCGCCGACCGCCCAGCACGCGCTGCGGCAGGGCCGTACCTTGGCCGACAACGTGGCCGCGACGCTGCGGGGCGACGAGCCGGCCGAGTTCCGCCATCGCTCGCTCGGCACCCTGGTCGCGCTCGGCCGCCACACCGCCGTCGCCGAGATCCGGGGGCTGCGGCTGTCCGGCTTCCTGGCCTGGGCGGTGTGGCGGGCCGTCTACCTGGCCAAGCTGCCGGGGCTGGAGAAGAAACTGCGGGTGTTGTTCGACTGGTCGCTCGACCTCGCCTTCCCAAGGGACATCGCTCATGACTAGGGGAGCCGTCTCAGGCATCGTCGGCGGGCTGGTGTTCGGCCTGATCATGGCGCAGATCGGCTTTCTGCCCACGGTCGCCGCCATCGTCCGCACCGACTCCGTGGTGCTCGGGTTCGCCGTGCACATGCTGTTCGCGATGATCATCGGCGCCGGGTTCGGCCTGCTCGTCGAGCGGCAGCGCGCCCAGGCGGGCGAGCTGCTGTTCTGGGGGCTCGTGTACGGCGCCTTCTGGTGGTTCCTCGGCCCGCTCACGCTGCTGCCGATCCTGCTCGGCCGGCCCGTCACCTGGGATCTGACGAGCGGCCAGAGCCTCACCCCGAGCCTGTTCGGCCACCTCGCCTACGGCGCCTTCACCGCCGCCGCCTACGCCTGGCGGCAGGCGCCGTCCGCCCCGGTCCGCCTCGCCACGGTGGTCAGGGGCGCCGTCGCCGCGCTGGTGAGCGCCGCCGTGCTGGTGCTCGGGCTGAACGTCATGACCGGGCGGACTCCGTACGAGCTGCTGGTCGCGGCCCCGTTCGCGGGCGCCGCGTACGCGCTGCTGTTCGGCGGCCGCTCCGAGGGCACCGGGCCCGCGCTGATCCGCGGCATGGTGTACGGCTTCGCCTGGTGGATCCTGCTCGCCCTGACCCTGCCCGGCCTCCTCGACGACGGGCGGCTCGACTGGTCGATCGCCATGGTCCGCGAGGACCTGCCCGCCCTGCCCGGTTACCTGCTGCTGGGCGCGGGCACCGGCGCCGTCTTCACCTGGCTCGGCGGGCTGGCGCTGGTGTTGTTCGCCGACGACGTCCGCCGCCTGCAGCCCGACCCGCTCGGCGTCCCCAGGCTCACGGCCGCCGCGTACGGTGTCGCTCTGGGCCTGGTGGCGGGCCTGTTCGGGGCGCTCGCCGCCGGGCCGCTCGGGCTCGTCGAAGGCGTCGTCGCCGGCGTCACGTACGCGCTGTTCTTCCGCGGGCGCAGCTTCGACCCGGTGTCCGGGCTCGGCTGGGGCCTGTCGTACTGGTTCCTGTGGTGGCTGCTCGGCCCGCTCATCCTGCTGCCCGTCCTGCGCGGCGCCGCCCCGTCACCCGACCTGGCCGCCGCCTTCCCCGCCCTGGTCGCCCACCTGGTGGCGGGGGCCGCCGTCGGCGTCCTGTACAACCTGCTGGAGGAGCGGGCCAACCCGTGGTGGCTCACCCGTGGCCAGTCCGCCGCGGAACGCGCGAACGCGCTGCGCGAGCAGACCCTCGGCTCGGCCCCCGCCATCTGGACCCTGGTCCTTCTCCTGGCCGTCCTCGTCCCGACCCTGGTCGCCACGTGAGCCGGTGACTCAACGCCTCTTCCATGATTCTTCAACGCGCCCTCTCGACACTCCTGGGGACAAGGACCACACGTAGGGCGCATCAACCGATCGGTTGATTTGTCGGTCAGCCGGATCCGCGCCGGGTCGTGGCCGGCTGGGCGATTCGGGCGGAGGGTGTTCCCCGCCACCATGAACGCATGACGGTGATCGAGGTGAACGCGCTCGTCAAGCGGTACGGCGGGCTGCCAGTGGTGAACGAGGTGTCGTTCTCCGTGGCCGAGGGTGAGATCTTCGGCATCCTCGGCCCCAACGGGGCCGGGAAGACGACGACCGTGGAGTGCGTGGAGGGGCTGCGGCGGCCCGACGGGGGCTCGATCAGGGTGCTCGGGCTCGACCCGGTCAAGGACCGGAAAGAGCTGAGCCACCTGGTGGGCGTGCAGCTGCAGCAGTCGCTCCTGCCCGAGAACATCAAGGTGGCCGAGGCGCTCGACCTGTTCGCCTCCTTCTACCGCACGCCCAAGGACTGGCGGGCGCTGCTGGAGGAGTGGGGGCTGGCCGAGAAGCGGCAGGCGAAGTTCGGCTCGCTGTCGGGCGGGCAGAAGCAGCGGCTGTTCATCGCGCTGGCGCTGGTGGGCGACCCGAAGGTGGCCTTCCTCGACGAGCTGACGACGGGCCTCGACCCGGCCGCCAGGCGGTCCACGTGGGAGCTGATCAAGCGGGTCCGCGCGGCGGGCGTGACGGTCGTGCTGGTCAGCCACTTCATGGACGAGGTGGAGGAGCTGTGCGACCGGGTCGCGGTGTTCGACAGGGGCCGCATCGTCGCCCTCGACAGCCCGGCGAACCTCATCTCCAACGTGGACGCCGACCAGCACCTGCGGTTCAGGCCGCTGGCGCCGTTCGACGACGCGCTGCTGACGCGGCTGCCGGGGGTGGCGTCGGTGACCCGCTCGGGGGAGCAGATCATCGTGGCGGGACGGGGCGACTTCGCGGTGGCGGTGACGTCCGCGCTGGCACGTGACCAGGTGCCGGTGGCCGAGCTGCGCATCGAGCAGCACACTCTCGACGACGCGTTCGTCGCCCTGACGGGACGGGCCTTCGACGCCAAGGAGGACGCGTGACCGGCTTCGGGAAACTCACGGGCGTCGAGACCAAGCTGCTGATGCGCGACCCCGGCGCGATCTTCAGCATGGTGATCCCGCTGTTCATCCTCATCGTCTTCAGCAGCGGGGTGGCGCCGGGCGACACCATGCTGCCCGCGCTCTCGATGACGGTCGCGGTGGGGCTGGTGGGGCTCTACATGGTGCCCACGACGCTGGCGACCTACCGGGAGCGGGGCATCCTGCGCCGGTTCTCCACGACGCCGGTCAGCCCCGGTGCGCTGCTGGGCGTGCAGCTGATCCTCCAGCTCGTCTTCGCGGTGGTGTCGTCGGCGCTGCTCGTCGCCGTCTCGGTGACGGTCTTCCAGGCGGCGGCGCCCGCGCGGGTGGCGTCGCTGGTGGCCGCGTTCCTGCTCGGCACCGCGGCGATCGTCTCGGTCGGCCTGCTCATCGCGGCGACGGCCACCAGCGGCCGGGCCGCGAACGGCATCGGCGTGCTGCTCTACTTCCCGCTGGCCTTCCTCGGCGGCGTGATGCAGCCCGTGGACGCCATGCCCGAGGTCCTCGCCACGATCGGGCGGTTCACGCCGCTCGGGCTCTTCCGGCAGGCCGTGCACGATGCCTGGAGCGGGGCGGCGACACAACCGCTCCTTCTTGCCATAATGGCGGCATATGCGCTGGTCATCGGTGGGGTCGCGGCCCGGTTCTTCCGCTGGGAGTGAGACACGCGTGAGCGACGCCGCCCACACGCGGGTCAACGCCGGCCTGGCGGCGATCCCGTACGTGCTGCTGGTCGTCTCGGCCGGGCTCGCGCTGCTCACCGGCGACCTCACGCCGGGGCAGCGGATCGCCGCCGTCGTGCTGAGCGTGCTCGCGGCCGGGTGGATGGTGGCGCTGCGCCCGGCTCGCACCGCCAGGAGAGCCGCGGTCTACGTCGCCGGCCTGGTCGCGCTCATCGCCGCGCTCGGCCTGATCAGCACGTGGTTCGCCGGCTTCTTCGCCTTCATCGGCTACCTGGACTCCTGGCGGCTGCTGGCAGGCCGCTGGCGGATCGCGGGCGTGACGGCCACGGCGGCGGCCGCCGTCACCGGCTACTTCGGCGGGCTGCCCGACCCCGACCCGGCCGTCATCTCCTCCTACGTGCTGGTCATCGTCGCCATCGTGGTGATGGTCGTCCTGTTCAGCCTGTTCGGCGACATGATCAACGAGCAGAGCGTACGCAGGCAGCAGATGGTCGACCAGCTCGCCGCCACCAACGCCAAGCTGGAGGAGACCATGCGGGAGAACGCCGGGCTCCAGGCCCAGCTCCTCCTCCAGGCTCGCGAGGCCGGCGTCACCGACGAGCGGCGGCGGCTGGCCAGGGAGATCCACGACACGCTCGCCCAGGGGCTGGCCGGGATCATCACCCAGGTCCAGGCCGCCGCCAAGGCCAAGGACGACCCGGAGACCTGGCAGCGTCACCTCGACAACGCCGCTCAGCTCGCCAGGGAGGGCCTGGCCGAGGCCCGCAGGTCCGTGCACGCGGTGGGGCCGGCCGAGCTGGAGACCGCCCGGCTGCCCGAGGCGCTGTCGGAGGTGGTGCGGCGGTGGGAGGGCCTGCACGGGGTGCCTGCCGCGTTCGCGACGACGGGGACGGCCCGGCCGCTGCACCCCGAGGTCGAGGTGACCCTGCTGCGGGTCTGCCAGGAGGCCCTGGCGAACGTGGCCAAGCACGCCCGCGCCTCCCGGGTCGGCGTCACCGTGTCGTACATGGACGACGTGGTCACTCTGGACGTACGCGACGACGGCGCCGGGTTCGTCCCCGGCGCCCAAGGAGGCGGTTTCGGCATGACGTCGATGCGGCAGCGGGTCACCCGGCTGGCCGGCGGCTTAGAGGTCGAGTCGGAGCCGGGCGGGGGCACCGCTGTCTCCGCCAGCGTCCCGGCGATGGAGCCGCGATGAGCGCGATCCGGCTGATCGTCGTCGACGACCATCCCATCGTGCGGGACGGGCTGCGCGGCATGTTCACCGGCGAGCCCGGCTTCGAGGTGGTGGGGGTCGCGGGCGACGGGGCCGAGGCGGTCGGTCTGGCCGAGGAGCTGCGGCCCGACGTGATCCTCATGGACCTGCGGATGCCGGGCACCGACGGGGTCACCGCGATCCGGATGCTGGCCGAGCGGGGGAGCACGGCCAGGGTGCTGGTGCTGACCACGTACGACACCGATCGCGACGTGCTGCCGGCCATCGAGGCGGGCGCCACCGGCTACCTGCTCAAGGACGCGATGCCCGACGAGCTCGTCCGCGCCGTCCGCGCCGCCGCCCGCGGCGAGGCGGTGCTGTCCCCGTCGGTGGCCACCCGGTTGCTGGGCCAGGTACGCGCCCCCGCCGACCCCCTGAGCGCCCGCGAGCTGGAGGTACTCGGCCTGATCGCCCGCGGCTGCACCAATCGCGAGGCCGCCGCCCGCCTGTTCATCAGCGAGGCCACCGTCAAGAGCCACCTGCTGCACATCTACACCAAGCTGGGCGTCAAAGACCGCGCCGCCGCCGTGGCCACCGCCTTCGAACGCGGCCTCTTCGACCGCCCATGACCGCCCTGAGCCTCAGCCCTTGGTGGCGCCGGCGGTGAGACCGGACACCACGTACTTCTGCACGAACAGCGCGATCACCATGATCGGCAGGGTGACCACGGTGGTCGCGGCCATCAGGCCGCCCCAGTCGATGCTGGCGTACCCGACGAAGTCGAAGATCGCGACGGGCAGGGTCTTGGTGTCCGCGTCGGACAGTACGAGCGCGAACATGAAGTTGTTCCACGAGAAGATGAACGACAGGATCCCCGAGGTCGCGATGCCCGGCACCGACAGCGGCAGCGTGATCCGCCGGAACGCGCCGACGTGCGTCAGCCCGTCGACCAGCGCCGCCTCCTCCAGCTCGGTCGGCAGGCTGTCGAAGTAGCCCATCATGATGTAGACCACGAGCGGCAGCGACACGAACATGTGGCTGATGATCAGCACCCCGAAGCCGCCGACCATGCGCAGGTTGGAGAAGACGTAGAACCACGGCACGAGCAGCGAGACGCCGGGGATGATCCGCGCCATCAGCACGACCAGCGCCGACTTCTTCATGCTGAACCGGCTCATCGAGTACGCCGCGGGCACTCCCAGGATGAGCGAGGCCACCGTGGCGGCGAAGGCCACCCACAGGCTGTTGAGGATGAACTCCACGTAGTTGGCCTGCTGGAGCACCTTGCCGTAGTTGTCCAGCGTGGGGGAGAAGGACAGCGCCTTGGCCGGGTCGTAGATGTCGACGTTCGTCTTGAGCGACGCGGCGACCATCCAGACCAGCGGCGCGACCAGCACGAGCACCACGACGGTGAGCGCGGTCGCGCGGAAGATCCGGTACGCGGGCCGGGCCCTCATCGCTTCGCCTCCTTGCGCCGCGCGGTCAGGGCCCACATCGCCCCGATGATGATCAGGAAGAAGAGGATGAGGACGGTGGACGAGACGCCGTACTCGTTGTAGTCGAAGCTGAGGCCGTAGGCGTACACGTTGAGCGTCTCCACCTCGTGGAACGAGCCGCCCCCGCGGCCCTTGGTGGCGTACAGGATGTCGAAGGTCTTGAGCGCGTCGATGCCGCGCAGCAGGACCGCGACGGTCAGGGTGGGCGTCAGCAGCGGGAGCGTGACGTGCCTGAAGCGCTGCCAGGTGCTCGCGCCGTCGATGCGGGCGGCCTCCTGCGGCTCCTCCGACAGCGAGGTGAGCCCGGCGAGCAGGATCAGCACCACCATCGGCGTCCACTGCCACACGTCGATGAGGATCGTGGTGGGCAGCGCGGTGTGCTGGCCGGCCAGCCAGGGCTGTGGCCCGATGCCGAACCAGCCGAGCGCCTGGTTGGCCAGGCCGATGTTGGGGTCGAAGATGAGCCGCCACATCATGCCGACCGCGACGGGGGTGGCGACGAGCGGCAGCAGGATGGCGACGCGGACCCACCGCTCGCCCTTGAACGGCCGCCACAGCAGCAGCGCGATCGCCATCCCGAGGACCACCTCGAACAGCAGCGCCACGATCGTGAACGTGGCCGTGCGCCCGACCGCGGGCCAGAACCGCTCGGTGTCGGTGAGCACGTCGAGGTAGTTCCGCAGGCCGACGAAGTCGCTCTCGGCGCGGACGGAGCCCTCGGCGTCGGTGAGGCTGAGGAAGATCGTCCAGCCCAGCGGGAAGATGAGCAGCGCGGCGACGAACGCCATCGCCGGCGCGGCGAAGAGCCATTTGCGGTGGTCGTCCACCCAGCGCGCCCACCCCGGCGTGGCGGGGGTGGGGGTGGACGCGCTGCGCGGCGGCTCGGTGGTGGTCGTTGCCACGGAATCTCCAGAAAGAAGCGAGGTAGCTGCTACCTGGCCTCGTCGTCCAGGAACTTCTGGAACGCGGTGTTGGCGGCGTCGGCGGCCGCCGCCGCGTCCTTGCCGGTGATCGCGTCCACGATGGGCTGGCCGACGATCTCGCGGGACTCGGCCACCTTCACGACCAGCGGCCGATCATGACCGACCCCGGCCTGGGTGCTGGCCGCGATGGCCTCGGCGAGGTCCTTGGGGAACGTCGAGGTGCCCTCGGGGTTCTCCCACACGGACGCGCGGGCGCCGGGGACGCCGGACTTCTGCTGGGCGAGCGTCTGCTCCTTGCTGGTCGCCCACTCGATGAACTTCCAGGCGTTGGCCGCGTTCTCCGAGCTCTCGTTGATGCCGAGCGCCCACGACGGGATGTTGTACGGCTTCGAACCCGCCGGACCCGCAGGGAACGGTGCGAAGCCCACCTGGTCCGACACCTTCGACTTCGCCGGGTCGGTGGCGTTCTGGTAGAGCGAGTTGGCCTCGGTGTAGAAGGCGGCCTTGCCCTGGGTGAAGATCGCCATCGCCTCGGGCCAGCTCATGTCGGTGCTGACGTTCGCCGGGCCGCTGTCCTTGATCAGGCCGCCGTAGAAGGCGTACGCCTGCTTGGCGGCGTCGCTGGCGACCGCGGACTTGCCGTTGGCGTCCACGAAGTCGCCGCCGAAGCTGTAGAGGAAGCTGGAGAACTGGGTGACGGCCGCGGACTTGCCGGTGCGCGCGACGAACCCGGCGACGTCGGGCTCGCTCTCCTTGATCTTGGCGGCGGCGGCCTTCAGCTCGTCGAGGGTCTTCGGCGGGGCGTCGAGCCCGGCCTTCTCCAGCAGGTCCTTGCGGTAGTAGAGGACCTCCTGCTCGGTGATGATGGGGACGCCGACGGGCTTGCCCTCGTACGTGGTGGCCTCGACGGGGCCGGCCTGGAAGTCGCTGAAGTCCCAGTTCGCGTTGGCCTTGACCTGGGTGGACAGGTCGGCCAGGTACTTGTTCTTGGCGAAGAGCTTGCCCTCCTGGAGGGGGCGGTACATCATCACGTCGATGTCGGCGGAGCCGGCGTTGAGCTTGACGTTGTACTGGTCGGACAGCTGGTCCTCGCCGAGCTGGGTGATCTCGACCTTGAGCCCGCTCTGCTTCTCGAACTCGGGCAGCGCCTTCTTGATGTTGTCGGTCCACACGTGGTTGGCCAGCGTGACCCGGACCGTGGTGGACGCGCCATCGCCGTCGTCGCCGCCGCAGGCGGACAGGGTCATGGACACCACCACGGCCAGAGATGCACCGATGATCGACCGATGTCGCACGTGATCTCGCCTTTCTTTCATGGTCGCCGCCCCCTATGCGCCACGTATCCGTAACATCCGGTTAATGCCGGGATGCTAGGACAAAAAAGCTGACTTATTCAAGTATCGTCTTTCAATTGATATGCTTTATTCGTGACTCAGTCCTCCCCCAAGGGCGCACCAACCCCACCTGCCCCTGCCGAGGCTGGGTTGCACGCTCAGGTCCTCGACCGGCTCGGCACCGTCATCTGCAACGGCGAGCTGCCCGCCGGCTCCGTCCTCAGCATCGACGACCTGATCGACCGCTATCAGGTCTCCCGCTCGGTGATCCGCGAGGTGCTGCGCGTGCTCGCGTCCATGGGGCTGATCGAGACCCGGCGCAGGGTCGGCATCATGATCCAGTCCGCCCGGGCGTGGAACGTCTTCGACCCGCAGGTGATCCGCTGGCGGCTCGCCTCCGGCGGGCGCATGGCGCAGATGCGCTCGATCACGGAGCTGCGTACCGCGATCGAGCCGTACGCGGCCGCGCTGGCCGCCACCCACATCAGCGACGACGAGGCGAGCGAGCTGGTGGGGCTCGCGGCCAAGATGTGGGCCGCGGGGAAGGCCGGCGACGAGACCCGCTTCCTCGACCTCGACATCGAGTTCCACCGGCGGGTGCTCGCCGCGTCGGGCAACGAGATGTTCGAGAAGCTGCACCTGATCGTCGCCGAGGTGCTCGCCGGGCGGCACCACTACCACCTGATGCCGCACTACCCGGACGAGCAGGCGCTCCACCTGCACACCGACGTGGCCCAGGCGATCCAGCGCCGCGACGGGGAGCGCGCGCGGCGAGCCATGGTGGGGATCATGGAGCAGGGGTTCGCGGAGATGAAGTCGATGTGGGAGCGCAGCGCCGAGCCCGGCGGCAGGTGACGGAGGGGCGGTTCAGCGTACGCCGCGTACCCGCAGGATCAGGAGCGCGCCGACGAGCGCGAGCACGCCGCCGGTGACGAACAGTGCGGGATGGCCGCCGAGATGGGCGACCATCCGGCGGAGCCGTCAGGCGACCCGGTCGCGATCGCCCTGGAGATCCTCGAAGACCAAATCGAGATTTGACCGATTTGCGCATCTTGTGGAAGATCGTCTAGGTGATTCAGGAGGCGGGATGACATCACCGAGAGATCCGTTAACCACCACCGGCGACGAGGAACTGGGCCGGCTCCTCCGCGGCTACCAGCAGGATCTCGCGGAGCTCGAGGGCCTGCGCGACCGGATCGCCGCGGTCAAGGGCCGGGGCGAGGCCGCCGACGGCCGGGTCGTGGTGGAGGTGACACAGACAGGGACGCTCGCCGGGGTCACCATCGACCCGCGCGCCATGCGGCTCGGCTCGGAACAGCTCGCCGCGGCCATCATGGAGGCCGCGGGACGGGCCGGCCGCCAGGCGGAGCAGGAGGCGCAGGACCTGGTGACGCCGTTCATCGCCGGCACGCTGCTCGACGGCGACCGCGCCGACGGGACGCGCCGCCGTTGAAGCTTCCTTACGGCCGCGCGGGCGTCTACACGTTCGGCACCCTCGGCATCGCCGGCTTCGTCTTCCAGATGCTCGCCGTCGACTACCCCGAGGGCGACCCCGACCGGGCGCGCCAGGCCGCCGGCGTCTACGCGCGCCTGGCGGAGCGCATCGAGAAGAGCCCGTCGCACACCTACCCCGCCGCCGCCTCCGTGTGGCGCACCAACCACGGGGGCGGGGTGGAGCAGTTCAAGCGGGCCATGACCGAGGGGCTCTACCCCGAGCCGGAGGAGAACGGGTACGCCGCCAAGCTCGCCCAGCGGTGCCGCGACGCCAGCGCGGCCTGCAACGAGTTCGCCGACGCGGTCGAAGCGGCCAGGCACGCCTACTGGACCCTGGCCATGGCGAACTTCGCCAGCTTCGTCTTCATCTCCACCTTCCCCTGGCAGGCCGGGGCGGCGTACCAGATCACCCAGATCCTCATCCGCCGGGCGCAGGCCGGGCTGCTCGCGAAGCTGCTGCAGCACGGCATGGCCAAGATCGTGCTGGCCAAGCTGACCGAGTACACGATCGGCAGCGTCTTCTTCGCGGTCGGCGACGTGGCGGCGGTGGCCGGCGTCAAGGCCGCGCGCGGTGAGGACGTCGGCTCGCTCGGGGACAACGCCACGCAGGCGCTCAAGGAGTTCGCCGCCTCGGTCGCCTTCTACGGCGTCTTCGACGCCGCCGCGCCCCTGGCCAAGAAGGTCACCTCGAACGCGGACGTCCAATACTTCCTCAGCCGCATGGCCGGCGGGTCCATCGCGTACGGGCCCTCGTACGACCTCATGAACGGCCAGCGCGGCGAGGAACTGCTCCCCACCTGGAAGGAGACCCTGGGCCGGGTGCTCCTGTACTTCACCATGGCCCACAAACCGGCGGGAGGCTGAGTTTCCGTGGAGATCGGCAGGTCACGCATCCGCTCGGCGGCGGGCGCGTTCGACATCGAGGGCACCGAGCTGGCCACGTTCGTCGCGGCGGCGGCCGAGGAACTCAACGCCATCGGCGACTTCTGGGGCGGCACCACCGAGGGCGTCACGTTCTTCAAGGGCCAGGGCGGGGGCAGCGGCTACGAGGCGGTCGCCGGCCAGCTGGCCGCCGGCATCGGGGTCCTCATGGAGGCCCACCACGAGATCGCCGACCGCCTGCGCCTGATGACCGACAACGTGGAGGTCGGCGACTGGAACAGCGTCGCCGAAATCCTCTCCGAACTCCCGCCCCCGGACCCCGGCCAGCCCGTCTGGGGCATCGCCGAAGCCTGACCTCAGCGGCTGACGGTGGTCGGGCGGTTGATGTGGGAGAGCTTTTCGGGGTTTCTGACGTGGTAGGCGCCGGTGACGTGGCCGTTGTCCACGTGTACCGCAAGCACGCCGTCTATCTCGCCGTCCAGCCGGATGAGCAGGGCGGGGGAGCCGTTGATCTGCACCGGTTCGACCGTTCGCCTCGCGTCGGTGCGCCACCAGCCGGTCGACAGCAGGCGGGCCACCGCGTCGGCGCCCACGACCGGGCGCGGCAGGGCGGACTTGACGCCGCCGCCGTCGCTCAAGGCCACCACGTCAGGGGCGAGGATGTCGAGCAGGTCCTGGAGCTCGCCGGTCTCGACCGCCCGCTGGAAGGCCAGCAGGGCGGCGCGGTGCTCGGCGGGGGAGCCGGTGCCGCGCGGGCGGCGGGCGGCGACGTGCGTACGTGCCCGGTGGGCGAGCTGGCGGACCGCGGCCTGGCTCTTGCCGACGGCCGCGGCGATCTCCTCGTACGCCAGGTCGAACACCTCCCGCAGCACGAACACCGCCCGCTCCACCGGCTGCAACGTCTCCAGCACCAGCAGCATCGCCATCGAGACGCTGTCGGCCAGCTCGACGTCCTCGGCCACGTCGGGCGTGGTCAGCAGCGGCTCAGGAAGCCACGGCCCGATGTACGACTCGCGGCGCCGGCTCAGCGTACGCAGGCGGTCGAGCGCCTTGCGGGTGACGATGCGTACCAGGTAGGCGCGACGGTCGCGGACGGCGGCGAGATCGACGTCCACCCAGCGCAGCCACGTCTCCTGCAGGACGTCCTCGGCGTCGGCGGCCGAGCCGAGCAGCTCGTACGCGACCGTGAAGAGCAGGTTCCGATGGGTGACGAACGCCTCGGTCGCGGTGTCGGCGCGCGGGCCGCGTTCGTTGATGCCTGATTGCGTCACACCCACAAGACGCCCGCGCCTGCCTTTTTGTGACACGGCCGGTCCCCTCGTGACCATCAGAACGCCGCGCCGCCGACTCGACTAGAGTGATCGGGCCGATGGCGGCCGACCGCTCCCCCGAGAACGCGCCGGCGCCTGGCGCCCAAGGAGATCGGACCCGAGGAAGCCCTTGACGGAGACGTTAGGCGGGCCCCCGCGCCCCAGACCCCCGGTGGCGGACGCGCTGGAGGCGATGGTCTCACCCCTCGGCGGGCTCGTCGGCTCGACCAGCCGGCTGCTGACTCCTGAGACCGGTGCGTCGCTGCCGGTTCATGCCGCCGCCCTGGGCGACACCACGCAGGTGCTGCCCGCGGTGGCCGATGCGATGCGCGGGCGTCCGACGAACGGGACCATCGACGGCGCGGCCGCGTCCCTCGACGAGCGAGAGGCGCGCTGGCTGGCCGTCGCCGAGGCCTTGGAGCGCTACTCGAGCAGCGTCTACAGCGAGGATCAGTTCGTCTGGGCGACAGCGGCCGAACTCGGCGATGAGGCACTCGACCTCGACACGGTGCCGAGCATCTCCGATGCCGAGGCGGCCCACCCGGCCTGCCCCCTGGTCAAACCGGACAAGCTCGCGCCCATGCGCTGGGTCCGCGGTCTGTCGCTCATGACGTCCAGGCCGGCCTGGATCCCGGTGCCCTATGTCTACCTGCACCTCCGCTACGCCTCCGAGGGTGAGCGGCTCACCGCGCCGATCTCCACCGGCTGCGCCGCACACACCGACGTGCACACCGCGCTCGCCAAAGCGCTGTGCGAGGTGATCGAGCGCGACGCGATCGTCCTGACCTGGTTGCAGCGGTTGCCGCTGCCCCGTCTTGACCTGGACCGTGTGTCGGACGAACTCGCCCTCCTCACCCGTATCGCACGCGAGGAACAGGTCGTCACCCACCTGTTCGACGCCACGACCGACCTCGGTGTACCCACCGTTTACCTGGTGGAGGTCGCGCCGCACCATCCGGCCACGCGGACGCTGGTGACGTGCGCCACGGATCCCGACCCGTACGCGGCGGCGGAGAAGGTGTTCCGCGAGGCCGCTTCGTGCCGGATCGGCCTGCGTTCCCGGGTGCCGGAGCGAACGGACCCCATGACGTTCCGCGACCCCTTCGACGGAGGCACGTACATGGCCGCCCCCGAACGGGCGCACGCCTTCGGCTTCCTGCTCGACTCGCCGCACCGGCGCAGCCTGTCCGAGCTGCCCGCGCCCGAGGTGGCAGAGGGGCGGCCGGCCCTGCGATGGATACTCCAGCGGCTGCGGGATCACGGAATGGAGGCGTTCGCAGTGGACCTCACCTGCGACGAGGCACGGGACATCGGGATGTCGGTGGTCCGCGTCATCGTGCCGCGGCTGATGCCGCTGTCCTTCGTCGGCGCCGCTCAGTACCGCGGGACGCCGCGACTGTACGAGGCGCCCGTCGCCATGGGCTACCCCGCCCACGCCGAAGCCGACCTCAATCCCTGGCCCCAGCCGTTCGTGTGAGGGCCGATGATCATGCGACCGCCCGATCTCATCGTCACCGTCGGCGCCTTCGGCGCCGCTGCCGCCCGGCTGCTCTCGGGACCGGCCACCCGCCTCGCCGACGCGCCTCCGGCCGGGCGGGAGATCGACGTACCGCCTGCGACCGCGACCGTGGTGCTGGCCGCCTCGGTGCCCGCACCCGCCGTGGAGCTGGAGCTGTCGCGGGCCGCGCACCTGCGGGACTTCGCCTTCCTCCCCGTCGTCCTCGACCATCCGCGCCTGCGTGTCGGCCCGGTGTCGCGGGCCGGCTCTCGGGGTTGTTCCACCTGTTACCGCAACAGGGTGCGGCAGCACGCGGCCAACGTATCGGCTCAGGAAGCGGTTGAGGAGCATCACCGCCGGCATCCGGAGGTCGCCGACCGCGGGTATCTGGCGCACTGGCCGGCACTGGCCGCCGCGCTGGCCGCTCAGGCCGACCCGGCGGACACGACCCGCGTCCGTCACCTCGATCTGCTGTCGAACACACCGCTGGTGAGCAGGCTCGTGCCGGTCCACGGCTGCGCGGTCTGCGCGCCCGAGGCGGCGGAAGCGCCGCAGCTTCGCAGCATCGTCCGCCTGCGAGGCATCGTGGAAGAGCTGGAGACCGAGTGACGTCCTCCGACCTGCCTCGCAAGCCGAAGCTCCATCCCGGGCTGTGCGCCGTGCCGTACGAGCGGGGTCTCGTCCTGGAGGGCACGGCGCAGCCGAGGTCCTTCGACGGGACGGCGGCGCGTACATTCCTGCCACGCCTCCTACCGTTGCTCGACGGCAGCCGGACCCACGCCGACCTCGCCCGCCATCTCGGAGCAGGTACGGAGCAGGCGGTCACCGCCGCCCTTCGCCTCCTCCACTCCACGGGTCACCTGCAGGAGGACGACGACGATCCGGAGCCGCCCCCGGGCGTGCCCGCGGGTGCCGAGCAGGCCCTGGGCAGGATGCTCGGTGCCGACCCGGCCTGGCCCAACGTGGCGGCGGCCTATCGGGCGATGCATGCCTCACCCGCCTTCATCGTGGACACGGGGCCGCCCGCCGCGCGGGTCGCCGACTTGCTGGCGGCGTCGGGGGACCGGGTGACGCTGGTGGCGCCCGGCAGCGTGCCGGCGGCGCAGTCGTACGTCGTCGTGTCGGCGGGTGAGACGGAGCGCGACCTGCTCGAACGGTTCGACGTGGCCTGCTTCGAGCATGGCCTGACGTGGACGTGGGCCTGGTACGCCGGAGGAACCCTGCGACTGTGCCGCTTCGACCGGCGGCTCACCCCTTGCCTGGCCTGCTCCCGCAGTGCCGCTCACGTTCCGCCGGCCGGCGGGCCCGGCCCGGATCCGTCGGAGGCGGCGGACCTGGCCTGGGCGCTCGTCGCGGGCGAGATCCTCCATCAGCGCGCCCGGATCGGCACACCGCTCCCGCCGGGCATGATCACCACCTTCGACCTGCGCGCGTGGTCGTCGCGCCAGGACGTCGTCGCACGCCGGGCGGACTGCGAACGCTGCGGTCACCTGGCATAACGTCGGCATACCTCGGACATACCGGCTCCTCCTAGCGTTGACGGCAACTCCGCTAGGTGAAAGGGGCTTCCATGCCGACCACAGAAATGCTGGACTTCGACGTTCAGGACCTTTCGATGGACGTCTTCGACCTCACCGTCAGCGGGCTGGAGGTGGAGACCCTGACCATGGGCCGTGGCCTGGACGTGGTCGCCTCCTGCCTGTCCACCCGCTGCTACCCCTGCTCCGGTACGGGGGGCTGCGGCTCCTGCACCGATGACCCGCTCCCGGTGGCGCCCGGCATCGACGAGGACGAGGAGTAGTCCGGCTCGTGGGCCGCCGCCGGCGTGGCGGCCCACCGGCCACGTCCTGGTGCTCGTCGAATGAGGTTGAGGTGGATGTTCCCCCGTTGGTCCGGCTGGCCGGCATGCCGTCGGAGGTGCTACGCGAGCTGCGTTTCCACGAGGCATGGCAGGCGGTGGAGCGACAGCTCCAGCTGCGGCGCAGGCTGAGGACCGAGAGCGAGGCTCTGAGCGACGACCTGTACGGCGTGATCGCAAGCCTGGCCGACGATCCCGTCAAGCCGTTCATGGTCGGCCTGCGCCGCGCCCTCTACCAGGGGCGGGCGCCCACCGCGCGCGAGTGGAGCCCGGACACGCGAAAGGCGCTGGCACAGGACCTCGCCGACAGGGTGGAGCAGTGGCTGGCGCTGAACGCGCGGCTACGCGCGGGTGAGCACGACCTGGACGAACTGGTGAGATCCGAGACCGACGCCCGCGCCGCCCGGTTGCGCGAGATGGCCTCGGCCCCCGCCTTCCGGCGCGGGCTCCTGCAGGCCAGCGCCGCCCTCTCGGACGACCTGGACAAGTGGCTGGCCGACCCGCATCGTGGCGCCCCGCACCGCCTGGCGGCGGCCCTGGCCAAGTATCTGACCCGCGCCGCGGCCAAGACCAGCCCCTTCAGCACGTTCATGGTGACCGGGCGCGGCACGTGGAGCGAGGACGACGTCGCGGTCCGCCGGCTCGCCGATGGGGTACGTGGCGCCCGCGGCGTGCTGCAGCTGGGTCACGTGACCCGGTCGGACCTGCACGCGGCCCTGGTGGCGAGCGATCGCACCCGGCGCGCTCTGTTCGTCCGGGTCAATCCGAGCGTGGTCGTCGACCGTGACCGGCTGCGCTTCCTCGGCCACCCGCCCGAGGAGCCGATGATCACGATCAATGGCACGCCGGCGATCCATGCCTGCCTGGACCTGCTTGCCGGCACCGCTGCCAGTACCGCTGCGAGTACCGCTGCCGGCAACGCTGACAGCACACTCGGAGACCTCGCCGGACGGCTGGCGGAGCGAGGGAAGGCCGATCCCGCTCAGGTCGACGCCTTCCTCGATCACCTCGTCGAGATCGGCCTGCTGCAGGTCGCGCCCCAATCCGGCGGGCAGATCACCACGCCGGGGGAGACCGCGCGCTGGTTGCGGTCGCTCGGCGCGGACTTCGCCCACGAGGGCGCGCTCGTCAAGACCGTCAGCGATCGGCTGAGCATCGACGTGCCGATCGAGGACGTCGAGGGCCACCGACGCCGCCTGAACGACGTCCGCCACGCGCTCGCCGACCTGTCGGACCATCTGGGACAGCCCGTCGCGTCGGCCGGAAGCCAGGCCACCTTCGACACCGCCGTGGCCGAGAGCCCGCTGGCGGCTTTCGGGCGCAGCGCCTGGCGGCCCGTCATGGACGATCTGCAGGTCCTCCGCCGGTGGCTGGCGGTGTTCAGCCCCAGTCTGGAGTTGAAGATCGCTCTGGACGCTTGGTGGACCCGGCGGCCGTCCGCCGATCAGCGGATGCGCTACCTGGACTTCTACCACGAGGTCATGCAGGAGGTGGCCGGCGGCTCCCCCGAGGGCAGGACGATCGGCCGCCTGTGGCACTCGCCGTCGGAGCGGCGGGAGAGCGGGTCGGCCCGCGCCGATGAGCTCCACGCCCTGCGGGATGACGCCGCCCGCGTGCTCTGGGGTGAGCAGGCCGGTCACGAGACCGTCGACATCGATCCCCAGCGGCTCGCCGACGCGGTGGCCGGTTTCCCCCCGTGGGTGGACGAACTGCACTCGCTCGAGGTGTACGGCCAGCCGCTGCTGGAGCAGGCGGGGCCCGAGTTCGTGGTCAACAACGTCTTTATCGGATACGGCAAGGGGCACCGCCGCGTGGACGGCCTGGCGGGACGTCGTGCGGAGCCATGGGTGATCCCCGGCGATTTTCCGTTGTTCGCGGGGCTCGGCGGCTCTCTCGGCACCTCGCTGAACGTCCGGGAGCCCTGTGTGCCGTACGAGATCGTCTACCCGTGGCACGGTGACGCGCGGCCGGGAGTCCGCGGGATCGATCTGGGGGATCTGTGGGTGGAGCGCGACCATGCCCGCGGCCTCCTGCGGTTGCGTGCGAGTGGCCTCGATCGGGAGATCAGACCGCTACATCTCGGCATGAGCGCACCTTGGACCCTGCCACGTGCGGCCCAGCTACTCGTGAAAGGGTTCGGCGAGGACGCTCCTCAGCCGATCGCCGCCCTCGCGCCCCGCGGGCACTGGTCCGGGGCGCGCGGCAGGGAGGTGATCTCGCGGGCGCGAGTGGGACGCGTGACGGTACGACGAGCCGCCCGGCACGAAGCGCCGCCGGACATCCCCGCGCCCAAGGCCGGCGAGCGGGAGGCCGCCTATCTGCTGCGCCTGACCGAGTGGCGGCAGATCGCCGGAATCCCGGAGACCTGCTACGTGAAAAGCCTGTTCAAGAGCCGTTCCCGGGCGCGGACCGGCGAGCATAAGCCGCTCTTCATCGATTTCGCCAACCCCTTCCTCGTGCGGGTTTTCACCGATTTCCTGCGATCCCCCCACGACGTGGTCCTCTTCGAGGAGGCACTGCCGGATCCGGTGACGGCGCACGAGAACCACGGCGGAGGTCACGTCATGGAGATGATGCTGGACGTCTCGGCGTGGGATCGCCTGACATGAGCGGCGACCAGTGGGTGAGCGCGCACGTCTTCCACCACGGTGATCAGGACCGCCTGATCACCCGGCTGATCAGGGAGATCGTGGACGACCTTGCCGCGGCAGGCCTCGGCAGGGACTTCTTCTTCCTCCGCTATTGGGAGGCAGGACCGCACGTGCGGTTACGCGTACGGGCCGAGCCGTCCGACCACGCCAGAGTCCGCCGCCTGATCGAGAAGAGAAGCCGCCGCTTCTTCCAGACGTGGCCCTCCGCGACCCGGATCAGCCAGACCGAGTACGAGCGGTCGGCCGCCGAACTGGCCCGCGGGGAACAGATGACGGAGTTCGCCCCCACCCTGGCCTCCAACGACTCCGTCGCGTTCATCCCCTATCGCAGGGAGTACCACCGCTACGGGCGCCCCGCGATGGCGGCGGTGGAAGAGCACTTCGTGGACTCCAGCAGGATCGTCCTGGCCATGCTCGAAGCGGGGATCACCGCAGAGCAGCGCGTCACGGCCGGCGTCGCGATGTACATCATCGTCCGGCTCCAGCTCGCGGCACCGCCGACGGCGCCGCAAGAGCATGCGGAGGCCTACGCGCGGCAGCGCGACATCCTGCTACCGCTGGGGCGGCGCCTGCGCGGGCTGGTCGACCACACGGATCAGGTGACACGCGACGACGGTCTGGCCGGTTGGGCGCGGACGACGGCGAAACTGCGCAAGGCGCTGCAGGTGGACCCGGACAGGACGGCAGCGGTGCTGACCACCTGCGCGCACCTCGCCGCCAACCGCCTGGGCATCGACCTGTGGACCGAGCGATACGCCTCCTCCCTGGCCGCATGGACCGTGCATGAACTGCGTGAGGAAGAGCATCGGGCATGACACCACCGATCGAGGAAATGGTCAGGCTGAGGCCGGAGGTGGCGGGAACGCTCGCTCCGGACGGCTCCTACCACCTGCTCAGCTGGCCGCACAGCACATGTCTGGGTCGCCTGACCGCAGACCAGCACGCGCTGCTGCGGCGATTGGGACAGGAGTCCGTCCCCCTCGGCGAGCTGCGAACTCATCCCGGCTTCCGCACTCAGCTGGAGCTGCTGCGGACGGGCGGCTGGTTGCACGTCACCGTGGCCGCCGCCGGCCGGAAGGTCTACACCGTTGAGCCGGAGCGGCCGCAGGAGCGCCATCAGGGAGAGCCAACCGGGCGCCTGATCCTGTCGAGGTTCGCGATCGCTCGCAGGGACGGCGGCGAGGTGGTCGTGGAGTCCCCGCTGTCCTGGTGTCGCGTCCGGCTGCACGAGCGCCGCGCCCTGGCTCTGCTCGCCGCCGACCGGCCGGTCGACGATGATCCGGCGCTTGTCCGGCTCCGTCAGGACCTGTGGGCGGCCGGCCTCGCCGTACCGGAGGACGACGAGGCGGCCGGGCCGCCCGAGCGCCTGTGGCAGCCGCATGAGCTGTGGTTCCACCATCGCAGCCGCACCCGGCTGCCTGGAGTCCCGTACGGCAAGGGCGACTGGACGGCCGGCGTGTCCGACCCGCCGGGGGCGCGTCGTGAGCCGTTCGGGGGCGAGATCGTCGAGCTGGCCCGGTCTGATCCGGGCCGCCGGTACGCCGCCGAACCTCGCCTGACCGAGGTGCTGGAGGAGCGGCGATCGATTCGCGGGCACGACGACGGCGCCCCGCTGACCGCCGCGGGCCTCGGAGAGTTCCTCCACCGTTGCGCGGGCAACCGCGGCATCTACCGGATCGACGGCGTCCAGCACGTGAGCCGGCCCTATCCGGCGGGCGGAGCCATGCACGAGCTGGAGATCTACCCGGTGGTCCGGAAAGTCTCCGGGCTTGAGCCCGGTATGTATCACTACGACCCTCAGGATCACCGGCTGGAGCGGCTGTCCGGGACCACACCCCCGGTGCGGCGGCTCCTGCGCGCCGGGGCGATGGCGGCGGCCACCGTGCAGGAACCGCAGGTGCTCCTCGTGATCGCCGCCCGGTTCGGACGGGTCATGTCGGGCTACCAGGCGATGGCGTACTCGCTGGTCATGAAGCACGTCGGAGTGCTCTACCAGACGATGTACCTGGTGGCCACCGCGATGGGATTGGCACCCTGCGCCCTGGGCGACGGTGACGGTGGCGCGTTCGCCGCGGCGACGGGTCTCGACCCGTTGGAGGAGGGGGCGGTGGGCGAGTTCGCCCTCGGATCACGTGACGCGGAGGTGCGGTCATGAGGGTGCGCTGGCGTGAGGACGCCTATGCCGCGGCGGACGGCGACGGCGTTCACATCCTGACGCATCGCGGGCTCGCGCGGATCGACGGCGCCTCGATCGCCGGATGGGTCGACCGGCTGGCCCCGTTCCTCGACGGCGAGCGCACGGTCGGCGAACTGACCGCCGGGTTGCCGCCTGCCCGTGGCGATGCGGTGCGGAAGGTCATCGACCTGCTTCTGGAATGCGACGCCGTCCAGATGGTCGCCGAGGAACCGCCGCGCACACCCGGAGGTGACTTCCTCGGCTGCTTCCGGGCTCCTGCGGTCGCCACGTTCGATGACTACCGGCGCCTGCGTGTAGCGCTCGTCGGTGCCGAGCCCATGCTGGAGTCCCTGGCGCGAGCGGCGAGGGTGTCGGGCCTGGAGAACGTCACGAGGATCGACATCAGCGCGCCCCGGGGAACGCCGCCGCCCGAGGTCATCGGCCTGCCCGAGGGAACCGAGCTGGTGCTCTACGCCGGCGACGGGCCGTCGGCCCTGCCGCTGAACCGCATGTGCGCGCGGCGCCGGATCCCCCTGGCCTTGCTGGTGCACACCGGCGACGCCACCTGGCTCGTGCCCCCGGGAGGACCCGGCTGGGAGGACGCCTGGCGTCGGCTGGGTTCTCCGACCGGCCACGTCGCCGCGGCACCATCCGGTGCGGCGGCCCGCCTGGTCCATGCCGCTTTCCGGGTGATGACGGGCGTCATGCCGGACACCGAACGTGACCGTTTGGTCCGGATCGATCCGGACGGGTATACGAGCACGCGGCACGCGTGCCTGCCGCACCCCGCGCGCGCGACGGCGGCGGGCGGCTCGCCCCAGAGCTTCCACCGGCGGCTGCGTGTCCTGCGAGCCGGCCGGCCCGTCGACGACGCCACGTTCCTTCGTGACATCGCTGCCTGCTACGACGAGCATCTGGGCCTGTTCACCCTCGCCGAGGCCGCGGGCCCGCAGACACCGCTGAACGTCTGCCGCGCCGTGCTCAAGGGAACACCGGACATGGACGTGCTCGGGGTGGGGTTCGGGTACGACGCGGCGACCGGCGACGCCGCCCGCAAGGCTCTGGCCGCCTACGCACTGCGCGAGGCCACCGAACAGGGCGGCCACGTGTGGGCGTACGAGATCGACGATCCGGATGCCGTTCGCTCACTGCCCGTGCCCGGTGCGTTCGGCACGACGGACGCGGGACTCGCGGCCGGCTCCCACTGGGAACAGGCCGTCGGCGAGGGCCTGGCCGATCAGTGCCTGCGGCTGACTCTGGCTGAGCTGCGGTCACGCTCGGAACCGTGCCCGCGCATCGACGTGGCCACGGCCGACCTGCCCGCGGAGGGCCGGAGGTGCCGGGATGTCCTCGCCCGGCTCGATCAGCTGCCCGACGTGTACGACGTCACCGGTCCGCTGGGCGTCCCGGCCGTCGTCTGCTGCGCCGGGACGGTCACCGTCGGCTACTTCGCCGCGCTGAACCCGGCGAAGGCTCTGCAGAAAGGACTCAAAGCGGTGCTGCTGCACCTGCAATCCCCGCAACGGACCCCGGTGGAGCCCTTCCCGGATCAGTTGCGCGGCGCCCGGTGCCGACCCATGCTCCCCGGCCTCGGCGCGTCACAGGTGGCGTCGCGGCTGCGCGCCCGCGGCTTGGTGGCGCTGGCCGCGCCCCTCGATCGTGATCCCGCCATCGCCGGGCTCATGCCGTACCTGGCCAAGGTGGTGATCGAAGATGCGTGAAGTGGCGCTGGTCGGGCGGGGAATGCTGCACGAGGCGATCGCCGCGGAACTGAGCGGCGACCGAATCGTCAGCCGGTACGCGACCGCGGAGGAGCTCACCGGCTCTCCCGGCCTGCTCATCGCGGCCGACGACGGCTGGAACACCGAGCGCACCCGGGAGATGCGGGCGGCGGCCACCGGCTTCGGGGTCCCCTGGCTGCGCGTCCGTACCGAGCTGAACCGCGTCGTCGTCGGCCCACTGGAAACCCCCGGCCAGGCGGGATGCGTCTCCTGCGCCGAACGCCGCCGGCGCCGCCTGCGCAGCGATCCGGCCGGACACCGGGCCGTCCTGCGACAGCACCGCACCGCCCTGCGCGAGCGCCCGTCGTCGTGGCTCACCCCGCTGGGAGCCCTGCTGGTCGCCGAGCTCGTCGCAGCGGAGACGGCACTGCTGGCCGAAGGCCGCCCGCTCCGTACCAGGGAGGCCTTCTTCCTGGTGGATCTGGAACGGCTGGACGTCGGCCTGCACACCTTCCTGCCCGACGACTTCTGCCCCACGTGCGGTGATGCTCCGGCGGACAGCGCCGGGCGCGCCACGCCGACGCTGGAACCCCGGCCCATGTACCGCGAGCGGACCTTCCGGACGCGGGACGTCGCCGATGAACTGGCCGACCTGGAGAAACTGTACGTCGACACGGAGTCCGGGCTCGTCGGCGGGCTCACCGAGTGGACGGCGGGCGGTCTGGTCGTCACGTCGGCGGCGGTGGGGGCACGGGCCGGCGGTGAGGTGGTCGGCTATGGGCGAGCCGGCACCCGGGCCGCCAGCCGGCTCGTCGCGCTGCTGGAAGGCGTCGAACGTTACGGCGGCGCCCCCGGCGCGTGCCGGACGGCGGTGCGCGCCCCGTACGCCGAGATCGCCGACAGCGCGCTGGACCCGCGCACCCTCGGCCTGTACCCCGAGGAGCGCTACGACCTGCCAGGATTCCCCTACCGTCCCTTCGACGTGAACGAGCCCCGCGCCTGGGTGTGGGGGTACTCCTTCGCCCGGCAAGCGCCGATCCTGGTGCCGGAGCGCTGCGCCTACTATCAGCACGCGCACTCCACCGGCCACGACCACGGGCTGGTCTACGAGATCTCCAACGGATGCGCGCTCGGAGGGTCGCTGGAGGAGGCGATCCTGCACGCCATCATGGAGGTCGCTGAACGCGACGCCTTCCTCCTCACCTGGTACTGCCGGTTGCCCGCCCCGCGCATCGACGTGTCCGCCGCCGTCGACCGTCGCCTGCCGCTGTGGCACGCGGCGCTCGAGGCCGAGACCGGGTACGCCGTGTCGCTCCACGACATCAGCGTTGAGCAGCGGATCCCCTGCGTGTGGGCCATGGCGGTGAATCCCCGGGACGACGGCCGGCCCGCGACGATCAGCGCCGCGGGATCCAGCCCGGACCCCGAACGCGCCATCGCCAACGCGCTCACCGAGCTCGCTCCTGACATCGCCCCGATGGCGGACCGATATGCCCGGGAGAGGGACCGGGCACAGGCGATGGTGGCCGATCCCGGACTCGTCAGGGACATGGACGACCACTCCCTGCTCTACGCGCACCCGGACGCCGCGCGGCGGCTCGCCTTCCTGACCCGGTCGACCGGCGTCCGCAAGCCGGCCGACATGGGGATCCCCGGCGCCTTCGACGACACCGATCTGACCGGCGTGCTCACCGAGACGGTGGGACGCTACCTGGACACCGGACTGGACGTCATCATGATCGATCAAACCGGTTCCGAGCACCGGGCGGGCGGCTTCGCCTGCGTGAAGGTGCTGATTCCCGGCACCCTGTCGATGACGTTCGGGCACGACAACCGGCGCATGCACGGCCTCCCGCGGCTCCTGACCATGCCGCGGCTGCTCGGACACCGCGACCGGGACCTCACGCCCGGCGACCTCAACGCCGACCCCCATCCCTTCCCATGACGGCCCGCGCGGTGCTCCGCCGCATGATGACGTGGTTCCGGCCGCATCGATGGCGGGTGGCGGCCTCCCTGGTCATCGTGCTGATCTCCGTACCCCTCGGGGTCGTCAGCCCCCTTCTGACGAGAGGGGTCATCGACCAGGGCCTGCTGCGCGGCGACTTCGCGACGCTGACGGTGCTGTGCACCCTCATGGTCGTGGTGGGGATCGTGAACAGCGCTCTGGCCGTCGGCAACGTGGCGCTCACCAACAGCATCGGCCAGCGGGTGACCGCCACGTTGCGCGCCGGCGTGTACGAGCGCGCCCAGGCGCAGGAGCTGGACTTCTACACGGAGGAGAGCACGTCCGAGGTCCAGGCGCGGCTGGTCAGCGACATCGACGGGGTGGACCGGTTCGTCACCAACATCGTCCAGCAGTCCCTCGCCGCGGCGACCGCCCTGGCCGCCTCCGGCATCGCGATGCTGCTACTGAGCTGGCCGCTGGCCCTGCTCTCCTTCGTCCTGGCGTACCTGCTGGCGCTGCTCAATCACCGCTTCGCCCAGAGGCGCCAGGACCTGGCTCGGCAGCGGCAGCGGCTCGTGACCTCGGTGCTCCGCTTCGCCGCGGATGACCTCACGCTGGGCGGGATCATCCTGGGCAGGACGCTGCACCGTACGCGATGGCAGCGCGAACGGTTCGTCGAGGTGTGCCGGCGGTTGAGCGAGGTCACCGTCCGGCAGCGGGTGACGGGCGCGGCCGCCTATGTGATCATCGGAGTGTCGTTCGCCTGTGTCCCCCCTCTGGTCTACTGGCTGGCCGGCACCACGGTCACGGGGCTGAGCGTCGGGACCGTGATCGTCCTGGTGATGCTCCAACTCCAGCTGTCCGAGCCCATCCAGACACTTCTCCAGCTCTCCGGCGGGTTCCACGTCTCGCTGGCCAAGTTCGAGCGCGTCATCGAGTATCTGGACATGCCGGTGCCGTCGGCGCCCGACGACGCGGGCACCGTCTCGTCGTCGCCGCGGGCGGGGGTCGGCGTCACCCTCCGCGGCGTGGGTCATTCCTACGGGGCGCGGACCGTCCTCAGCGGGATCGACCTGGAACTGCCCGCCGGCTCGGTGACGGTCGTGCGCGGCCGCACCGGATCGGGCAAGAGCACCCTGGGCCTGATCACAGCCGGTCTCCTGCGGCCGGCCACCGGGACCGTGCACGTCCACGGGGCAGGGGACGCGGAGCTACGGGACGTGGCCACGATCGTCCCGCAGCACACCACGCTGTTCGACACGTCCATCCGGGAGAATCTGACGTTCGCCCGCGAGGACGTGACCGAGCAGGACATCGACCGGGCACTCGCCGCCGTCCGCTTGGACGGCCTGGTGGCGAAGCTGCCGGACGGCCTGGACACCACCGTCGGCCAGGAGGGACATCAGCTGTCGGGCGGCGAGCGGCAACGCCTGGCCGTGGCCAGGGCACTCCTTGCTCCCTGGCAGGTGCTCATCGTCGATGAGGTCACCAGCGCCCTCGACGGCGTCACTTCCGACGAGGTGTACGACGCCCTCCGCGCCTACTGCAGGGGACGCACCTTGGTGATCATCGCGCACCGGCTCCCGCGTCTCCGGGACACGGACCGCGTGCTGACGGTCCATCAGGGACGAATGGTGAGGGAGGCGCCCGACGGCCTGCTCACTCCGCTCTGATCCGCTGTGGCAGCCGATCACTCCGCGCCTCGCGGGCGTCGAGGAGCGCGTCCATGTGCGTCTCGGCCCAGGCGCGGGCCGCGCAACAGGCGGGCCAGGACCAGGGTGCTGAGGGCGAACATCAGGACGCCTAAGGGGACGTGGAGCGGGGTCAGGCCCGCGATGCCCGACGCCACCTGCACCGAGGCCAGGACGAGGAAACCGGCGGCGTACAGGATGGGGCGGGGGCCGCCGCCGCCGGGACGCCAGGCCAGGACGGCGGCGAGCAGGTACAGCACGGTCGTGCCGTACGCCACGTACGAGCCGATGTGGTGCAGCTCCGACTCGTGGGACGAGGCCAGCAGCACGCCGGCGGTGGTCGCCTGGAAGAAAATGGCCACGGTCTGTACGGCGACCGCGATCCTCATGAAGGTGCGGCCGCCGGTCGTCGCGGTCGTCGTCTGCGCGGTCATGGGTGTTCCTTCCCTGGCGGGGGGCTGTCGGAGGGTGAGCGTCGTCTCGGAGGCGACGTGGGTCAGCTCCTGCCTGCTCGGCGCCCCTTCGTCCACAAGACGCCCGCTCCGGCGGCCGCGTGACATCCGCAGCCGGTGGCGTTCGTCACAATTGTGATCGGAGGTGAGGAACCCGGCGGACGATCACCATGGCGGAAAGTGAGGCCGCGCGCATCCTCACCCCGCCCGCCCGGAGCCCGCCGGCTCCTGGGTGAACCTGGCCAGGAGGACCGCCAGCCTGTGCTCCTGGACCTCGCGGGGGATGCGGCCGCCGCGCATCAGCGTGACCTGGCCGTGCAGGGCGGCCCAGAGGATCTCGGCCAGCATCTCGGGGGCGGTGTCATGGGCGTAGGGGCGTACGGCCGCGACGAACTCGCCGAACGCCTCCTTCAGCGCCGGCGGGGCCTCCGGGGTGGCGAAGGGCAGGTCGACGCGGCGGCTGAACATGGCCTCGTAGAGGGCGGGCCGCTGCTCGGCGAAGGCCACGTACGCGGTGCTGAGCCCGGCGAGTGCGGCGGCGGGGTCGTGGGCGGCGGTGCGGGCGGCACGTAGCTCGGCGGCCAGGTCGGTGATGCCCTCTAGGGCGACGGCGGTGACGATGGCGTCCTTGCCCTTGAAGTGGCTGTAGAGCACCGGCTGGCTGTATTCGACCTCCTCGGCCAGCCGTCGCGTGGTCACCGCCTCCCAGCCCTCGGTCTCGGCCAGCTCGCGCGCGGCGGCGATGATCAGCTTCTCCCGCTGGGCGCGTTCGCGTTCCTTACGGCTCTGGATCGACATGACGTCGAATCTAGCATCGCTAGAAGTATTGCCGTCGCTCTGCTAGCTTCGTATTTGTTCCTAGCGCTGCTAGTTTTTTTTGGGAGTCACGTCATGCTCACCGTTGTCGCCTACGGCCTCGCCATCCTCATCAACGCGCTCTGCCTGCTCATCGGGGTCCGTTTCCTGTTCCAGCCGTACGCGGCCGCCACCGGCTACGGGGTGCCCGCCACGACCGACCGCGCGTACCTGACGATCAAGGGCGTGCGCGACGGCACGTACGGGCTGATCGGCCTGGCTCTGCTGGCTTTCGTCGGCGCGCAGGCCGAAGCCTGGTTCATGCTGCTCGCCGCCTTGGCGCCGCTGGCCGACACCGTCATCGTGCTGCGCAACGGCGGCACCAAGGCCACCGCCTTCGGCGTTCATTTCGCCACCGCGGTCCTCGTCCTGCTCGACGCCGCCCTGCTGTTCGCCGTCTGACCCACGTCCACCGATCCGCCGCGAGGCCGGGGCGGCGGGTCTAGGATGACTGCCTCATGAGCAGATCGAGGCGCGTCGAAAGAGCCGCATTCGCCATATTGCCGAAGTTCCTGCACGGCCTGGTGTGGAGATACCGCGAGATGCTGAAGTTCGCGGTGGTGGGCGGGGCGGCGTTCCTGGTGGACAACGCGGTCTTCTACGGCCTGAAACTGACCGTCCTGGAGCCCAAGCCGGTCACCGCCAAGGTCATCGCCGTGCTGGTGGCCACCATCGTGTCGTACGTCCTCAACCGCGAATGGTCGTTCCGCACGCGGGGCGGCCGCGAGCGCCATCACGAGGCGGCGCTGTTCTTCCTGGTCAGCGGCGTCGGTCTGGTGCTCAGCTCAGTGCCGCTGTGGATCTCCAGGTACGTCCTCCTCCTGGAGACCCCGCACGTCACCCTGCTCACCCAGGAGATCGCCGACTTCACCAGCGCCCAGCTCATCGGCACCCTGGTCGCGATGATCTTCCGCTTCTGGGCGTTCCGCAAGTGGGTCTTCCCCGACGAAGAAACGAACCCCCGCCACCTCCACCTCGCCCCGGCCCCCAAGGACGAGGCGGCATGACGAGGACCTGTGCTCTCACCGCAGCAGCAGTCATCCTGGTCGCCTTCACGGGCTGACCGGACCGGCCGTTGCCCGGGGTCGATGGCGGAGGTGTCACAGGGGGAGGTCGGCTCTCGTCTTATAGGTGACTGCTGACCACACCAAGGAGCACATCATGGAAGCCCGTCTCGACGTCATGAGCCAGCCGACCACCGGCAAGCTCGTGAAGCACCTCATGTCCGCCGGCAAGATCCTGCAGGAGAGCGGCCTGCCGCAGAGCACCCAGGAGCTCGTGGCGCTGCGCATCAGCCAGATCAACGGCTGCGCCGTCTGCGTCGACATCCACACCAGGAACGCCGTCCAAGCGGGCGAGAAGCCCGAACGCCTTCACATGGTCGCCGTCTGGCGGGAGGCGACGAGCTTCACGGAGGCCGAGCGTGCCGCCCTGCGGCTGGCCGAAGAGGGCACCCGCATCGCCGACGGCGCCCCGGGCGTCACCGACGAGACCTGGGCCCAGGCCGCCGAGCACTACGACGAGGACCAGCTCGCCGCCCTGGTCTCCCTCGTCTCCCTCATGAACACCGTCAACCGCCTGAACGCCATCACCCGCCGCCCCGCCGGCGGTCACCGTCCTGAGCCCGTGCCGTCCTCGGTCTGAGAACTGGCCCGGCGCACGGGACGTACGCGATCATGGGGGTGACCCGAACCCCCTGGAGAGCGCATGAAGTGGTTCACCGGCCGGCGCATCGTGTTACTCGGCTGGAGCGGTTTCGTCTTCGGGCCTGCGCTGCTCAACGTCGCCGTCGACGTCATGGAGGACCCGGGGCAGATCACGGCCGAGTACGTGACGATGCGCCTCGCGGTCTACGTGGTCTTCTGGTTCGCGGGGGTCGCCCTCATCAGGCGGTTCATGCGTCACCAGGGGTAGACGCCGCCCCACCCGCCTAGGAAGCCAGCCGGGTGACACGGCGTTCACCCTGATCGGCGTGTCGCGCAGCTCCTCGGCGTACATCAGGGTGACGGCGTTGAGCGCGGCCTTGGAGGAGTTGTAACCGAGCAGCGTCGCGTACGCGCGGTCGACGAGGGCGGTGGCCGCCTCGACGGTGGCGGGGGCGGTGACGTCCAGATGGAGGGACCGGGCGTCCAGCCCCTCCGCCACGAGCTGCGACGCCGCCTTCGTGCCGCGCTCGGGGTCGCGGGCGCAGAGGAGTACGACATTCCTCCGCAGTCGCCGCGAACTGGTGCGGCCCCAGGACGTGGGCCTGGAGGCCGGCCGTCGCCGCCGTACCCCCGGGCTGCGTCGCGAGGAGGTCGCCCACGTGACCGTACGCCACTCCCTGCGCAAACGGCTCAACCACCCGGTGATGGGGCGGCTGGAGCTCGACTGCGGATCCCTGCACGTGCCCGGGTCGGACCAGTGGGTCGTGTTCTACACGGTCGCGCGGGCCTCACCCTCGTACGAGGCGTTGCGACTGCTCAAGGAACCTCGCCGAGGATACTCCGGCTGAGGTCCTGCGAGCGATCGTGACATGAGCGACGATGGCGCTATGCCGGGACGCCTTGTGAAGTGGATGGGCATCGCCCTGTTCATCGCCGTGGCAGGCGGAATGGCCCTCTATCTCTCCCGAAGGGAACCGGCGGAGGCCGACCAGTCGGCCAGCGTGATCAGCGCGTTCATCAGTCTGGTCGCCTTGGCGCTCACGATCTACGGTCAGTACGCGGAGCGCCGCGCCCGACCGGCTCCGGCGAACGCGGAAGAGGGTCTCGCGGCCGCCAAGAAGCTGCTGGCCACTCGGGTGTTCGAACAATGGAGCACCGAGGCGACCATCCGCTTCCTCGACAATCCAGGGCCCATCCCCATCTTCTGGCATTTGGTCGGCGACTCGGGTCTGATGGACCATCCGCATCTGGTCGGCGATCATCTGCTGACCTTCAGCGGCTCCAGCAGCAAGGCCTCCGAGCTGGCGCGCGCTTTCCGCCGCCTGCACCGCCGCCGCCTGGTCATCACCGGCGGCCCCGGCACCGGCAAGACCACCCTGGCCATGCAGCTCCTTCTGGAGCTGGTCGCCGCCGACCGGGATCCGGCCGATCCCGTGCCGATGCTGATGCCGGTCTACGGTTGGGACACCAGCAAGCACCCACGGCTGCAGGACTGGGTCGCCACCCGTCTTGCCACCGACTACCCCGAGCTGAACGCTCCGGCGTACGGAAACGACGCCGCCAGGGCGCTGGCGATGCACGGTCACGTCCTACCTGTCCTGGACGGTCTGGACGAAATGCCGAAACCGGCGCGAGTGGCGGTGATCTCCACGCTGAACCGGTGGCTGGCCAGCGGCGACCAGTACATCCTCACCAGCCGCACCACCGAGTTCGCCGCGGCCGTGGACCAGGCGGGGGAGGTGCTGCGGGCCGCCGCGGTCATCGCCCCCGCCACAATCACCGCCGAAGTCGCCGAGAACCATCTGCGCGATTGCCTGCCGCGAGTGCCTCGCCACGACTGGACCCCCATCTGGTCCGCGCTACGCGACGGCTCCAGCCCGAGCCTGAGCCGGGTGACGGAGACCGCGCTGGGCTTATGGCTCATCCACGCCGTGTACATCCCCCCAGAAACCGATCCCGCCGACCTCGTCGACACCGACCGCTTCCCGACCAGCGGCACACTGCGAGCCCACCTGTTCGACGCCCTCATCCCCAACCTGCTCAAAGCCCGGGAGACCGTCGAACCACACCGTCCCCTTCAGGACCCCGACAAAGTACGGCAGTGGCTGAGCTACCTGGCTCACCACCTCACCCACCACTCCGGAGACGGGGACGACGGCCGCCGCGACTTCGCTTGGTGGCGCCTCGCCGCCACGACCGGCACCATGACGCTCACCACCCGGCTCGCCCTCGCTGCCGCCGCAACCCTTGCGGCCGGGCTCATGTTGGGGCTGGCGTTCGGGTTGGTGGACTGGGCGGAGGATGCGTACCTGACCGAGAAGGAGCAATACCTGAGCGAGTTTCCGCTCGCCCTGCTGGGGCTCGCGGTTGGGGCGATGGTCGGCGGCTATCTCGGCCGGAACGCAGGGTTCTGGGCTGAGGACGGGCCCGGCTACGCCGATCTGCGCATCCGCCGCCGCCTTGCGACCTTGGTCGGCCGATTCCTGCGCTACTTCGCGTTCGGGCTTATGGGAGGGCTCTCGCTCTGGCTCATCGGGTCACTCATGGACGGGATGCCGATTGACGTTGCGGGGATCTTCGCCTGGTTCGGGATCGCCACCGCGCTCATGATCTGGCTTGCGGTCGAAATCCCACAGTGGGCGGACACGCCGCCCCCGTCCAGCCCCATCGTCACCCCCATCGACAGCTGGCGGGCCAACCGCGTGCTCAACCTGCTCCGCGTTTCCATCAGCGTGTTCGCGGGCGGGCTGTGGCCTTTGCTCATCAGCTTGGGTCCGGCCTCGGGTGGAGAGCGGCTCGACCCCTGGATGGCCGCTCTGGTGTGGTTCACGCAATCCCTCGCGTACGCGCTCGCGAGCGCGCTGACGTTCGGGATCGCCGGCCGGCACCGGGCCTGGTGGGCGTACCTGGTCGCGAGCGGCAAATTGGCCTGGGCCGGTCACCTGCCGCGCCGGCTGATGCCGTTCCTGGACGACTGCCACCGCCTCGGCCTCCTGCGCGCGGTCGGCCCCATCTACCAGTTCCGCCACGCCGAACTCCAGGATCACCTCGCCGCCGGCCATCGACCGCCGAGTTGACGCCTCCGTTCACTGGGCCGGTCGGGAGAGCGGGATGACGGTGCGCACCTTGCCGCCCGGGCTGTGCCGGACGCGGTGGAGGACCCGCACGTGATCACCCCGGTCGGTCAGATCTTCGACCACATCGCCCCCGACGGCACCCTGGCACCCGACCCTCCCCGCTGAGCGCCCTGATGTGGCCGAAAGCAGGGTCATCGACCCTGCTTTCGGCCGGTGCCCGGCACCGGGCGGCCCGGCAGCATGAGGATCCATGTCACGCGAAGACCTGCCCAGTGCCTCGCCTCCTCAAGGTTCCCCGCACCACGCGCCCGCCTCAGGACGGCCCCGTATCGTCGCGCTCGACGTGCTCCGCGGGTTCGCGTTGTGCGAGATCCTGCTCGCCAACGTCCAGCTCATGGCCACCGGTGGCTCCGCTGTCGCGGTGCAGCCCATGGGCGACTGGGACCCGTGGCTCGGGCTGCCGATCTTCTCCCTGCTGTTCGGCATCGGGTTCGCGCTGCTCCTGGACTCCGCCGCGGGCCGCGTCGCCCGTCCCCGGGTGGTGCTGCTGCGCCGGCTCGCGGCGCTGCTCGTGATCGGCCTCCTGCACATGCTGCTGTGGCCGGGCGAGATCCTGGCCGACTACGCCGTCGTCGGCATGCTGGTGCTGCTGCCCTCGACCTGGCTGCCCCGCCGGGCCACGGCGGGCCTCGCCGCCGTGCTGATCGCGGGGGCGCTCGTCCTCAGCGGGGGCGGGCCGCTGCTGATCGCCGGGCTGTTCCTGCTGGGCTCGGCACTGGTCCGGTACAAGGTGATCGAGAGGATCGAGCGGTCCACCCGAGGGCCGATCCTGGTGGGCCTGGCCTTCGCCATGGGCCTGGCCGCCGCTCTGTGGGTGCGGGACGGCATGCGGGCCGTCGGTGCCACGACGTACCTGACCTCGATGTCCAGCCTCGCCGACCTGCTGCTCGTCGGCGTGTACGTGTGCGGCCTGCTGGCCCTGCTCAGAACGCCGCTGCGTCCGGTGCTGCGGTTCGTGCTCGCGCCGCTGGGCCGGACGGCGCTGACCCACTACCTGGGCGCCACCCTCCTCGTCCTGGCGGCCGCCCGCGTCCTCGGCCTGCCGATCGGCGAGTCCTTGGCGGCGGCGTACTGGACGGCGGGCGTCATCCTGGCGGCCCAGTGGCTGTTCTCCGCCCTCTGGCTGCGCCGCCACCGTCAGGGCCCCCTCGAATGGCTCTGGCGCTGGGCGACCTGGGGCCACCGGCCGTCCGTCTCGTAGCATGGCGATTCCGCGACGGAGGGAGCAGACGGGTGCGTAGCAGCGAACTGGCCGCGCTCGCCGGCGTCACCATCCGCACCCTGCGCCACTACCTCGCGATCGGGCTGCTCGACGAGCCGGAGCGCTCGGTCAACGGTTACCGCGACTACGACGTACGCCATCTGGTCCGGCTGCTGCGGATCACCCGGCTGACCGAGCTGGGCCTGCCGCTGGCCGCGCTGCCCGCCGTGCTGGACGACCCCGAGGCCGCCGAGACCATGCTCGCCGAGCTGGACCGGCGGACCGCCGCCGAGATCGAGCGGCTCACCCGCAGGCGCGAGTCCATCGCCCGGCTGCGCAGCGAGGGCGCCATGCCCGACCTGCCGCCCGAGATGGCCGCGTTCGGGCCCGCCATCAGCGCCGTCGCCGGCGTCGCCCCCGATCTGGCGCGGAACGAGCGCGAGCAGGTCGTCCTGCTCTCCCATCTGCTCGGCGAGCACGGGACGTCCGCGTTCGCCGACGCCCTGGCCCGCAACGCCATCTTCACTCCGGCCACCGCCGAGCTGCTCCAGCGCTTCGCCGAAGTCGGTCCCGGCACCCCGCAGGAGGACTTGGAGCGGCTGGCCGACGACATGGCGGCGCACTACCGGCCGCTGCTGGAGAACTGGCCGGACATCGCGTTCGGCGCCGACGTCTCCGAGGCGCTGTCGTCGTACGGCGAACACACGCTCAACGAGCAGCAGCAGCGGGTGAACGAGCTGTTCGGCCGGAGGGTGGCGAGCTGGCCGGCTTGACCAGGACGCGACGTCGTAGTTTTGGCTGTTCTCCACGCGATCACCCATCACGTGGAGAGAACACATGCCGTTCCGTACAAGATCGTCCGCCGTCGTGGGAGCGCTGACGCTGCTGCTCAGCGCCTGCGCAGGACAGACCGCCACGGCGGACATCGACCGCTTCTACGAGCAGAAGCCGTCGTTCACGCCCTGCGACCCGGAGCTGCCGCCGGGCGTGCCGGCCGTCAAGGCCGAGTGTGCGCGCCTCAAGGTGCCGCTCGACTACCGGAAGCCTCAGGGCGAGCAGGCGGAGATCGCGCTGCTCCGGGTGCCCGCACACGGCAGGAACCCGATCGGTTCGCTCGTGCTCAACCCGGGCGGTCCCGGCTTCCCCGGCACCGGCCACGCGGCCCTGACCGCCGCCGTCTGGGGCACGTCACCGATCACCGAACGCTTCGACCTGGTCGGCTTCGACCCCCGCGGCGTCGGCGCCTCCACGCCGGCCCTCGACTGCTACACCGACGCGGAACGTGACCGCGACGCCAAGCTCTCCTCGATCCCCGCCGGCCTGGACGACTGGACACGTCAGGAGACCCGCCGCCTCGCCCAGCGGTGCGCGAGCCGCTCGGGTGGCAAGGAGGTGCTCGCGCACGTCGGCACCCGCGACGTCGCCCGCGACATGGACATCCTGCGCCAGGCCCTGGGCGACGCCAAGCTGTCGTACGCCGGCACCAGCTACGGCACCCGCCTCGGCGCGGTGTACGCGGAGATGTTCCCGGGGAAGGTGCGCGCGCTGGTGCTCGACGGGGCGATGGACCCTTACGCCGGTACGCACGAGCGCCGCGTCCAGCAGGCGGCCGGGATGCAGGCCGCGTTCGAACGCCTGGCCGCCTCCTGCGCGAAGAAGCGGGCCTGCCCGCTCGGCACCGATCCCGGGCGGGCGACACGGGCGTTCCAGAAGCTGGCCAGGCCGCTGATCGACAAGCCGGCCCGGACGTCGGACGGGCGCGAGCTGACGTTCGGGCAGGCGGTGGAGGGAGTGACCGCCGCGCTCTACACCGAGGCCGGCTGGCCCGCCGCCATCAAGGGCATCGCCGAGCTGAGGTCCGGCAAGGGCGACACCCTGATGCAGCTGCGCGACGGCTACCACGGGCGCACCGCCGGCGGCCACTACCCGGACGCGCTCGAAGCCGCCCTCGCGATCAACTGCCTGGACGAGGAGCGCCACACCCCGCGGCAGGAGACCGCGCTGAACCGGGCGTGGTTCGAGGCGGCGCCGTTCACCGACCCGGCCCGTCCGTACAAGGAGGTGCGGGACGGCTGCGAGCAGTGGCCGGTCAAGCCGACGCTCGGCTACCCGTACGCCACGGACGTCAAGGGCCTGCCCCGCACGCTGACGGTCTCCGTCACCGGTGACCCCATCACGCCGCACGCGGGCGGCGTCAAGCTGGCCGAGGCGCTCGGCGGCAGCCTGCTCACCGTCGAGGGGGAGCAGCACGGCGCGATCCTGACCACGAACGCCTGCGTCGGCCGGGCCGTGGCCGACTACCTGATCGACCTCAAGGCGCCGGCCGAAGGGGCCCGCTGCACGCTCTGACGGGTCAGCACATCACCCACTTGATCGACTTCGACGGCTGGCCTTTACGTGGTTTTTCGGGGGGCGTTGGTTACGTGGTGATCCGGACCTCGTTGATCCACTTCTGGGAGCGTCGTGAAGCTGAAGACCGTTCTGACCGCGGCGACCGTGGTCACCTGCCTGTCCGTGCTCACCCCGCCGGCGGTCGCGAGCCCCGCCCCGCCCGATCCCGCCCCGCCCGATCCAGCCCCCGGCGGGCCGCAGCGTCCGTACGAGCCCGACGTCGAGGGTACGAAGAACATCGACTCGTTGTCGGTGACCGCGACCCGCGGCGCCGGCCGCAGCGTGACGATCGCCTTCGACCGGAGCAGCCGGGCCGAGACGGGGGAGGTTCCTGCCGGGGCGCGGCGGTTCGTGTTCCTGTTCGACCGGTCGGTGAGCTTCAACCCTGAAGCCTTTCCCACGTGTACGCGTACCGTGATCGAGGAGCAGGGCGCGCAGGCGTGCCCGGCGGGGTCGCGGATCGGCGGCGGGCTCGGGACGTCCGCGGACGGGCAGTCGCAGGAGGTGCTGGCCTTCAACACGCGGGTGGGGCGGTCGCCAGGGGTGCTGGTGGTGCTGACCGGCTCCGGGGCGGTCCTGGAGCAGACCTTGGAGCGGGTCGCGGACCCGTACCGCGAGGACTACCGGTGGGCCCTGGACGAGATCCTGCCACCCACGTCCGTGCCCCCGAAGGACCGCGCGGGCACGATCCGCTTCCAGCTCTCCTTCGGCGCGACGCGCCGGCACCGAGGCCGCACGGTCGGCTTCGCCGAAACCACCGCCAAGCCGGGCGACCGGCTGACCTTCGGCCTGTGGAGCGAGTTCGTCACCGGCCAGGTCGTCCTGCCTGCCGCCCGCACCCCGCTCAAGAACGACGGCCGTTGGCCAGGTCCTTGACCTCTCCTGTGGTGCTGGTGGCGACCAGGGCGGTGGCGAAGAGGATGAGCTGGTTGAGCACCTTGAGGAAGAGCAGCATCGCGACCGCTCCCGTGACGACCTGGTACGCGGGATTGGCGGCCGTGAGGTTGAGCACGGCCTGGCCGAGCGTCTTGAGGATCTCCAGGCCGATCGTGATGACCAGCGCAGGCCCGACCACCCGCCGCGGCGACAGGTGCAGCCGTGGCGGCGCGGTCAGCAGCGCGACGGCCAGCACGGTGTTGACCCCGACGCCCAGCACGAACGCCGCCACCGGCAGCATCCACTGGACAGGGGCGGCCTGCACGCCCACGGTGTGGCCCGCGACCCAGGTCAGCAGCCATTCGGCGGAGAAGGCGACGGCGAGCGACAGCGCGAGCAGGAGCCCGAGCCCCGCCACGATGCCCAGGTCGATGAGCTGACGCAGGAAGAAGCGGCCCGGATACTCCTCCAGCCGCCAGATCGCCCTGGTCGCCGAGCGGAGCGTGTCCATCCAGAACAGGCCCGTCAGGGGGAGGGCCACGCAGGCCACGAGCCCGGCCGTGTCACCGGCGTCGCGCAGCGCCTGGACGTCCAGGCGCGGGAAGGTGTCGCTCAGGTAGAGCTGCACCTCGGCCAGCGCCGCCGGCGAGTGCAGGACCCGGCCGAGGATGGCGAACCCCAGCAGACCCAGGGCGAAGGTGGCGAAGAAGGCGTAGTAGGTGAGAGCGGCCGACAGCCGGCCGGCGTCGACCTGGTCGTAGCGGATCAGGGCGCGCGCCGTGTGATCCAGCCAGCCGTGCCGGCTCCTCGCGCTCTTCCAGCCCTCCGCCATCCGGCCGAGCCAGTGGCGGGCGCTCATGGCGAGGTCCGGTACGTCGGCGAAACGCGGCCATGAACGCGCGCCGCACCACGACGATCGCGGTAGCCGGAGACGCGGCCCCCTGGACCGGCACGGCGGACGTCTGCGCGGATCGCGGAGAGCCGGTCAGTACGGTGCACGGATGAATGGTGTCATAAGGCTGACACCCGGCTCCGCCATGATCGGAGCATGACAGGACCAGTGAAGAGACTCAGCCGGCTCCTCATCCTCGGACTCATCATCGTCGCCCTGCTGGTCGTCTACGCCGACGTGCTCATGCTGATCTCATTGCTCATCCGGTGGGACCTCGAACACGCCTTCTGGTTCGGCCTGACGGGCATCTTCTCCTTGGGCGTGAGCTTCTTCTTCTTTCTTCGCTCCAGAACCGGCGATGATCGTTAACCGGCGCCGTGGAGCCAGGCGGTCTCGCCCTTGTGGAATGCGTCGAGTTCGGCCGGGCGGTCGTCGCCGAGCAGGTCCTGGCTGACTGTCACGCCGCGGGTCGACTGGATCCAGGCGAGGAACCGGTAGGACGGCCGGAGCCCAGAAAGTGCGGCAGCGTCGACCGGGAGCGGCTCGCCCGCGTGGACGGGCCGCAGTTCGTCGCGTTCCAGCAGGACCTCGAAGCTCAGCAGCTTCCACCGCCCGTCCACCCGGACGGCACGGGAGAAGAACCGGCAGTAGGCGTGGAAGTCCACCTCCACCCCCTCCACCGTGGTCCGGTTGAAGATCTTGGCGGGGCTCTCGACGGTCGCCCGGTCGCCCTCGACCCGCGCGTAGGCGGGGAAGACCCAGTGCTTGCTGTTGCCGGTCCGCGCCATCCACGTCTTCGTCGCCTCGACGTAGGCGTCGCCGCCGCGTCCGTCGTACCAGGTGGTCCTGACGTAGGCGTCGTCGTGGAAGCAGTCGCGCATCACGTCGAAGAGCCGCTGGTCGCGGGCGAAGCGTTCCCGCCGCACCAGGTCGAAGAGTTCCTCGCGGTCCAGGAGGGCGGCCAAACGGTCAGGACTCACGATGACGTCCTCTCGTAACCGAGTACGGCCTTCACCTCGAGGTACTCCTCGAAGCCGAACCGCCCGAACTCGCGTCCGTTCCCGGACTGCTTGTAGCCGCCGAACGGCAGGCTGCGGTCGAACGGGGCGCCGTTGAGGTAGACGCGGCCGGCGCGGATGCGGTCGGCGACCCTGCGGGCGCGGTCGGGGTCCTTCGACTGGACGAAGCCCGCCAGCCCGTACGGCGTGTCGTTCGCGATCTCGACGGCCTCGTCCTCGGTGTCGTACAGCAGGATCGACAGCACGGGCCCGAAGATCTCCTCGCGCGCGATCCGCATCTGCGGCGTGACGTCGCCGAACACGGTCGGGCGGACGTAGAACCCCTTGTCGAGCCCATCGGGACGCCCAGGGCCGCCGGCCACGAGCGTCGCGCCCTCGTCGATCCCCGACTGCACGAGCCCGGTGACCTTGTCCAGCTGAGCCCGGCTCACCACGGGCCCCATCGTGGTGGCGGGGTCGGACGGGTCCCCGAGACGGACCTCCTCGACCGCCCGCCGCGCGGCGGCGTACGCCTGGTCGCGCTGCGAGCGGTGCACGAGCATCCGCGTGGGCGACTGGCAGTTCTGGCCGCCGTTGGTGTAGCACGCGTGCACCCCGGCGACGACCGCGGATTCCAGGTCGGCGTCGGGCAGGATGATGTTGGCCGACTTGCCGCCGAGTTCGAGCGCGACGCGCTTCACCGTGTCGGCCGCGAGCTTGGAGACCCTGATGCCGGCGCCGGTCGAGCCGGTGAGCGAGACCATGTCGACGCCGGGGTGCGCCGCGATGGCCTCACCGACCGTGGGACCGTCCCCGTTGACGAGGTTGAACACGCCGGGCGGCAGCCCTGCGTCGTGGATGACCTCGGCGAGCACCATGGCGCTGAGCGGCGCGATCTCGCTCGGCTTGAGCACCACGGTGCAGCCGGTGGCGAGGGCGGGGGCCACCTTCGACGCGACCTGGTTGAGCGGCCAGTTCCACGGCGTGATGAGACCGCAGACGCCGATCGGCTCACGCCGTACGATCCCGGCGCCCATCTCCTCCTCGAAGCGGTAGTCCGCGAGCACGCGGGCCGCCTCCTCGAAGTGGAACAGCGCCACCGTGGCCTGGCGCTGCGTCGAGAACGTGATCGGCGCCCCCATCTCGCGCGTCATCGTCCGGGCGATCTCGGGCAGCCGGGCACGGAAGCCGGAGACGATCCGCTGGAGGTACTCCAGTCGCTGCTCCACGCCGACCTGCGCGTACGTGGCGAAGGCCGCGCGTGCCGCCGCCACGGCGCGGTCGACGTCCTCGGCCGTCCCGAGGCTGATCTCGGCGAACGTCTCCTCGGTGGCGGGGTCGAGGACGCCCAGGGTCCGCGGCTCAGCGGGATCGACCCACGCGCCCCCGATGTAGAACTGGTGCCTAGTGGACACTCTCCAACCTCCTCATGGTGTCGCCGCGGTGAGCGGGACGTCGAGGCGCGAGCGGAGCTCGTGGAACGAGATCCCCCACGTCTCCCGGACGAGGACCTCGTCCCCGGTGATCTCGAACGTGGCGACGTCGGTGTAGATCCGGTCCACGCACCGCAGCGCGGTGAGCGGATACGTGCACTCCTTGACGAGCTTCGGCTCGCCGGCCCTGGTGAACAGCGTCATCAGCACGTAGACCTGCTTGGCGCCCACGGCGAGGTCCATCGCCCCGCCGACCGCCGGGATCGCGCCGGGATCGCCGGTGTGCCAGTTGGCGAGGTCGCCTGCCGCCGAGACCTGGTACGCGCCGAGGACGCACAGGTCGAGGTGGCCGCCGCGCATCATGGCGAACGAGTCGGCGTGGTGGAAGTACGAGGCGCCGGGCAGCTCGGTCACCGGGAACTTGCCGGCGTTGATCAGGTCGGGGTCGATCGCGTCGCCGGTCGCCGCCGGGCCCATGCCGAGCATGCCGTTCTCGGTGTGCAGGATGACCCCCGACTCCGGGGGGAGGTGGTCGCCGACGGTCGTGGGCTGGCCGATGCCGAGGTTGACGTAGGCCCCGCAGGGGATGTCGCGGGCGAGCACCCGGGCCATCTCGTCCCGCCCGAGGGGGCCGCGGTCGATGTGCTGAGCGGTCATGACGCCACCCGTACGATCCGGTCGACGTAGATGCCCGGGGTGACCACGACCTCGGGGTCCAGCGCGCCCGGCTCGACGACGTGCTTCACCTGCACGATGGTGGTCGTCGCGGCAGTGGCCATGACGGGCGCGAAGTTGCGCGCCGTCTTGCGGTAGACGAGGTTCCCGAGGGTGTCCGCGGTGTGGGCGCTGATGAGCGCGACGTCGGCGGCGATGGGCAGCTCCAGGACGTACGTACGGCCGTCGATCTCGCGGGTCTCCTTGCCCTCCGCGAGGAGGGTCCCGACCCCGGTGCGGGTGTAGAACCCGCCGATCCCGGCTCCGGCGGCGCGCATGCGCTCGGCCAGGTTTCCCTGCGGCACGACCTCCAGCTCGATCTTCCCGCCGCGGTACAGCTCGTCGAAGACCCAGGAGTCCGTCTGCCGGGGGAACGAGCACAGGATCTTGCGCACCCGCCCGGCCGCGAGCAGCGCCGCGAGCCCGGTGTCGCCGTTGCCCGCGTTGTTCGACACGACGGTGAGGTCCCGCGCTCCCTGCCGGATCAGCGCGTCGATCAGCTCGAACGGCAGGCCGGCCGTGCCGAAGCCGCCGACCAGTACCGTCGAGCCGTCGGCGATGCCGCCGACCGCCTCGTCGGCGGAGGCGCAGAGCAGCGTCATGCGACGTTCTCCAGCACGACCGCGAGGCCCTGGCCCACGCCGATGCAGATGGCCGCCACGCCCCATCGTTCGCCGGACTCCACGAGCCGCGCCGCGAGCGTCCCGAGGATGCGCCCGCCCGAGGCGCCCAGCGGGTGCCCGATGGCGATCGCCCCGCCCTTGGCGTTGACGAGCTCGGCGTCCCGCAGCCCGAGCTTGAGCCAGGCGTCGACGCAGGCGATCGACTGGACGGCGAACGCCTCGTTCAGCTCGACGGCGCCGACGTCCTCCCAGGCGATGCCCGCCCGCTTGAGCGCGTCGCCGGCGGCCTCGACCGGGGCGTAGCCGAACTGCTGTGGCTCCAGCGCCGACCAGCCGCGACCGGCGATCCGCGCGACCGGGTCACGGCCGATGGCCGCGGCGGCGCTCGCCGAGCCCAGCAGGACCGCGCTCGCGCCGTCGTTCAGCGGTGAGGCGTTGCCGGCGGTGATCGTCCCGTCGGACCGGAACGCCGGCTTCAGCTTGGCCAGCGCCTCCAGCGAGGTGCCGGGACGGATGCTCTCGTCCTGGGTCAGGTCGGCGCCGGGGACGGGCACCACGAGGTCGTCGTAGAAGCCCTTCGCCCAAGCCTGCGCCGCCAGGCGGTGCGAGCGGGCGCCGAACTCGTCCTGCCGCTCGCGCGAGATCGAGAACTTCTCCCGCAGCTGCTCGTTGCACTCGCCCAGCGAGACCGTCCACTCGGCGGGCATCCGCTCGTTCACCAGCCGCCAGCCCAGCGTCGTGGAGACGGCGGTGACGTCGCCCGCCGGGAACCGGCGCGACGGCTTCGGCAGGACCCACGGCGCCCGCGTCATCGACTCCACGCCGCCGGCGATCGCGATCTCCGCGTCGCCGGCCTCGATCATGCGGGAGGCCATCATGGCGGCGTCCAGCGACGAGCCGCAGAGCCGGTTCACCGTGGTGGCGGTCACCGAGACGGGCATGCCGGCCAGCAGCACGGCCATCCGGCCGACGTTGCGGTTGTCCTCGCCCGCGCCGTTGGCGTTACCCCAGAACACGTCGCCGACCAGGCCGGGATCCAGGCCCGGCGAGCGGTCGAGCAGTCCCTTCAGCGCGGTCGCGGCCAGATCGTCGGTTCTCGTGTCGGCCAGGGCTCCGTTGAACCGGCCGAACGGGGTCCTGACCGACGCGTACACGAATGAGCTGCTCATCGGAGCGTCTCCACTTCCTGCCCCCTCTCAGGAGGCGTCCTTCGCCTGCTTGCGGATGTCGTCGTAGGAGAAGTCGTTGATGGCGGCGAGCAGGTCGGTCGTGTAGATCTCCGTGGCAGGGAACGCCTTGTCCACGAGCCCGGCGGACGCCATGAACTCCACCATCCCGGTCGCCGCCTTCGCGTCGATCCGGCCCCACTCGCCGTCCTCGACCCCCTGGTCGGCCAGCCGGACCTGGAGGATCTTGACCTGGGACGCCATCGCGTCCTTCTCCGGTCCGCCGCCCCGGGTCTCCGGGTGAAGCTTCCACAGGTCGCGGATCGCGGCCTCGGGGTTGGCCTGGGCGAAGGCGAAGCCCTTCGCGATGGCGCGGCCGAACCGCTCCAATACGTCCTTCCGCTCGGCGATCGTCTTCCGCGTCGCCGCGAACCCGCCGCCCCAGATGCCGGCGGTCTGGGGGACCGGCAACGGGGTGAGCCGGATCCCGGAGTCCTCGACGATCGCGTACTGGGTGTCCCAGAGGGCCAGCGCGTCGACCTGGCCGCTCTTGATGGCGTTGATCTGCTGGGCGCCCGCGCCGATCGGCACCAGGCCGGCGGCGTTCTCGCCCATCCCGTTGAGTTCCATCGCGGTACGGGCGAACGTCCCGCCCGAGCTGGCCACCGCGGTCACGCCGATCTTCCTGCCCTTCAGGTCCGCGACGCTGCGCACATCCGAGCCCTGGGGCAGCTGCAGGCTGTAGATCCAGTGCGGGTAGTACGACGCGAAGTAGGCCAGGTCCAGGTTCTTGGCGTGACCGATGGCGACCGGCTCACCGGTCATCAGCGCGACGTCGGCGCCCCCGGCGGCCAGCTGCTGCGCCGACTGCGTGCCGGAGGGGAACAGCTGGACCTCGACGTCGAGCCCCTCGTCCGCGAAGTAGCCCTCGGCCTCGGGCACCACCAGGGTGGTGTAGCCGGCGTTCCAGCTGGGCGCGCTCAGGGCGAACGTGACTTTGTCGAGGCCGGCGCCGCCCGCCGGGTCGCCCCCCTCCCCACCGCATGCGCCCAGCGTGGTCACCATGAGGATTCCTGCGAACAGGCCGGTCAGGCTCTTGAGCCGTCTCGTCATCGTCGGTCTTTCCCATCGGAGCTCGTGATCGTGTCGTGCCAGTGGGGGAGGACGTGCCGCCCGACGAGGTCGAGCGTGTGGCGGGCGACCTCCGGCGGCGTGCCGAGCGGGGCGACCCGCAGCTGGACGGACGTGACTCCCGCCCGTACGTACCGGTCGATCGTCGCGTCGATCTCGTCGGGCGTGCCCACCATGGGAAGCTCAGGCTCGGCGGGGCCGTTCGCACCCGTCCACAGGCCCCGTTCGGTGTAGTAGCCGGTCGCGGCCTTCAGGTGGCGCGCGGCGAGTTCGCGGGCGGTGGCGGCGTCCTCGTGGACGACGCAGAACCTGGTGGTGGCGACCGTTCCCGCCGCCCCGCCGCGCCCCGACCAGTAGGCGGCCGCCTGCTGGAACAGCAGGTCGTCGCAGTAGTTCGTCGCGCCGTAGAAGCCGTCGGCGAGCGTCGCGGCACGACGGGCAGCGGCGGCCACCTTGCCGCCCACCAGGATCCGCGGCCCGCCGCGCCGCACCGGCGGCGGGACCGCCGCCGGCGCGTCGCCGGACCAGGCGTCGCGCAGCAGCTTCAGCGTGGCGTCGAAGGCCGCGCCGGCCGGGCCTGAGGCGGGCAGCCCGGCCCGGTGGGCGACCTCCGGGCCGCCGAGCCCGAGGCCGAGGGTGAGCTTCCCGCCGCACAGCTGGTCGAGCAGCGCGGCCTCGTACGCCAGCTTCTCCGGACTGTACGCGCGCAGGAGCAGCACCGCCGACCCCAGCGCCAGGGACGTCCGCCCGGCCAGATGCCCCAGGACCATCAGGACGGACGGAAGGTGGAACGGCTGAGCGGCCGCGTGATAGCTCTCACCCACCCACGCGGAGTCGAAACCGTGCCGCTCCGCGCGGGCGAGCAGCGTGACCGCGCGATCCACCTGCGGGCGGACCGGCTCCTGGGAGCTCAGGTCGAGCGCGACCCCCAGCCGCATTCAGCCGGCGCTCTCTGCTTGCTCGGCGACCTCGTCGTGGGAGAACTCGTTGAACGCCTTGAACATCGCGTCGGTGTAGATCTCCTTCGCCGGGAACTTCTTGATCAGCCCGGCCGAGGCCATGAAGTCGAGCGAACGGGTGAACGCGGCCTCGTCGATCCGGCCCAGCGTCTTGTCGTCGAAGCCCTGCCCGTCCAGGCGTACCTGGAGGACCTTGACCCCGTCGGCCAGCGCCTTCTCCTCCGGGTCCGACCCGCGGGTCTCCGGATGGAGCTTCCACAGGTCGCGGATCGCGGCCTCGGGGTTGGCCTTGGCGAAGACGAACGCCTTGGCCACCGCACGGCCGAACCGTTCGAGGACGTCCTTCTTGGCCTCCAGGTTCTTGCGGGTCGTCGCGAAGCCGCCGCCCCACGCGTCCGCCGTCTCCTTGACGGGCAGCGGCGTCAGCGTGACACCGGCGTTCCTGACGATCTGGTACTGGATGTCCCAGAGCGCCAGCGCGTCGACCTGGCCGCTCTTGATGGCGTTGATCTGCTGGGCGCCGGCGCCGATCGGCACCAGCGTGGCGCCGTTCTGGCCCAGCCCGTTGAGCTCCATCGCGGTACGGGCGAACGTCGCGCCGGAGCTCGCGACCGCCGAGACGCCGATCTTCTTGCCCTTCAGGTCGGCGATGCTCCGCACGGCCGAACCGTCCGGCACCTGGAGGCTGTAGATCCACTTCGCCCAGTAGGAGCTGAAGTAGGCCAGGTCCAGGTCCTTGTCGTGGCCGATGGCCACGGGCTCGACCGTCATGAGGCCGAGGTCGGCCCCGCCGCCGGCGACCTGCTGCGCCGCCTGGGTGGCCGACGGGAACAGGTTGGTCGTGACCTTCAGACCCTCCTGCTCGTAGAAGCCCTCGGCCTCGACGACGGCCATGACCGCGTAGCCGGCGTTCCAGCTCGGGGACGCCATCGCGAACGTCACCGGCGTCAGTTCGCCGGACTCGGCCGAGCCCCCGGATCCGCTGTCGGAACCGCACGCGCTCAGCGTTACGACCGCGCACAAGACGGCGACCGCACCACTGACGACTTTCACCGCTCGTCCGGTCTTCACGATGGAACCTGCCTCTTACTGGTTGGGGAGGGGGTAGGTGTCTTCGTTGAGCACGCGGCCCGGCGTCAGGGAGAAGTCCAGACGCGGCGGGCAGAAGATGTCGATCAACTGGTTGGTCCCCGGGCCGACGGCCTCGCTGGTGTGGATCATGGGCGGCGGGATCACGGCCACGGAAGGGCTGCCGCACTTCAGGTGCCGGTCCTCGCGCCACTCGCTGCGCCGCCTGGACCACGGGGTCCGCAGGTGGTGGACGTACTCACCTTCCACGGCGAGCGAGCACTGCTCGAAGTCGTCGTGGTCGTGCGGCGAGAGGGTGTCAGGATCGCGCGGGCCGATCCTGGGCGCCAGGAAGTTGATCATGAAGGTGCTGCACCGCACGATCTGGCCCGGGCGGATGGCGTCCTGCGTCACCTGCAGGTCGGCCAGCCGGTAGGCGCGGATGCGGTAGCCCTCCGGCGGGTCGGGCCACGGCTCGAACGGCTTGGTGTTGGGGTGCGGATCGGCGTACGCGTCCCGGTTGCGCGCCTTGTCCATCAGGTCGGTGGAGCGGGAGCTGAACAGCCGTACGACGGTGCAGTCGTCGACGCCGACGATCGCGCTGCTGCCCGGCGGGACCATCACCACGGCCTTGCCCGAGACCGACTCGGACTCCCGCGACGCACGGATGACGACGCCGCACTCCTCGTACGGGAGGATCACGACGTACTCGTCCGGCTGGTCATCCCGCTCCAGCACGTCGCCGGCGACCAGCGTCGTGTAGGCGAGGACGAAGTTGTGCCCGCGGAAGTACCACGTCGACGACCCGGCAGGGGTCGTCTCGTCGGGATCGCCCGTACCGAGGTCTGAGAACTCCACGTCGGGTGGGGTGGCCAAGGTGGTCATCGTCTGTCCTCATCTGTCGTAGGGGGGTGTGGTCGCTCAGTCGTCCAGGCCGAGCAGGAAGGCCGGGTTGTCGCAGAAGATCTGCCGCAGCGACCTCTCGTCCAGGCCGAGGTCCAGCAGCGCGGTCGCGACGCGGATGTAGGAGTCCACCGGCAGCGGCCGGTCCTTCTGGCCGAGGTCGGAGGCCATCACGGTGTGCTCGGGGCCGATCTTCTCGATCCAGTCCAGGAGGAGCCTCGGGTCCCACTTCTTGGTGCCCTCGGGGTCGTAGAAGCCGGTCTCGTGCTCGACGAACGCTCCGTAGCCGACCAGCTCACGGCACTTCGCCTCGTCCGCGCCGATGACGTAGTCGGGATGGTTGAGCAGCATCCTGGTGACGCCCTTGTCCTTGGCCGCGGCGAACAGCTGGGTGATCGACTCGGTCTCCATGTGCCCGCCGGTCACCATCGCACCGGTCTCCTTGACCAGGTCGAGCACCTCGTAGACCTCGGGGATGAGCTCGCCGTTCTCCTGGTGGACGTCGACCCTGGACGACGGCACCTCGACGCTGGCCGTGGGGAAGCCGACGCCCTCCGGATGGCACTCGATGTGCCGGCCGGCCGAGAACGTCGGAAACCACACGGCCTTGCCCCCCATGCGCAGGCACATGGCCACCGCCTGGGGGTTGATGCCGCCGATCATGCTGTTCAGGGTGATGCCGCCGAAGACCGGGGTCTTGATCTTCGCCAGCCGGTCGCTCATCGCGAGCAGGTCCATGACCGTGTTGTGGTGGTGGGACTTCACCAGCACGCCGCGCATGCCGAGCCGCTCGCCGTCCTTACCGGCCTCGGCGTGGTCGATCCGTCGGGGGAACGGGTTCGGGCCGGAATGACAGTGCAGGTCAACGCAGCCGTCGAGCAGCTTGATGATGGCGGGGGAGTCAGTCATGAAGTCTCCGGGTGTCGGCGGAAGTTCACATCATCGTTCGCATCACAGACTGAAAGTTCGCTATCCGGTCTGTCAATAGGGTGCGTACCGAAACACTTATCCGAAACACCTGGAAAACCTTGCAGCAATCCCGAAGGCGTGCATAACCTCTGTCCGTACTGCGAACTACGAGAACTCTCTACGGACATCAACGCAACGGGGTGGGGGCCTATGACGGAGCGCCAGGACGACAGACAGGTGACTGCTCGCGAGCAGGACATCCAGGCGGTGAGCCGGACCGCGCAGATCCTCGGACTGTTCGGTCCTGAGACACCGGAGCTCTCGGTCGCGGAGGCCACCCGCCGGCTCGGCCTCAACCGGACCACGGTGCACCGCTACTTCAGCTCGATGATCGGCTGCGGCCTGCTGGAGCGCGTGGAGGACTCCGCACTCGTCCGTCCAGGACGGTCGATCCTGCAGCTCGGCAGCTTCGCGCTGGGCCGGCAGCGCATCATGCAGATGGCACCGGCCCACATGCGCGAGCTCGTCCGCGAGATCAAGGTCAGCACCGTGCTGTCGCTGTGGGGCACCTCAGGACCGGTGGTCTCGCTGGTGGAGGAGGCCGAGCACCCCACCCTCGTGACGGTGCGGGTGGGCTCGCAGCTCGCGCTTGACTCCTCGCAGGCCAAGGTCTTCCTGGCCTTCCTCCCCGACCAGTTCAACGCCGACCGGCTCACCGGCAGCCTCCCCGAGCCCCAGCGCACCGAGACGCGCCGGCGCATCGAGGAGATCCGGCAGGCCGGCATGAGCAGCCACGTCAACCACCGCGGCATCTGCGTCGTCGCGGCGCCGGTGTTCGCGGCGACCGGGATCTGCGCCACGATCGCGGCTGTCGGCACCGAGCGGATGCTGCCGGCGGCACTGGACTCCCGGGAGGCCACGGCGTTGAAGGCCGTCTGCAAGCGACTGACCAAGGAGATGGGCGGCACGTGGCCCGAGGGGGCCGGCTGATCGCTGCCGGCACGACGACCGAGGCGCGGCCAGCCTGCGCTCGAACCAGGTGAGGAATGACAGACATGCCGACCAGTACCGACACCGACCACGTGATCCGCCTGGACTCGGTGTCCATGCTCTACCCGACGAAGTCCGGCGGGACCGTCCAGGCTCTCGACGACGTCTCCCTCAGTGTCCGAGCCGGTGAGTTCATCTCGATCGTCGGCCCCAGCGGCTGCGGCAAGAGCACGCTGCTGCGGATCATCATGGGGCTGTCCCGCCAGACCTCGGGACAGGTCACCTTCGGGCCGTCGGACGACACCCACCGCAACCAGCTCGGGATGGTCTTCCAGCAGCCGCTGCTGCTGCCCTGGCGTACCGTGCGGAAGAACCTGCTGACCTCGCCTGACCTGCACCAGCGCCGGGACGCCGGCACCCACGCGAAGGCCGACGAGCTGCTGGTGATGCTCGGCCTGGAGGAGTTCGGCGACCGGTACCCCAACGAGCTGTCCGGCGGGATGCAGCAGCGGGTCGGGATCGGCCGCGCCCTCATGCACGACCCGCGCATCCTGCTCATGGACGAGCCGTTCGGCGCCCTCGACGCGATGACCCGCGACCAGATGGGACTGGACCTGCTGAAGATCTGGGACCAGGACCGCAAGACCGTGCTGTTCGTGACGCACAGCATCCCCGAGGCGGTGCTCCTCGCCGACCGCGTCGTGGTCATGACACCGCGGCCCGGCCGGTTGGCGGACGTCGTCGAGGTCGCGCTCCCCCGGCCACGGCGGCTCGAGAACATCAACACGCCCGAGTTCGGAGAGATCGTCCTGAAGATCCGCAAGCTGCTCGACTCCGAGCACAGCGCCCACTAGGAGCACTGATGTCCACCAACACCAAGCGCCACGCAGCCGGCCGAGAGGCGCTCGCCGTCCCGGACGGCGACACCGCGCCGGTGGAGGCGCCCACGAGCCCGGACGCCCCGCTCCGCGCCCGGCGCCGCCGTATGCCGGAGATCACCTACAGCGTGCTGGTGTTCATCGGGCTGCTGGTGGTCTGGCAGGCCGTCGTGGAGCTCTTCGACGTCTCCGACATCCTCGTCCCCGCGCCCACGGCCGTCGCCGCCTCCCTGGTCGAAGGCTTCCAGGACGGCAGCCTGGTCACCCACTCGCTCGTCACCCTGAAGGAGATCCTGATCGGGTTCGGCATCGCGGTCGGCTCCGCGCTGGTCTCCGCCGTGCTCATCACCCAGTTCAGGACGGTGGAGCGGGTGCTCTTCCCGCTGCTCATCCTGACCCAGACCATCCCCAAGGTCGCCATGGCGCCGCTGCTGATCGTCTGGTTCGGCATCGGGATCAGCTCGAAGGTGCTGACCGTGGCCCTGATCGCGTTCTTCCCCCTCCTCATCAACGCGATCCTGGGATTCCGGTCCGCCGCCTACGAACAGGTCGAGATGCTCAGGTCATTCGGCGCGTCCCGCATGCAGGTCATGCGGCACCTGCAGATCCCCTCGGCGCTGCCGCACATCTTCGCGGGCCTGGAGGTCGCCGTCATCCTGTCCGTGACCGGAGCCGTGGTCGCGGAGTTCGTGGGCAGCTCGGAAGGTCTGGGCTACCTGATCCAGGCGACCAACTTCACCCTGGACGTGGCCAGGACCTTCGCGGTGATCGTCGTGCTGTCGGCCGTCGGCATCGCGCTGCACGCGGTCGTCGTCCAGCTCGGCAAGTGGCTGGTCTTCTGGACCTCCACCCCCAACGAGACCGCCGGCGAGGTCTGAGCCGATGACACGGACGCGCGGCGGAATCAACGGCGGCACGCTCGGGACCTGGATCAAGCTCGCCAGCCCCGAGAGCGTAGAGATCATGGCGTACGCGGGCTTCGACTTCGTGGTCATCGACCTCGAGCACACGACACTCGACCTGGGCGCCGCCTCGACCCACATCGCGATGGCCCGTGCCCTCGGGGTGGACCCCCTCGTCAGGGTGCCCGACCACGGTCTCAGCGTGATCCAGCGGGTCCTCGACGCCGGCGCGGCCGGTGTGCTCGTGCCGCACGTCGACACGGTGGAGCAGGCCAGGGCGGTCGTACGGGCCACCCGCTTCCCGCCGCGCGGCGACCGCGGGTCCGGCGGCACCAGCCGAGCGGGTCGCTGGGGGCTGCTGCCACGCGCGGACTACCTCGACGAGCGGGTTCTGTGCGTCGTCCAGCTCGAAAGCGAGGCGGCGATGAAGAACGCGGGGGAGATCCTGGCACTCGACGGCGTCGGTGCCGCGCTGGTCGGGACGGCCGACCTGTCGATGTCGATGGGCGTCGCGGCGGGCAGCGACGAGGTGGACCGGCTCGTCACGTCCGCGCTGGAGGCCGCCGCCGCGGCAGGCGTCCCCATCGGCACCGCGTCCGCCACGAGCGACCAGGCCAGGGCCGCCCTGGCCAGAGGCTACGACTACGTGGTGGTCAGCAACGACACCTCGATCCTCGCCGCCGGCAGCCGGACGATCGTGAACGCGGTGAAAGCACCCGTCGCCGAAGGAGCCGCCCGATGAACGCGGTGAAGGCGCCCGCAGCCGAAGGAGCCGCCCGATGAGCACGCAACGTGTCGCCATCGTGACGGGCTCCAGCTCCGGGATCGGCGAAGGCATCGCCCGCGGGCTCGCCGCCGACGGCTTCACCGTCGTGGTGAACTCGGCCACCTCGGTCGAGGCCGGTGAGCGGCTCGCGGCCGAGCTGCCGGGAGCGAGCTACGTCCAGGCCGACGTCGCCGATCCCGCCGACGCCGTACGCCTGGTGGACACGGCCGTGCAGCGGCACGGCCGGCTCGACCTGCTGGTGAACAACGCCGGCGTCGCGCGCCCCGTCCCGCACGCCGACCTGGAGGCGATCACCGCCGACGACTGGCACCGGATCCTCGGCGTCAACGTCGTGGGGACGTGGCAGGTCTCCGTAGCCGCCGTGAAAGTCATGGAGCCCGGCAGCCAGATCATCAACATCACCTCGGTGGGCGGCTCACGCCCCCTCGGCAGCTCGATCCCCTACGCCGTCAGCAAAGCCGCCCTCGGCCACCTGACGAGACTGCTGGCCAAGGCCGTCGGCCCGGACGTCCGCGTGAACGCCATCGCCCCCGGCCCCCTCCAAACCCGCCTGACCTCGGGCAGCCTCGCCACACGGGCGTCCCGCACCGCGGCGATGACCCCACTGGGCCGCCTCGGCCAACCCTCCGACATCGCAGCCATGATCCTGGCCCTGACCAAGACCCCCTTCGTCACCGGCGAGGTGATCAACGTCGACGGCGGCATCAACCTCATCACCCACATGGACACCCCCACTTGACAGCAGCCGAAGAATGGAAAGTGCGGAAGCTTTCGGGCGAACGTCCATGACTTCTACCGCCTGGCCCCCGAACCGCCACTTCTGCGTTCAGCTCGCTGGGACCCGATCGCCGATGCGGACATGCAGGTTCGTCAGCACGCGGAATTTCCAGCCGTGCAGGTCGTGCGGCCGTCCGGGGTCCAGGGAGAGGCGGGGGTGTTGTTCGAGCAGCACCTCCAGCAGGGCCGCGATGATGCCGCCGACGACCGGGGCGGCGAGGCAGGCGTGGCGGTGGTAGCCGAGGCCCAGGTTGGGGAAGGGGTCGCGGTTGATGTCGAAGGTGTCCGGGCCGGTGAAGACGCTCTCGTCCCGGCCCGCCGAGGCGATGACCGCCATGACGGTCGCCCCGGCGGGGATGATCTGTCCGGCGAGGAGCACGTCTCTGGTCGCGCGGCGGGTGAGCGCGCCGTTCGGTGACAGCCAGCGCAGCGTCTCGCGGACGGCCCCGCGGATCAGGCGCGGGTCGTCGCGTACGGCCTGCAGCTGCGCGGGGTGCTGGAGCAGCGCGAGCAGCGTGAGCCCGGCGCCGGCCGCCGGTTCCAGGAACGCCGAGAGGATCTCGATGAAGGTGGGCATGACGTTCTCGGCGGATCGGACGGTATCGGACGGGCAGCCGCTGTGGAGCAGCTGTGACAGGACCGAGCCGTCGGGCCGGTCCGCGGCCTTCCGGGCGCAGGGCTCGATCGTCTGGCGGATCTCGGTGGCCGCGGCCAGCGCCCGTTCGTGTACGCCCGGATCCGCCATGAAGTTGCTCATCCCGGCGCTGAGGTCGCGGGCCCAGCGGATGAGCGTGCCGGTGTCCAGGTCCGGCAGGCCGAGGAAACGGGCGAGGGCGGCGCTCGCGGCGGGTTCGAAGTAGCCGGACATCAGCTCGTCCCGGCTACCGAGCCCGCCGGCGTACGGCCGTGCGGCCTCGCGGGTGAGTGCGGCGACCTGTTCGACGCGTTCGTGGGCGAATCGCGTGTCGACGGCGGCCCGCAGATCGGCGTGGGCGTCGCCCTCGACCCTGAGCACGGACCCTTCCCCGAAGATCTGCGTGGCCAGCGAAGGGAAGGCGCTGGTGAACGACTCGTAGGCACTGAGGACCTGGCGCACGTCATCCCATCGGGTGACCATCCACAGATCGAGCTTCGGCAGCAGGACGACCGGCGCTTCACGGCGCAGCCTGGCGAAGATCGGATAGGGGTCACTGCCGAGCTGCTCGAAGGTGATGGACGCGGCGAAGTCGTTCATCGACGTCACCCGCCCGTCGGCACACCCGGCTGCTCGGCGGCCGCCTCGTCGCCGCCGAGGCGAGGGCGCGGAACCGGATTGCCGCGCAGATACTCGACCTCGGTGCGGATGTTCGCCAGCAGTTTGGCGGCGATGTCCTGGCTGAAGCCGTTGCGGATGACGAAGCGGATGACGGCTATGTGCTCCAGGTCAGGCGGCAGGTAGTACGTCGGGGCCTGCCAGCCGTGCATCTTCAGCCGGGCGGCCAGGTCGAAGACGGTGAAACCGTCGAAGCCGGGGGCGGTCCGTACGGCGAGCACCGGGAGTTCGGAGCCGTCGGCGATGAGCGAGAGCTCGGGGAGTTTCGCGATCTCCTGCCCGAGGTAGGTCGCCACGTTCCGGCAGGTCTGCTGGACGGCCTGGTAGCCCGCGAAGCCGAGCCGCAGGAAGTTGTAGTACTGCGCGACGACCGGGGCGCCGGAGCGGGAGAAGTTGAGCGTGAAGGTGTCCATGTTGCCGCCGAGCAGGTCGCAGGAGAGCACCAGGTCCTGCGGCAGGGCGTCCGGTTCCTGCCAGACGATCCAGCCGACGCCGGGGTAGACCAGGCCGAACTTGTGGCCCGACGTGTTGATCGACTGCACCCGGGGGAGCCGGAAGTCCCACACCATGTCGGGCTCCAGGAACGGGGTGATGAAGCCGCCCACGGCCGCGTCCACGTGCAGCGGTATCCTCAGCCCACGCTCGGCCTCCAGCCGGTCCAGCTCGGCCGACATCTGCTCGATCGGGTCGTACTTGCCGCATTGCGTAGAGCCGAGCACGCCGATGACGCCGATGGTGTTGTCGTCACAGAACTCGCCGAGCCGGGCCGGGTTCAAGGTGAAGGCCGGCTCCTCGATCGGTATCCAGCGCGGCTCGACGTCCCAGTACTGGCAGAACTTCGGCCAGCAGGTGTGGACGGCGGTGCCCATCACGAGGTTGGGGTTGGTGGTGGGCAGCCCGGCCGCCCTGCGCCGCTCTCGCCATTGGAACTTCATCGCCAGCGCGCCGAGCATGGCCGCCTCGCTGGAGCCGCCCGTGGAGCAGCCGACGCTGGCGCCGTTCGGGTCGCCCCACAGGTGATCGAGCATGTTGACGCAGCGCGCCTCGATGTCGGCCGTCTGCGGGTACTGGTCGTGGTCGACGAGGTTGCGGTCGAGGGTTTCCGCGATGAGTTCGCGGGCCTGGGGCTCCATCCAGGTCGTGCAGAAGGTGGCCAGGTTGAGCCGGGCGTTGCCGTCGAGCAGGAGTTCGTCGCGGATGAGCGCCTGGGCCGCTGTCGGACTCATCGGGCCGGCCGGCATCTTGAACCGCGGCACACCGCCTTCCGGGACCAGCCCGTTGTACAGGGGGTTGACATCGAGTGATTCTTGCCACCGGTCGGATTCGACTCGCCTGAGCATGAGCTTCACCCCTCAAGAGATCTTTGCCGCGTCAATCACTCACGGTAGGCATGTCTTTACGAGGAGTCAATGCCGGGGCTACGGCGTCTCTCGTGGCGGACACGTCGAATTTCGTTTTCCCGACGCCATGTTGGTCTCTCGCCGACGACGCGTCGGTGACTAGGGCGGCGGTTCCGTGAAATCCCCTCAACGCCATCGTGTTCGCCGGGTCCCGGCTGATCGAGTCCGGCACCGACCTGCAGACCGTCTGGGCGTCCGCACGGGGTCTGCTGGAGCCGTTCGTCCGCACCTCGGACCAGGCAACGCCCTGAGCGCGACCGGCCCGCTCCGAGCGGATGACCTTCCTACGTGACCGCGGACTCCGCGCGTCTCAGCTCGCCGGCGCAGGCGCGGGCCGGGAGGTGAACCCGAGTTCCTGAGAGATCAGCGCCGAGGTCTCCAGCAGGAGCGGAAGCTTCTCCTTCAGCTGCTCCAAACTCGCGATCACCTCGATCGCGGTCACGGAGACGGCCGCGATGACCTGTCCGCGCGAATCCCTGATCGGCACGGCGACGCACCTGGCATAGGAGTCGTGCTCGCCGTCGTCGATGGCCCAGCCGCGTTCGGCGACGCGGGTGAGCTCGGCATCGAGGGATTCACGATCGGCGAGGGTGGTGCTGGTGTACCGCTCGAAGGTGACGTGCGAGAGCAGGCGATCGCGTTCCTCCTGGGAGAGGTGGGCGAGGATCGCCTTGCCCACGGCGCTCGCGTAGATCGAGACGGCGCGGCCGATCCGTGACGGCAGCTTCACCGCGTCGAACGCGGGGCTGTCCACCTTGTCGACGTAGATGATCTCGTCGCCGGTCAGTTGTGCCAGGTGCACGGTATGGCCCGTCTGCCGCTGCAGCGCGCGCAGGTGCGGGGACGCGAACTGACGTAGGTCCATGGAGCCGAGCGCGAGTTCCGACAGCTCGATGAGCCCGCTGCCGAACACGTACGTCCCCGCTCCCGTCTTACGCACGAACCGTGCGTCCTCCAGCGTCTTGAGGATGCGGAGGGCCGTGGACTTGTGGACGCCGAGCACGTCCGCGGCCTCGGCGAGGCTCAGTGGATGCTCCGCGGTCAAGCGGATCAGATCGATCGCACGCCTGATCGTTTGCGCCACTTACGCCTCCTTCGCGTTGCGTATGTTGCAATGTAGCGCATGACCTGCGCAATAGCTACTTGACACCGTTGCACATGTCGCTACGATCGTTGCAATTCCGACAGGAAGTTACGAGTCATCACTCTGGAGTACAAATGAGGCTGCATCGCGTTCGCCGGAGCATGGTCGCGGCGGCCGGCGTCACCTGTATGGCCGCCGCCCTCTTGACCGGCTGCGGCTCCGACGACGGCGGATCCGAAGGCGGCGTGACCAAGCTGACGTTCGCCGCCTCGACCCTCGGCGACCCCGGCCGGGGCCCGCTCCTCACGAAATGGCTCGAGGAGTTCAACAAGAGCCAGAACAAGATTCAGGTCTCTCCCGCGGCGGTGCCGTACCCGACCTTCGGCCAGACCGTCCTGACCCAGATGGGCAGCGGAAAAGGGCCCGACCTGATCCGCTTCGACATGCCGGAGTTCGAGTCCGCCGCGGATGCCGGCCTCATCGCACCGCTCGACGACCTCGTCGACGTCAGCAAGTACGACCTGATCAAGCAGCCGGACCAGTTCATGGTCCATGACGGCCAGCGTCACGGGATCATCTTCGAGGCGTCGAACTACGCGATGTTCTACAACGCCGACCTGATCAAGAAGCCGCCCACGACCTATGAGGAGTTCGTCAAGACGGCCAAGTCGCTGACCAAGGGCGACACCTACGGCCTGGCGTTCCGCCAGACGGAGGCCGAGGAAGCCGGCGTGTGGCAGGACATCTTCAACTACGTCTACGGCTTCGGCGGCGCGTGGTCGGACGGCCAGAAGCTGACGATCAACTCACCCGCGAACCTCAAGGGCCTGCAGGCGTTCAAGGACCTGTACGACGCCAAGGTGATCCCGCGTGGCACGGACGCGGCGACGTTCCGCCGCATGTTCGCCGAGGGCAAGGTCGGCATGGAGCTCAACAACGGCGGCTACGTGACGGCGACCCGCGGCCAGAACGCCGATCTGAACTTCAACGTCGCACCCATCCCCTTCCCGGTCCGCAAGCAGGGCACGATCCTCGCCCCCATCGTGATCAACGAGGCGAGCCCGGCCAAGGAGGCGGCGGCGACCTTCATCAAGTGGACGCTCGAGCCGGAGAACCAGGTCAAGCTGCAGGAGATCCTCGGCGCCAGCAGCGTGGCGACGGTCACCAAGCGAAGCCCCGAGCAGCTCAAGGAGACGCCGTTCCTGACGGTCTTCGACGACCTCACCGAGACGAGCCTGCCGCAGATCGTCCAGGGATTCGAGGCGCAGACGCCGGACATCCGGAAGATCGTCGTGCAGAACGTGATCGCGGCGCTCCAGGGCACGGTCGACCTCAAGACCGCACTGGACCGCGCTCAGCAGCAGGCGACCCAGCAGGTCGGTTGACCGGACGACACCGCCGGCGAGCCCCTTTCGCCGGCGGCGTCCTATTTTTCACTAAGGACCACATTCGATGACCGCGCTGGAACAGCAGCAGCTTCCAGGGCCTCGAACCGGGACCCGGCGTCGAGGCAGCCCTCTGGGGAGCAAGTGGACGCCCTACTTCTTCCTGGCCCCCGCAGCCCTCTTCATCCTGGTCTTCCAGGTCGTTCCGCTGGCGCAGGAAGTCTTTCTGAGCTTCACGCGAACCTCGTTGCTGAACCCCACACACAGCACCTGGGTGGGGCTCGACAACTACACCCGCATCTTCGGCGATGCGGAGTTCCGCCGTACCCTCCTCATCACCCTCATCTACGTCGTCGTGTGCGTCGTCGCCGCCGTGGGAACCGGGCTCGGAGTCGCCCTGCTGCTCAACAAGGGCTTCCGCGGACGAGGGCTGGCGCGGGCACTGGTGACCATTCCGTGGGCGGCGCCCGGCATCGCGGTCGCGCTCATCGCGATCTGGATGCTCAACCCGGACTACGGCATCGTGAACCGCTTCCTTGACACGGTCGGCCTCGGCGTCCCCGGCGGCGCGATCCTCGACAGCCCGCGCTACGCCCTCCCGGCCATCCTCGTCACGACCATCTGGCAGCTGTTCCCGTTCACCTCGGTGGTCCTGCTGTCCGCGCTGCAGGCAGTCCCGTCGCACCTCACCGAGGCCGCGATGATGGACGGCGCGGGACGATGGGCGACCTTCCGGGCCGTCACCTGGCAGTCCATCAAGCCGACCGTCGGCCTGCTCGCCGTCCTCATGACCATCTGGTCGCTGCGGCGATTCGAGCTCATCTGGCTCATGACGAAGGGCGGACCGGTCGGCGCGACCGAGACGCTGGTCATCGACCTCTACTCGCAGGCCTTCGACTCCAAGCAACTCGGCTCGGCGGCGGCGGTCGGCATGGTCGGTGTGATCATCTCGCTCATCGTCATCGCGGGCAGCCGGTTCGTCGCGCGCGCCGCTGAAAGGGAGGCCGGCTCATGAGGCTGCCCCACATCGGTCTGACCCTGCGGATCGTCGGTGTTCTCGTCGTGCTCGGGATCGCCGTCTTCCCGCTGTACTGGATGTTCGTCACCGCGCTGTCCGGTGACTCGGAGCTCTTCGCCGCCGAGGCCCGGCTCGTCCCCGACTTCTCCCAGTTCGGCGTCTTCATCGACGCGCTGGCCGAAGGCAAGGCGGCGACCTGGCTGCGCAACAGCCTGGTGATCGCCGCGGGCACGACGATCCTCTCGATCGGTCTCGGCATCCCGCTCGGCTACGCTTTGTCGCGCTTCTCGTTCCGGGGCAAGGTCCTCATGACCGTCGTGCTGCTGTTCACGCAGATGCTTCCCGAGGCGCTCATGGTCGTGCCGCTGTTCGCGCTCTTCCGGCGGTTCGACCTCCTCGACTCCCTCGGCGGGCTCATCCTGGTCAACTCCGCCTTCGTCCTGCCGATCGTCGCCCTCATCCTCAAGGGCGCCTTCGACGGCCTGCCCCGTGAGATCGAGGAGTCCGCGCGGGTCGACGGAGCACGACCGCTCACCGTGCTCACCCGCATCAACGTGCCGCTGATCGCCCCCTCGCTCGCCGCCAGCGCGGTCATCGCGTTCTTCCACGCCTGGAACGAGTACGTCTTCGCGGTGACGTTCATCTTCACTCCCGGGACGCAGCCGGCATCGGTCGGCATCGCCAACTTCATCGGCGAGCTCGGCACGCCCATCCAGACGGTCATGGCGGTCTCGTTCCTGTTCACGGCACCGGCCGTCGTCTTCTACCTGTTCGTCCAGAAGTATGTGGTCGCCGGCATGACCGCCGGCGCCGTGAAGGGCTGAGCCGCACGTGAAGATCACCTCAGTCGACACTCTCGTCGTCGACTTCTACCGCACCAATCTCGTGATCGTCCGCGTCTCGACGGACGAAGGAATCGTCGGGCTGGGCGAAGCGACCCTGGAGGGCAAGGAACGCGCCGTCCAGGGCGCCGTCGCCGAACTGTCCGAGGCCGTGATCGGGCTGGACCCCACGCGCATCTCCGGCATCCTGTACGAGCTGGCCAGGGACTGGTACTGGCGCGGCGGCCCCGTCATCATGACCGCGCTGAGCTCGTTCGAGATGGCGCTGTGGGACATCTCGGCACGAGAGCTCGGCGTCCCGGTCTCCCGCCTGCTCGGCGGCGCCACCCGCGACCGGGTGCGCGCGTACGCCAACGGCTGGTTCTCCGGAGCCGCCACGCCCGAGGAGTACGCGGCCGCCGCGAGGAGGACCGTCGACGGCGGTTTCCGCGGCCTCAAGTGGGACCCCTTCGAGAACTTCGACCTCACGATCACCTCCCGGCAGATGGACCGCGTGCTCGCGCAGCTCGACGCCGTCCGCTCCGCCGTCGGGCCCGACGTCGAGCTGTTCATCGAGGGCCACGGCCGGTTCGACGTCGCTCACGCCATCAAGATCGCGCGGGAGATCGCGCAGTTCGACCCGGTGTTCTTCGAGGAGCCCTGCCCTCCGGACAACCTCGACGCCCTCGTCGACATCCGCCGGGCATCGCCGGTGCCCATCGCCGCGGGGGAGCGATGGTTCGGACGGCAGGGTTTCGCGCCGGCGCTCGCCCGCCAGGCGGTCGACTACGTCCAGCCTGACGTGACGCACGCCGGCGGCATCGCCGAGCTGGCCTTCATCTCGACGCTCGCCGCGACCAGCTACGTCGGGTTCGCGCCGCACAACCCCAGCGGACCGCTGAGCACGGCGGCGACGCTGCAGCTCGGGGCCGCCCTGCCCAACTTCCGCTACCTGGAGATCATGGCCACCGACGTCCCGTGGCGCCCGGAGGTCACCAACGAGAGACTCGTGCTGACGGAGGAGGGCGACATCCTCATCCCGACCGGGCCCGGTCTCGGCATCGAGCTCGACCTTGACGCGATCGCACGGCATCCCTTCACACCTCACCCCATGCGGTTGTTCCAGGACGCCGTCTTCGACATCCGGCCCCCCGACGAGCGGTCCTTCTTCAACCTGGGAGACGGCGAATGAGCCTGTCATCGTCCGCTGAGCCCGCCTGGTTCGGGACGGCCGCGGACGCGCTGCCGGACGACGCCGCGGACGCCGTCCTGATCGGCCGGATCTGGGATCCCCTCGCCGAAGGGCCGTCACCCGTGGTGGTCCGCGACGGAGAGGTCATCGACATCAGCGCGGACTTCCCGACGGTCCGCGACATCTGCGAGCTGCCGGAACCCGCTGCCGTCGTCTCCGGGCTGCACGGCCGGCACGTCGGCGCCTTCGAGGACGTGCTCGCCAACACCGGGTCCCCTGACCGCGACCGTACCCGGCCCTGGCTGCTCGCACCGGTCGACCTCCAGGCGCTCAAGGCCGCCGGGGTGACCTTCGCCGTCTCGATGATCGAGCGCGTCATCGAAGAACGGGCCGGCGGCGACATGGCGCTCGCGGCGGACATCCGTCGCCGGATGCTCGCCGGCGTCGACCTGCACGACCTCACGCCAGGTTCCGAGGAGGCGGCACGGCTGAAGACCCTGCTCGTCGCCGAAGGCATGTGGAGCCAGTACCTGGAGGTCGGGATCGGCCCTGACGCCGAGATCTTCACCAAGGGCCAGATCCTGTCCGCCATGGGAACCGCGGTGCCCGTCGGGGTGCTCGCCGCCTCGACATGGAACAACCCGGAGCCCGAGGTGTCACTCGTCGTCCAGTCGAGCGGCCGGATCGTGGGGGCGACGCTCGGCAACGACGTCAACCTCCGGGACGTCGAAGGCCGATCCGCGCTCCTGCTGCCGATGGCGAAGGACAACAACGCGTCCTGCGCGCTCGGCCCCCTCATCCGGCTCTTCGACGAGCGGTTCGACCTGGACCACGTACGCGGCCTCGCGGTGCGGCTGGACCTCGAAGGCGAGGACGGCTTCCGCCTTGAGGCGGTCTCGGAGATGTCGCGGATCTCCCGCGATCCGGAAGCGCTGGTGCGGCAGCTGATCGGCCCGCAGCATCACTATCCCGACGGCGCGGTCCTCATGCTCGGCACGATGTTCGCCCCCATCCAGGACCGCGACCACCCGGGCGAGGGCTTCACGCACAAGACCGGCGATGTGGTGCGGATCAGCTCTCCCGCACTCGGCACCCTGGTCAACCGCGTCCAGCACGCCGAGGACTGCGCGCCGTGGAGCTTCGGGATCCGCGACCTCATGGGAAATCTCCACCGGAGAGGACTTCTGTGAGCGCTGCCCTGCCCGGGGAGTCCTTCAAGCGGCGAGAAAGGAGCGTGAAAGGCGGGCCTGGAAGGGTCGTCACGTCCCTGACGGAGAGGTGAGCATGACGGTCCACACCCCCGCGCCATCCGGCACCGCGCGTCGGCCGGGACGGCTCGGCCCCCTGATGATCGGCCTGATCGTGGGCGTCGTGTTGTGCGCAGGGGCGGTGATCGCCATGCGCTGGCCCGCCCAGCAGACCTTCTACACCGCCAAGCAGCCCGGCACGGTCACGTACGACGACGGCTCCCCGCACGTGATCGCGCTCATCCGCGAGCACTCGCTGCTGGAGGACTCCTATCGCCTGTACGCGGGACGCGATCCGTCGCTGCGCTACGGCCACTTCGTCGACATCGGCTTCCCGGGCGTCGCCGACAAGCCGATGCCGTCCACACAGTGGACTCCGGAAGGCGTACGGGTCCGCTTCGGCACCGGGCACGAACTGTTCGTCCCCGCCGCCTCCTTCACCTCCGGCCGGTAGGGGACTGCACGGTTCACTGCTGCGAGGATGCCGAAATGGCCCCGACTGCAGTCGACTACTTATGGTTCAACCGCAGTGGGCTGCTTCCACTGGGTGGAGGACGGGGAGATTCGTCTCTCCTTCGACCCGCTTTTCCCGTCCTTCCGCCACGGCAGCGCCCCGGACGAACTCGTGGAGACGATGCGACGAGCCGGCTTCGACCTCGGCGACGACATCGATCGCGGCATCCACGACAAGGCGGCATTCGCCCTGGCCGAGCACCTCACCGGAGTCAGGCTGACGCCACAGCTGCTGGAGGAGGCCACTTATCTGTGCGGCCTGGCGCCTCGATCCCGGTGAGCAACCCAGCAAGCCGACCTCCCTCCATCAGGCGGAGAGCTTGGCGCGGTGTGGGCGAGGCCGGATCCGGCCGGTGCGGGCGGCCCGCCGCAGCAGGAGGATCGTGGGCACCATGCAGATCAGCAGGGCGAAGAGGCTGGCCTCGGGGCCGAAGGCGCCGCCGGTCAGTGCGGACGGGCCGGACAGCGTGACGTTCAGCAGGCCCTCGGACTGTACGGCCGATCCGGAGACCGTGACACCGAAGATCCCGGCTTGGGTGAAGTTCCAGGCGAAGTGCAGGCCGATGGGCAGCCACAGCGAGCGGGTCGCGATGTAGGCGGCGGCCAGCATGACTCCGGCCGTCAAGGCGATCGCGAGCGCACCCCACAGGGTGGCGTGGGGGTTGATCAGATGCATCGCACCGAACAGCAGCCCGGATATGACCAGGGCGATCACCGTTCCTGCACGTTCCTCCATGATGCGGAACAGCACCCCGCGGAACAGCAGTTCTTCGATGACGGCGACACTCGCCATCATCCCCGCGGCGCCGAGGAACCCGCCGACGGAACCCCAGGACACCTCCTGCCAGCCACCGAACACCGCGATCAGCGCCATCAACCCGCTGAACATGCCGAGCCCGATCAGCGTCCCGCGCCGCAGCCGGGACCATCGTCCCGTCCTGCCGAGTTCGGGGATGTCCGGGCGGAGCTCGACGACCCGGCACAACCAGCGGTAGCAGGTCAGGGCTGCGATGGCCAGGCCGACCCCCACCGGCAGGGCGAGGATCGGTACGGGCAGGACGAGCTGGGTGATCCCGCCCGTCACCACCATCACACCGAACAACGCGATCAGCAGAACGGGAAACCGGAACCTGCGCAACCGGCCGCGGCCCGTGGCGGAGCCGGCTTGCGGGAGAGCATTTTCCGCGTGCTCCGGAGACGTCACGATCGTGATCCTTTCGAGTGAGTTTCCGCAAGGTCGGCCAGGAGTGCGGTGCTCCGGGCCTGTTCATCCTCTGAGCCGAGAAGCATCACCACGAGTTCCGTGGCACCGGCGTCGAACAGCCGGCGGATCTGCCGCTCGACGACAACCTCGTCACCGATGACGACCGTGTCCTGAGGGCCTGCGGCGCGACCTTGGTCGAGCACGGCGCGGTAGCTGGGCAACTGCCCGACCATCCCGAAATTCTCAGCGACCCAGTTTCTGCGATCGTCTTCGTGCGAGGTGACGCAGACGACTGTGGAAGCGACCACACGTGGCGTACGCCGCCCCGCCGCCCGGGTGATGGCAGGAACGACGTGGTCGGCGAGAGCCGTCGCGTTGGCCCACGTCGTGATGGTTCCGTCGGCCAGTTCTCCGGCCACCCGCAACATCGCCGGGCCGAGTGCGCCGACAAGCACGGACGGCGGCGCCGCTGCCGCGATGTCGACCGCGCCCGCGGCCTGGAGTGTCTCGCCCTCGTACGTCACGGTCTCGCCTTTCAGCAGCGGAACCAGCGCGGACAGGTACTCGCGGAGGTGACGAACAGGGCGGTCGAAGGAAAGGCCGTACTGCCCTTCGATGATGTGCCGGTGGCTGACACCAAGCCCCAGGCTGAGCCGGCCGCCAACCGCCTCCTGGACCGTCAGCGCCTGCGCCGCGAGGGCCAGCGGATGCCGGGGGTAGCTCGGCACCACCGCCGTACCGAGCTCGATGCCGGGCACCTGACGCCCCGCCACCGCCAGTGTGGTCAGCGCGTCCCTGCCGTCGCGCTGGCCCAGCCACACCCCGGAGAAGCCGGCCGTGGCCGCAGCGCGAGCCTGATCGACGATCAGGTCGAGGGACGGCCCCTTCTCGTCTACGAACAATCCGATGCGCATCCAAAACACCTCGAGTTCAACAGTGGGCGAGCCGTTGGCATGACGGTCAGGGCCGGGGGCCGTCGCAGGAGACGTCCTTGGCCGGCAGGGTTCCCTTGACGAGGAAGGCGACGGTGGCCTTGTCGGCGCAGGTCGATCCGGTGCCGTAGACGAAGTGGCCGCCGTGCTCGACACCGAGGAAACGGGCGCGGTCACCCAGGGCCCTGCGCATTCCTCGACCCGCGGCCCACGGTGTGGCGTTGTCGCGGCGGTTCTGCAGGATCAGGACGTTACGCGCACCGCGCGAGGAGATCCTGACCAGCGGTTCGATCGGCTTCTGCGACCAGAACGCGCACGGCAGGACGTTGTTGGGCATGCCCGCGCTCAGCGGGTACTTCGCGCGGGCGGCCGCGGTGGCGTCGGCGTAGGAGTCCACCTCCCGCGACCAGGTGGTGTCCCCGCAGAGCATGGCCAGGACCATGGTGGCCTGGTTGTCCGCCGGCACGCCCTTCGCGGCCGGGGTGTCGGCGAGAACCTGCCGGAGCACGGCGGCGTCCGTGTCCGCCGGGGCCTTGTCGGCGGACAGGTCGGCCGCCGCCTTCCAGAACCGGGTGAGCGGGGCCAGCATCTCGTTGCGCTGCAACATCTGGTACGTGACGCCGCGTAGCAGCGCACCGCTGATGGCCACCGATGTGCCCGGCATCGTGGCCGGCTCGCGGTCGAGACGGTCGGCCAGCGCGAGGAAGGTGTCGGTGACCTCGTCGGCGGTGCCGCCCAGCCCGAGGTCGGCGTCGTTCGCCGCGGCCACGCGGGCGGCGTCCGGGAACCGGTCGTTCATGCCCTGGTTCCAGGTGTTCAGCATCTTCGCCCACACCTTGGCCGGGTCGACGTTGCCCTCCAGCACCATCCGGTCGGTGTTGCGGGGGAACAGTGAGGCGTAGACCGCGCCGAGGTAGGTGCCGAAGGACTGACCCCAGTAGGAGATCTTCCGCGCCCCGAGCGCCTGGCGGATGCGATCCATGTCGCGCGCTGTGTTCGCGCTGGTGAAGAAGCGAAGCTTGGCACCGATCGTGGCGCACTGCCGGGCGACGGCGCGCGCGGTGGTGACGTTGCCCTCGATCGAGCCGCCGGCGCCGGGGTAGGGGAAGATGGTGAGCATGCTGCTGCCGGACAGACCGCAGCTCATCGGGGTGCTGTGGCCGACGCCGCGCGCGTCGAACCCGATCAGGTCGTAGGAGTCCCGCACCTCTTTCGGCAGCGTGAGTGCCATCTGGCCGGGCATGTCCAGGCCCTGCAGTCCCGGACCACCCGGGTTGAACAGCAGGTCGCCGCGCTTCTTGCCGGGCTTGGCGGTGGCGATCCTGGAGACCGCGACGGTTATGGTCTCTCCGCCGGGGCGGCGGTGGTCCAGAGGCACCTTGACCGTGCCGCAGGTCTGCCTGGGATCTCGCCTGGCGCCCGGCGCGGGTTCCGGGCACTTACCCCACTTGATCGAAGTCTGGACGTGACCGGCGGTCGCCACGGCCCTGGCGTCGGCCGGTTGGCCGCCGATCACCGCCCCCGTTGCCGCGACCGCGGTCAGGGCGCCGGCGGCGGCGACGCGTACGCGGATGGTGTTTCCCATGGTGTTGTCCTCCGAATCACCGATGTGCCGCGATCTGACGTCGCGGTTGACCGTGGTTGCCGGCCGCTGATGAGAAAGGTAGGAGTGCACGGCCCTGTCCCGAATCCCTGCGTTGCGGACATTGCGTGTAGCTCACATGAGGGACAAGCGCGGCAACATCGGGATCAGGGATCGCTAGGCTCTGACCTATGTCGGGGACCTGTGCCAGCGACCGGTTGCGGCGGTTGCGGGAGCTGCGGCGCGTCTACGACGCCACGGCGTGGGACCGGTGGCTGGCCGTCGCGTGCACCGGGCTGGCGTTCGTGCCGGCGCTGTCGATCATGAGCGTCGAGTTCGGCGACCGGTCAGGACGTCCGGCCGACGCGTTCCAGATCGTCCTGATCCTCGCCCAGACGGTGCCTCTGGCCGTGCGGACCCGATGGCCTGCCGCTTGTCTGGCGATCAGCGGCATGGCTTTCGTGCTCCACGAGACGCTCGGCTACCCGATGCAGTTCGGCACCGTGACGGTGTACATCGCGCTGTACTCGGTGGGCGCGCACCAGGAGCGATTCCGGCGCGTCATCGCCGCCGTGGCTTCGGCCGCGTACGTCGGGCTGTGCGTGGCCATCGTTCTGCTCGGCTCACCGCTGCTGCAGAGCGACTTCCTGATCTTCTACCTGCTTTTCGCCGCGTGCTGGCTGGTCGGCGCCTTCGTACGCGGGCAGCGGCTCCAGGAGGCCGAGCGACGGAGGCTCGCCGCCGAGGCCGCGGCCGCCGCAGAGCGGGCGCGCATCGCGCGGGAGCTGCACGACGTGGTGACCCACCACGTCACCGGCATCGTCGTGCAGGCCGACGCCACGCAGTTCGTGGCCACCTCGCCTGAGCAGGTGGTCACGGCACTGTCCACGATCGGCGGCGCCGGCCGCCGGGCCCTGACCGAGCTGCGGTCTCTGCTGGACGTGCTGGAGGCGACAGGAGAGTCGGCCGCACCCGCCGTGGGCAGCGTGCGAGACCTGGTCGAACAGACCCGGAGCGGCGGCCAGCCGATCGAGCTGGTGGAGGACGGCGACCAGCCCTCGCTTCCGGCCGGCGTGCGGCTGGCCGTGTACCGGGTGGTGCAGGAGGGCCTGACGAACGCCGTCAAGTACGCAGAAGGCCGCCCCACCACCGTTCGCATCGGCTACCGGGACGACCGGGTGGAGGCCGAGGTGACCAACGCCGCCGCCGCGGTCCCCGTCGGCGCGAGAAGCGGCCTGTCCGGCGGGCGCGGCCTGGCCGGACTGCGCGAGCGGATCGGCGTGCTGGGCGGCACGCTGTCCGCAGGCGAGCAGCCGGACGGCGGTTTCCGAGTCTCCGCGTCGATCCCCGTGGGCGGTGCCGAATGACCATCCGTGTCGTGATCTGCGAGGACCAGGAGGTCGTCCGTACCGGCTACGTCACGGCGTTCGACGCGCAGCCGGACATGGCGGTGGCCGGCGTGGCCGCCGACGGCCCGGCCGCGGTCGAGGTGGTCACCAGCCTGCAGCCCGACGTGGTGATCATGGACATCCACATGCCGCTGATGGACGGCATCGAGGTGACGAGGCGCATCGCCGGCCCCGGTGTCGTGGCGCCGCCGAAGGTACTGGTGGTGACCACGTTCAACGTGGACAAGTACGTCTACGAAGCCCTGCGCGCCGGAGCCAGCGGCTTCCTTCTGAAGGACGCCCCTCTCCTGGAGCTGGTGAACGGCGTCCGCACCGTCGCGCGCGGAGAGTCCCTGCTGTCCCCCACCGTGACCCGTACCCTGATAGGTCGCTTCGCCGACCGCCTCCGCCCGGCCGCCCCCACCCCCGACGAAGATCCGCTGGCCGTCCTGGCTCCCCGCGAACGCGAGGTACTGCGGCTGATCGCCCGCGGCCTCTCCAACGCCGAGATAGCCGCGGAGCTGGTCATCAGCTTCGAGACCGTCCGAACCTACGTCTCCCGGATCCTCACCAAACTGGACCTACGCGACCGCGTCCAAGCCGTGGTCTTCGCCTACCGCACCGGCTTCGCGGACGACGACCGCTGAACCGGCAGGCACCCTTCCGAGCCGACCGGAACCTACGGATCATGCACGACCATGAACGGCAAGAGGATGTCAGTTCATGATCGTAGGCTGCCGGCCATGACCGATCCTCGCACTGTGTCGTTCGATCTCGGCGTGCACCGTGGAGATCAGCTTCAAGTCGGACTTCCGACGAGGTCATCGACCGTTATCTCCTGCAGATCTGGCCTCAGGACGAGTCGGCGGCCGGATTCAGCGCCGAAAGGTGCTCAGCGGAGCCATCAACGAGTACCACCCGAGCCGCCTAGCTGATCCGAAGAAACGCCGGCTCAGACCATGCGGACGAGTTTTGAAGCAGTGCAGGTCGCAGCTCCTGGAATTCCGTCGCTCGTGTCATCGCAGCTCCCTTCTGGTCCGGGGAACCGTGATCCCCTGCACGAGACGAGCAATCTGGCCGATTTGTACCATGGTGCGAGCTTCGGCGTTGTCGTTTCGGCTGCCTTTAGGTCGTCTCGAAATGTGGCTTCCGGGTGCACCGGTCACCTCATGTGGCTATGATCCCGCCTAATTTCGATCTTCAGACGAAGGGGTTCTATGAAGCGGCACATCATGCGCACAGCCGGCGTCGCGGCTCTGGTCCTGACCGGGGTCCTGGGGATCAGCCCCAGTGCGCAGGCCGACGTCTACGCGTGCAAGTACAGCCTCTGCGTGTACGAGCACGACAACTTCAAGGGAGACATGTGGGTCTTCACCATCAGCGGCAATGAGTGCCAGACCACGGGCAGGCTGAGCGACCGGGTGAGCTCCATGAGGAACCCCTCCGGCGCCCGGGTGCGGTTCTACAACGCCTCCGGCTGCGCCGGTTCCTACGGCTACACGGCCAAACCGTGGTCGGAAGACGCTGACCTGTCGAACAACGGCTTCGACAACAAGGCCAGCTCCATCAAGCCCGGCTGATCACAGCGTCCACCCCCGTACCCACCAGAGGAGTTCGCGTGTCGGTTCGGCTGCTGGGGTCGGTGGTGGTCCTCCTGGCCGCGGTGGCGGCCTGCGCCACCGCGGAGGGAACGGAACCCGCGCCCCCGGTGCCGATGCCGGGGGCGGAAGCGCGCGAGCTCTCCGTGCCTTTCGACAGGTACAACTTCTCTCCGGCGGACATCATGATCCTGGAGGCCGCCGAGGACCTCCTGATCCGCGACTGCATGCGCCGGCGGGGCATGGAGTGGGAGGTGCTGCCACCGGCCGTGGCCGACGATATCGAACCGCCCAACCGGCGCCGCTACGGCGTCGTGGAGGCAGAGGTCGCCGGCCTCTACGGGTTCCGCGTCCCCCCGGACCGCCCCTCCGTGGCCCGGCGCTTCGCCGCGCGGGAGACCCGCACGCGACGCCTGTCGACGGCGGCGCGGGAGGCGGCGTACGGCAAGACGGGCAGTTGCCTGGGGGAGGCGCGCGATCACCTCGAACGCGGGACGCCGCAGGTCGACGAGGCGTTGTTCAACCGGCTCATCACGGAGACGTTCGAGCGGTCCCAGCAGGACCCGGAGGTCGAGCGGGTCTTTCAGGCATGGAGTGCCTGCATGCGGGAGCACGGCCTGCGCTACGCCGATCCGCTCGCCGCGGTCGCCGACGAACGATGGACGGGCGACGGCGCCCCCACCCGAGAAGAGATCCGCGCGGCACAGGTGGATGTCCGGTGCAAGGCGGAGACGGCTCTCGTCTCCGTCTGGTCCGCTGTGGAGAAACGCATCCAGGACGGTACCGTCCGCGCGCACGCCGCCGAGTTCCAGGCGCTGCGAACGGCCAAGGATCAGCAGCTCGCGGCCGCCCGTCGCGTCCTCTCCGCCCAGGACTGACACCCTGTGCCGCGCGGATGGCGGCTGAGCCGACGGCGCGACTCCCACAGAGATCCACCGGGCCGGCGTGATCAGCGGGTCAGCAGCGCGTGACGGGCCTCAGGAGCGGTCGTCGCCGACAAGGCGGCGGTCGGCGGCGGGTCGGCGATCGGGTCATCCTGGCGGCGATCGTGTACGTGGCCACTACCGGGTGCGCCTGGCGGCAGTTGCCGCCGGTGTCCGGCGCGTCCTGGCAGACGGTGCACCGCCGTTTCCGCGAGTGGAGCAGCGCCAGGGTGTGGGCCAAGCTGTACCGGATCCTGCTGGACGAACTCGGCGCGCGAGGAGAGCTGGACTGGTCCAGCCGGCGTGGCGGGCGCGCGGATCCAGTCGTCAGCCACAGGGGTGATGCGGGGCCGCCGATCGCCGCCGACCACGTTCCAGCGCCGACCATCGCATGGCGAACGTGGGGCAATCCGGCTGATGATCCTGGTCGGAGCCGAGACTGCAGCGAGACCAGCTATCAAGTGACCGGGTGCCGGGAGAATCTCTGCCCCTCTGCCGGGACCGTGGTGTCCGTCTACGGGGAGAAACTCGTGTCCGTCCATAGAGATCACCGAGGTTGTCCGGTAAGGATCTCCTACGGGACGTCAACGAGGCGGTCTCAGGTGATCACGGCCCGGCAGCGGGAACCGGCTCGTCCGGACCCTGTCGTCGCCCACCGCGGGCCGTACGCGTGCTGAAGAGCATCAGACGAGCATGAACTCGACCGTATTCGCCTCGCACCAGGCGTACAAGAACCGAGAAATACCAGGTCAGATGGGGCGTGGAGTGGTAGGGCGCCCGGGGCTCGAACCCGGAACCACGGATTAAAAGCTCGGCCGATCATGGTTCCAGGCAGTTCAATGCAGGTCAGAGGGCGTGTGCGGTCCATCCTGAACACCCTTGGACGACTTCGTATTGCAACCCGAACTGCAACTCCGAACTCTGTCACCGACGAGCGTCCTCGGACGCTACGACGGAGGCGACAATCAGCCGTACGCCCGTGACAAGCGCCGCTGGGAGAATGAAGAAGAGCCAGACTCCCCACTCCTCCCGAGCCACCGTCCAAGCAAACACGAGCGCCATGATCAAGATGGCGAGAGTAGCCGACAGGTAGAAGACCTCGCGTCGTGGGTTATGGGACGACACAAAGAGCGATGCCACAACGATGACGACTGGTATTGCGTACCAAAGGATCATCGCGAGTAACACGCTGGGCTCCTCGGCTCTCACAGGCAGCGGCTGTACGCTGCCTGCTCGGATGGTCTCACAGTCGAGTTTGGCGATCAGCCCCCATCGACGGTGAGCCAGGGTGAGGAACGAACCCTGGATCGTCGATCGCCCCCAAGCACGTACGGCGTCCAGCCATGCAGTGGCGATCGTAGGGCTGTATCTGTGCGGCGGCGTGGCAACCCTGGTCGGTGGGTTCGGTTGGTACGGCGGGGCTCGCGTGCGGCCGGCTGCTGGACTTCAACCCCGCCGCCGTGGTCGAGCTGGCCCCGGCCGTACGCCCCAAGCCGGTCATCTGGACGCAGGAGAAGGTGATGCAGT